>JAYWIP010000094.1:0-2433 GCA_039794465.1 Nitrospira sp.
ACATCCTTTTCGAGTTGCAGTGAATAAGCAGCGTCCAGCGTAACTGCTTTCAATGCACCGAGGCGGCTCACGGCCTGAGCCGGTTCACGAGTATTGCCATTGTTTGTTACGCGATTGACGCCAGCCCACATGAGAAATAGGGGCTGACCAGGAGCCATAGGCATGTCCGAATGGAACGAGTAGGAGATGTTGGCCCGCTCGACGTCTCCCATTCTGACCATCGCGTCTGCGCGGGCAGGATCAAGTCCGTTCGTTCTGTAGTTGTCGGCAAGCGCGACTGGATAGTACGGGTTGCCACTGACAACCGCCCCAAGCTGCTTGATCCGAGCCACTTGATCAGGTGTCGAAACAGCAAAGTGAACAATGACCGTGCGATGGTTCGGTCGGGGCTTTCGACGCATATTCAGCTCGAGCTGATTGAGCACCATGTCGAGGCCGGCATCACCATTGACGTGGATGTGGAGCTGATAACCTGCGTCCCAGTATACGCGCATCGTGCGCGCAAAGAAGGCGAGGTCCATCATCCACTCGCCCTTGTGGCGGTCGGTATACCCGTCCCGCAACTGCATGAGTTGAGAAAAGATCGCGCCGTCAGCGAACAGCTTGACCTGCTTAGGCAAATAGGCCGTCATGCCCCTACCCCAAGTCAGGAACTTCTCGCTTTCCTTGATCACCTTATTGTCGGGGAAAGCGCCGGTGACGGATTTCCCATCGACCAGAAAATAGAATCGGAACGGGGAAGATGAGGCACTGAGGACTTCATTCTGCGCATCTTGCAACTTCTTCGAGGCGAGACCGCCGGGCTCGGCACCAAGCGTCACGCCGGCAGCGTGATAGTAAGCCTGAACGAACTCTAACCCCTCGCGCAGTCTCTCGGGAGTCGCAATCGCAGAGGCGATCAGCGGCATCACGGAAAATCCTCCTTGCTCCCAGTAGTGGGCATTGTCGAAGTCGGATTGCTTTTTTGCAGAGTCGCTCTGCTTTTCGAACCATTCCCTCGTAACGCCGAATTTACGTTCGGCAGCAGAATTCAGATAGAATTCATGGGCCGAGCGGTGCCAGACAATAATTGGTCGAGAACTGCTCACGGAGTCGAGGTCAGCCTTCTTCAATTCCCCATGAAAATAGTGATGGTAGCCCCAGGTAACGAGAACTTCGTTGGGATCGGTCAGCTTGGCACTGGCCTCCGCGACGCGCCGGAGATACTCTTCGCGGTTCTTCGCCGCCTTTGACGTGCCTTGAGGAAGAACCCAGTCTTCGATCGCGATGATCTCCGTTGTCATCGTGAGTGCGGCCAGAAGTGGGTGATCGTGTTGAGCTATGAATCCGGGCACGACGACAAGATTAGAGAACTTTTCGCTGATCCGATATGGTTGCCGCCCAGCGCTTTTCTTGAGTTCTTCGAGTGTCCCTGTTCCGATAATCCGATTGCCCACGACGGCAATCGCCTGGACATTCGGCTTCGCGGGATCAAGAGTGATGATGTCTCTTGCCGGATAGATTGTGATTTCAGGCAAGGCAACAGTGGTCTTCGCCATGTCTTGGAGGCTGGGGGTCTCGCCGGAGGCCGGAAGCGGCACCGTAAGGACGGAAGTAAGAGCGATTGCACATGAAAGGACCGCCTTCCACGGCCTCGGTCTCTCGAGTGGGGTGGTCGAAAGCTCAGTGATCGGCATCATCAAACTCCACACGCTGTTCGTCTGTCGGCGGTCGCTGATAAGTTCTGGGCTACGTCGGAGATCGAGCGTCGATCCATACGCAGCCATACCCTTGCGCTTCGTCTTCTAAATGCTATCGAAGCTCCGATCTTGCATCAGACCAACTCTGAAGTTTGTTGTGTTTGCTACAAAACTGGACTTGGCATAGCAGGATGGCGTGTAAGGTGAACCGGGGGAGTCCGGAAACACGCCGTGTCTCGATAGCTTTAACCAAACGTGAACAAGTGACGACCAGTGTGCAGCCCATGGTGCATTTCGACGCGATGCGAGTATTGTCTGAGCAGGGGTGGCTCGCCGATCAAGATCGGGAGTTTCAAGCGGCTTTTCTGGAGAAAGCGATGCTCAAGGAAGTTCCCGCGGGCAACTTCGTGTTCCGTCGGGGCGACTTCGGCGGTGGCATGTATGGAGTTGCTGGCGGTGCCTTCGGCGTTTACGTCCCATGGAGCCATGGTGAAAGCCGTCTGGCTGACGTTGTGCGGATAGGTACTTGGTTCGGATACGGGCCCGCGCTCACCCGGCGCACACGCGTGTTGACCTTTCAGGCGATAGAGCGATCCTTCGTCCTCCATATCACCCTTGCGGCCTTGGACCAGCTGACGACTGCCAATCCGAGATTTACCCGCAATTTGACCAAGGTCTCGGAGTTCGGCATGGACGTCGCGATCGCAACCATCTCTGACTTGCTCAGACCCGACGTTGAGCAGCGCATTGGCGC
>JAYWIP010000095.1:0-3080 GCA_039794465.1 Nitrospira sp.
AACTTGTACGGTTCAGCATTCGACAAAGGATTCGTACCGATGCGGCGGGTACCGTTCGACGATCTGCTACTGGAGGAAATAGGCAAGCCCGGCCCCGCCGATCAGCAGAAAGGCCGCCCAGCGCAGCAGACCATCCCGTGTGTCGGTTTGCCTCTGCTCGATCTTCTTCTTCAGCACCGGCTGCTGGCGGAGGTAGGCATCGACCTGATCTTTCGCGCCTTTCAGATCGAGGTGCCGCTCAAGGCGAACCACTCTGATGGCCTCAATCATCTGGCCATGCCACAGAGCCGACACTGCCGCCTGTGGCAAGGCCTCGGACGCTCCAGATCGGTTGGTAACGGCAGCGGCCGTCGGCTCAAGTACTGTGATTGGCATGGCAAAGGAAGCCTAGCACTATGACAGCGATCGGTCGAACAGAAAGGTGAATCGCGCCGCGGGAATGCCGGCATCAAAGGAAACTCCCGGCGTGGGCAGTCTTTTCTCGATTGCACAGATCCGGTTGTTTAGATGAGATTCCGACCGAGTGGAGCTTGGACGAGGACCTACCGTCCGTTCCCATCGAGGCTGCGGATCAGCAGGGCGCGGCCATGGCGGTCCAGCCAGGATTGAATGCGGTCGCCCACGTGGGCCGGCCGGTCGATCCTGGTGTTCTCATCATGCGGAACACGGATGGCCTGCCCTTGGGCATCCCGAATCACATAGGCCCCACCTTCCAACGCCAACACGTGACCAACCACTGAAATGGAAGAAGGCTCTCCGGCGCACAGCGCCACACGCTGTTGTTCGCCCAAGGTTCCGGAGACGATCCCTCTCCCAAGATGTTCCTGTGCAGAATCTCCCTGGATGGCAAACTGGGTACAGCCCGTCGCCAAAACCAGTATGGCCGCCCAGCATCCGGCACGTCGGCAAATTGTGCATATCATGCTAAGACCTCCAATGAGCATGTCCTGGGACAGGCCCCCCCTCGACCGCGCTGGCAGAGCCAGTCGCAACACACTATCTCAGCCGCTTGACCAACACAATGATCCAACGGATTGCGCTATCCTTCGCCATCTGTCCAGCTTCTATGGAGCTCCCACAATTCTGAACCGCACTTCGTCGGCCAGGGTATAGGCGGACGTGCGTTCACCGGCGAAGAGTCCGCAGCGGTAGAATCCCGTCGGCCACCCGCCTTGGGGGCGGCTCAGCATGAAATAGCCGGACTGGTCGTTCATCGAGGTCAGCACGTGATCCTGGGCAATGACCTGTTGCGGCCCGGCCGTCACGGACGTTTCCAGTGTGCATCGCGCGGTCAGCGGCACGGCATCGTACGACGCCGACACTAGGCCGAACACCAGATAGATCTCCCCGTGTGTCGCGGGAAACGTGTCTCCCGGACTCAGCGGGATGAAGTCATGCGCCCCGGTCGGGAAATCGTCCCGGACGACTTTCGCCGACGGGATCACAAATCGAAACCAGCTAAAATCGGCGTCGCGTCCCATCAGCGCCGCGCCGGCGTCCAGCACACGTTGCGGCTTGACCGGTGCAACCGCTTTTGCGTACACCGCGTCTGTTGAAGGCTCAGCCACCTGCGCCGACTCATGGGAGGGCCCGGCGGATTTCTCCGCCTGCGCCTGCAATGTGGCCAATTCGGGAACATGCGGGCGCACTTTCTCCAACCACCGCGCGATCTTCTCTTTCGACAACACTTTGGTTCCGGCCGGCAACGCGATGTTCTTGTTGGCCTCTTCGAATTCAACGGCCGCGTCGTAGAGCATTTGAAAATGCAGGAAGGCATCCTCCCACCGTTCCAGTTCCACTAAACACTGGCCCATCCGATAGGTCGTATCTGCATAATCCTCCTCACTCGGATCGAGATCGGACATCTTCCCAAACACAGCCAGCGCCTCTTCACACCGGCCCAGTTGCATGAGGGTCAGACCCAACTGATGTGTGGCCAGCGCGTCCGTCGGGTTCAGCATCAGCATCTTGCGATACATCGGCTCGGCCTCTCCGTACCGGCCGGCGGCGAACAATCTCCAGGCGTCGGCGCGGATCTCCGCCCATTCTTTGAGCTGTGCCGCCGTCGCGCCAGGCGTCAGCACGGGAGTAAAGCGCCGCCCCCGCTCCATCGATTCGTATAATTGTGCGAGCTGATTCTTGGCCGGAATCTCCAAGGGGGAGCCAGGCGGCAACCGTTGCAGCACCGTCTGCACCTCGGCCTCCGCCCCTTGATAATCCAGGACGTCAAACCGTGCCCGCGCCAGGGCCAATCGCCAGCTCAGCATATCCGGCATCAAGTGGACGGCCTGTATGTAGGATTCTAGCGATTCTTCGAGCCGATCAATCTTTCGAAGTTCCTGAGCCAGCCTGAAGTGGATCAGCGGATTCCGGCGGTCAATGTGGGCGATGCGGCGCAGTTCAGCGATGGCCTCGTTGTCCTGTCCCCACCAGACCAAGACACTCCACTTCGCCCACCGGACATCCAATGCCGCCGGCCGTGTGGCAAGGACCAGATCGTACGCCTGCACGGCTTCCTTGGGTCCCCGGAATGTGGCCAGGATATCGCCGCGCAGCTTATGCAATGCCAGCGCCTCCGGATCGGCTTGGGTCACCTGATCGAGCAGCTCCAAAGCAGCAAGCGGCGCTCCACTTTCCCACACAGCTTTGGCCTGTTCAGCGACTCGTTCAGACGACGGCCTGGCCCTATCATCCGCGGCGGCACATGGGCCGGCTGCCAGAACGCACATCAGCAGTATGGTCAGCACGGCCCCGATAGGAAATCGCCGGCAGATGATACGGTCGTGCTTCGTAGTTATCGCCGCCATTGTTCTGGCTTGACCTCCACCGCACTCCGCACCCACTATACCAAGAAGCAGGAAGAATGTACCCGACCGGATATCGCCAAGCCGGCTCGTGCGTATTGCCCCTGCCATTTTATGCCCCCTCTTGACCTCCCCCTGTGATCTGCTACTCTGGCATCACAAAAACCCGAAAGCCAATTCTGCTGGAGGTACTGCGTGATTCTTGTTACAGGCGGTGCCGGATATATCGGATCGCACACCTGCGTCGAGTTGCTTCAGGCGGGACACGAGGTGACC
>JAYWIP010000096.1:0-12545 GCA_039794465.1 Nitrospira sp.
GATCGACCGTGTGTCGCGTTTGATGGTCCAACGGGGGATGGTGATCGAATCAGGGTTGAGCGTCGGTCTCTCCATCATTTGCTTATCGGCAGGGCGGGGCCGATGCTGAAGTCTCCATCACATGGCAACCGGCTCAGCCTGCCCTGGCATGCCGGCGATCGCCTATGTATAATGAGCCCCCGCATTTTTCAGGGCGTAGAACGGTGAGGAGTGAGGGTCATGGCCGGTACCACGTTGTTCGACAAGATTTGGGAATCCCACGTCGTCCGAGAGGAGCCGGACGGCACCACACTCCTCTATATTGACCGGCAATTGGTCCACGAAGTCACGTCCCCGCAGGCGTTTGAAGGGTTGAAGCTGGCCGGGCGCCGGCCTCGCCGGCCTGCTGCGACGCTGGCGGTGCCCGACCACAACGTTCCGACGACAGACCGGACGCTGCCGATCGCCGACCAGATCAGCGCCAAGCAGATCCAGACCCTGGAGGAAAATTGCCGGGATTTCGGGATTACCCTGTTCGGTATGAACGACATCAGGCAGGGAGTCGTGCATGTGATCGGTCCTGAGCAAGGGTTCACGTTGCCGGGCACCACGATCGTGTGCGGAGATTCTCACACCTCGACCCACGGCGCGTTCGGCGCGCTGGCGTTTGGCATTGGCACCAGCGAAGTGGAGCATGTGCTCGCCACGCAATGTTTGGTGCAAAAGCGGCCCAGGACGATGGAAATCCGCGTCGACGGCACCCTGGCGGACCGCTGCTCGGCGAAGGACATCATCCTCGCCGTCATCGGAAAAATCGGCACCGCCGGGGGTACGGGGTACGTCATCGAATACACCGGCATGGCCATTCGCGCCTTGAGCATGGAAGGCCGCATGACCCTTTGCAATATGTCGATCGAGGGCGGCGCCCGCGCCGGCATGGTGGCGCCGGATGACAAGACCATCGCGTACATCACGGGTCGGCCGCTTGCGCCGAAGGGCGACCTTCTCAAGCAGGCGGTGAACAGCTGGCAGCAGCTGAAGACCGATGCGAACGCCAAGTACGACATGACTGTCACCCTGCGGGCGGAAGACATCGCCCCGCAAGTCAGTTGGGGCACGAGCCCCGGCATGGTGGCCGGCGTGGATCAACGGGTGCCGGATCCGAAGGGTATGCCTGATGAAAAGACGAGACATGCGACGGAGCGGGCCCTGGAATATATGGGCCTGACTCCCAATATGCCGATTACTGAGATCACAATCGACAAGGTCTTTATCGGCTCTTGCACGAATTCAAGAATCGAGGATCTCCGAATTGCCGCCGCGTTTGCCAAGGGAAAGAAAGTGGCCAGGACGGTGCATGCCATGGTGGTCCCCGGATCGGGACTCGTCAAGCAGCAAGCCGAGGCCGAAGGGCTCGACCGGGTCTTCCGCGAGGCCGGATTCGAATGGCGCGAGGCCGGCTGCAGCATGTGTCTGGCGATGAATGCGGACGTGCTCCAACCGGGTGAGCGCTGCGCCTCCACCAGTAATCGAAATTTTGAGGGGCGTCAGGGAGCCGGCGGCCGTACCCACCTCGTATCACCTGCCATGGCGGTGGCCGCCGCAGTCGAAGGGCATTTCGTCGATATCAGGACGTGGGGGTAACCGTTATGCAGGCCTTCACACAACTGACCGGTCTCGTCGCGCCGCTTGATCGCGTAAACGTCGACACGGACCAGATCATTCCGAAACAGTTTCTGAAGACGATCAAGCGGACCGGCCTCCGTGACGGCCTGTTTTTCGATTGGCGGAAGAGAAAAGACGGCTCGCCCGATCCCGATTTTTTCTTGAATCAAGCCCGCTATCAGGGCGCTACGATCTTGTTGACCCGAGACAATTTCGGCTGCGGGTCGTCCCGCGAGCATGCACCCTGGGCATTGCTCGATCAAGGGTTCCGTTGCGTGATCGCGCCGAGTTTTGCCGACATTTTCTACAACAACTGTTTCCAGAACGGGATCTTGCCGGTGGTGCTGAAGGGGGACGAGGTGCTGTCCCTCTTGAGCGAGGCCGCCGGAACAATGGGGTATACACTCACGGTGGATCTCGGTCAGCAAACGGTCACGACTCCGAGGGGAACGGTGTATCGATTCGAGATCGATCCCTTCCGCAAAGATTGCCTGTATCGCGGGTTGGACTCGATCGGCCTCACGCTGCAGCACGAAACTGCCATCACTGCCTATGAACAACGCCGGAAGGCGGAAGCCCCGTGGCTCTTCGCAGATCTCCGGTAACTCGGTAAGGAGCGACGATGAAGTGGGTTATGACCGTAGCCGTCCTCCTGGCCGCAGCCTATCTGACCGTGGCGTTCAATTGGACCTATTCCGACGGGAATCGCGCCGGGTACATCCAGAAATTTTCGAGGAAAGGCTGGGTGTGCAAGACGCACGAAGGCGAATTGGCCATGACCACGGTTCCCGGCGTGGCGCCCGTCCTGTGGGGATTCACCGTGTGGGACGACCGCGTCGCCGACGAACTGTCGCGCGTGCTCGGCAAGCGCGTCATTCTGCATTACAAAGAGTACCGCTACCTCCCGACCACCTGCTTCGGCGAGACGACCTACTTCGTCGATCGCGTGGAAGTCCAAGAAGAGTAGAACACGCGTCTTCGATCTACAGCCACTTGCGCCGCCGGAAGCCGATCAGCATGCCCGCCGCCACCAGGCCCATTGCGCCCAGCACGAACGGATAGCCCCATTCCCACTTCAGTTCAGGCATGTGCTCGAAGTTCATGCCATAGACACTCGCGATGAAACTCAGCGGCATGAAGATCGTGGTGATGACCGTGAGCACTCGCATCACGGCGTTCAGGCGATAGCTGACGCTCGACAGATAGATCTCCAGGCTCGCCGACAGCATTTCGCGCAAGGTTTCGATGGTATCGACGATCTGGACGACGTGATCGTAGACGTCGCGGAAGAAGACCTTTGTGGGTTCATGCAGGTAGGGGCAGTCCGAGCGGGACAAACTGTTGGTCACCTCCCGCAACGGCCAGACGGCCCGCCGAACGAACAGTAGTTGCCGTTTCAGCGCGTGGATGTCCCTGAGGGTA
Organism: Nitrospira sp.; assembly: GCA_039794465.1. GTDB lineage: Bacteria > Nitrospirota > Nitrospiria > Nitrospirales > Nitrospiraceae > Nitrospira_D. The sequence continues at coordinate 3,067 of JAYWIP010000096.1, forward strand.
TCGGGCTTCGGGTCGGCCATCACCCGTTCTTGCAGTGTTTCGATCTTTTCGCCGAGTGACTCCAGCACGGCAAAATACTGATCGACGACCGCATCCACCAGCGCATAGAGCAGATAGTCCGAGCCGTTGTGGCGGAGGCGACCTTTGCCGGCGCGCAGGCGATCGCGTACCGGACGAAAGACATCGGTCCCGTTTTCTTGAAACGACAGCACGTAATTGCGTCCGAGCACGAAACTCACCTGTTCGACAAGAATGCTGCCCCGGTCGGTCACCGCCAGCATCTTCACCACCAGAAACACATAGGTCTCGTAATCGTCGAGCTTGGGCCGCTGGTCCGTATTGGCGATATCCTCCAGGAGCAAAGGATGGAGGCCGAACTGCTTTCCGAAGGCCTCCAATACGTCGATCTTGTGGACGCCTCCGACGTTGATCCACGTCACCGTTTCGTCCGCGGGCGGCTGCAGATCGTTTGGATTCGTGACCGTGCGCTCGTCGCACTGCGCGCCGGCGTAGTTGAACAGCGTGATCTCGACCGTCTCGGTCCGGTTCTCGCCGATATGAACCAGCGTGCCCGGCGACAGGCCCGTTTTCTTCGATCGTTTCTGGACCAGCTTCATAGCCACCTGCTTGTACGCAGATTCGAGGAGGAGGTCAAGCCAGCCGCGTGTCGTGAACGTTGGAAACAGGCGGATTGCGCCAGGTATGTCACGAGGACTGGTCCCGGACAGGTGGAGAATGGACGAGGAAATCCGAGGCAGCTTGGGCCTATGAGCGGCTCAACGACGTCAACCGGTGGAAGGTCTCTTGCGCACGGTGAAGTTCTTCTCTTGTGAGAGGCACGCGGCCGAAACGTGCGCGGCAATAGAGTTCTGTAATGGACGCGACGGCTGTGCCCGCGGCGCTCCACTGTGCCTGGATGATACGAATGAATTGGAGCGGAGGCATGGCGGCGGGCTTGCGTATCCCCCTCCGCTCGAGTTGTCGAAGCATCCGACGGTAGAGCTGGACGATCGCCTGTTCGTCACCGGCTGCACCTGTTGACCGGCGTGGCCAATTCCACGGCCGACCCCAGACAAGCCAGGCAACGACGCCGCATCCTGCCAACAGGATTGCGACGACCTTCACGACATGAGGTAGGCCCCCGTTGGTCATGGAGTCGATGCCTGTCTCGAACGCGGCCGTCAGAGGTCTCAAGAACGCAGCCAGGGAATCCAGTGTTCGAAGACGGACCGAAGCGCTGCCGGTCTGTAGGTCACGCATGACGGCAAGCTGGTCGGTCGCACTGTATTGCACGAAGAAACGGTTCCAGCGAAGCCGGACGCTGTCCAGCATGCTCTGCACCGTGTGCCATGCCGGAAGGGTCCCGCCGGGGCTGTCGCCATCGGCCGGCGTTGGGTCCATCATGACCCAACCGGAATGCGGCAGATGCACCTCCACCCAGGCATGGGCATCCTGCTGCCTCACGACATAGTAATTCCCATACTCGTTCCATTCGGTCGCCAAGAAGCCTGTGACGAGGCGAGCGGGAATGCCGATCGCCCGCAACATCATCACCATGGCCGTCGCATAGTGTTCGCAGTAGCCGGTTTTCCTGTCGAAGAGAAACTCCTCGAGCGGATGCGCTTGCGCGGCAAGTGGGGCATCGAGGCTGTACCGGTAATGGCTCGAGAGATGGTCCTGAATCGCGACGGCCTTTTCATACATGGTCTGTTTGGATTCGGCCACGTCGCGCGCCAGCGCAGCGATGCGTTCCGATTGCACAGGCATTTGCAGGAAATGCCTGATAAACAACTCGGGATACGCGGTTGGCCGGGGTTGCAAATCGGCCGGCGCTACTGTGTTCGATCGAGAGACGGCGGAGTATTCAATACGCGTCGAACTCGGAAACGGTAAATACAGGGCGCCGGTGACATCTGCTTGGATAGCCGGGAACCTGCCGTTGATGGATTCCGCAAAGGGTGCCGCGAAGAGCACAGGAGTATCCAGGGGCTCCAACTGGATATGTTGGCGGAGTGCAGGTCCGTGGGGAGGCGGCTTGTGCGACTGGCTCCCGCGCAGAGTAAACGTCTCCGGTGAATCTTCGCTCAGGCTCCGGCGGTGGCTCAATTGATTCGCCCACGATCTCCCGTCGTAACGATCGAACGCCAGGCCCCGCAAATAGAATCGTCCCACTTCATGCGCCTGGCGGTCCGGCAGCTCGACACGCATCACCACACTGCGATCACGTTTGATTGGTCCGATGGATCCCAAGTCCACCGTATTTGAGAACCCTGAGGTGCGGATGTTCTCGCCGTACCCCTTCTGATAAAACCCGGCGCTCACACGGGGGATCACGAAGAAGATGACGAGGGTCAATCCAAAGGTCGCGGCGGCGAGCCCATTGGCCATCCAGAACATTTTGGGAGTGACATCGCTGTTCGATTCCAACGGTTCAGGTTCCCGTCGTATGGCGGCCCACGGAACGGCGGCGTCTTTGGTCAGCTGGAAGAGCAGCAGGGTCCAGACCCCGGCCAACATATAGGCGAGAAAGATGGGGAAATACCAGAGCTCCGACGTTAACGACGCAGCCGCTAAAATCGCGACCAGGCTTATGGCAAAGAGATGCACATAGTCCCGCCGGTGCTGCAGATTGAACAATTTAATGATCATCAGGACCAGGAGAAAATGAATCCCGGATGTCAGGAGATCGCCGGAAATCCACAGGCTGTCGATCCAGAATCCGAGAAAACCACTCAAGACGAGGACATTCCAGGTTGTTGGCGATAAGGTAACAAGCCGGACCACAGAGGTGATGGCGGTCACATTTCCGGTTCGCGACAGTGCAACGAGCAGAGCCGATGCGGTCAGAAAAATCAGCCAGCCAGGCAGACTCGCACCAAGGACTAATCCGACGAACGATGCTGATGCCAGCACGATCGAGGTGAGCCGAAGGGCCTGGTCACATGGCATGTGACGCTCCAAGGAATGTTTCGGTGTCGACCAGCAGCACGGGAACAGGCGCGCTTGGTACCTCCGCTCCGCGCCACGGCCGCACGACAATCAGTGCGCCACTGTCTACTGTGTCAGGCGGCTCCATGAGCCGATCGGTGTCGGACCTCATATCGGCATGCGGAGCGCGCCGTTCGCAGAGGGCCAGCATGCGCAGAAGGTCGAGAAGATGGGCTTCACCTTGTCCGAAGGAGGAACGAGACGACCCAGTCGTCAATTGCAGATGATAGCCACGGACTGCCAAGTGATGGACCAGAGAAGCCGTATATGCGACGGCCTCCTCGAACTCCGTATCGAGGTTGTCAGGAGCCAGCGGCGACAGATAGATCGAGGCCCGGCGTTGACTCTCCGCCTCAGTTTCTCGGACGGTCAGTTTTGACGTTCTGGCCGTTGTCACCCAATGGATCGCTCGCGAGTCGTCTCCGGCCTGGTAGAGGCGCAGATTGTACAGGTCGCTCCCGTAGCCTTTTCGATGAGCCGTGTGTTCCTGACCGGCCGCCAGCACGTCTTGTAGAACTTCATCCGCAAGCGGCTTGATTTCGGGGCAGATGATCGCCTCTCCGGCGACGGGATAATAGGCTTTCTTGAGAAAGAGGCCGAACGGAAATGACGTGATCACTCGGACTCCATCCAGCCGCAGCCGGCCTCGGCGGGCAGCGACCAGGGGATAAGACAGCAGCTTGCTGGCGCCGGGAGGCAGCTCGCGGATCACCAGGCCTCGATCGATATCCTGCCCGTCACAGACATCGAACAGAGTCAGCGAGAAGCTGGGGAACCGGGATTTCCGGTTCTTGACCACGAGGGTGGCCGTCGCCAGCTCATTGGTGAAAAGCAGGTCCGGCAGGTGACGGTGGAATTCCAAACGCCGCAGGCAGTGCTCCGCGACGATCCCCGAGACCAAGATGATGCTCAGCATCATCGACAGCAACAGATAGAAGAGGTTGTTGCCGGTATTGATCGCGGCGATGCCCACAGCCAGGGTGAAGAACAAGAATTGAAGACCTTCGGACGTCAGGCGGGTTGAGCGGTGATACGTAAGCCGCTGAACGATCGCGCGGAGTCGGGTCAGCATGTGTCACCAGCTCGTAGTTCTGCCTGCCGAAAATAGTTGTTCCGCAACCTGTGAGAGGAGGAGCGGTTATACGGGAACAGGAACCGATTCCACGAGATCTTGAATAATCCGCTCGGCCTGCTCGAAGCTTCGCTGGCGGAGGCCTTGTGTGCGGGCCACCATGATGCGGTGAGAGAGAACCGTCGGGGCAAGCTCCTTGATGTCGTCCGGAAGACAGTAGTTTCGGCCACGCACCAGCGCCAGGGCCTTGACCGCCCGACTCAAGGCCAATGCGCCGCGGGTGCTCACTCCCAGCGAGACGAGTTCGGACTGTCTCGTGGCCTGCACGATCGACAAGAGATACTCCGTCAGGCTTTCTTCCATGAAGACTTTATCGACTTGAGCTTGAAGGTCCAGCACATCTTGCGCGGCGAGCACCGGCTGAAGGTCCTCGGCCGGATGCAGCGACTGAGCTCGATCGAGCACCTTCTTTTCCTCGTCAGGCGACGGATAGCCGATACGCAGCCGCATCAGAAACCGATCCAGCTGGGATTCGGGAAGCGGAAAGGTGCCGTGGTATTCCGCGGGGTTCTGGGTGGCAATGACCATGAACGGTTGGTTCAGCGGATACGTTTGATTATCCACGGAAATCTGCGCTTCGCTCATGGCCTCCAAGAGACTGCTTTGTGTTTTGGGGGTCGTCCGATTGATCTCGTCGGCCAGCACGATATTGGCGAAGATGGGGCCGGGCATGAACTCGAATGCTTGCTTCTGACGATTGAAGATCGACACGCCGACGATGTCGGATGGCAACAGATCGCTCGTAAACTGAATGCGCTTGAACGAACAGTCCAACGATCGCGCAAGACTATGGGCCAGCGTGGTTTTTCCTACCCCCGGCACATCTTCAAGTAGAAGATGGCCGCGGGCCAGCAACGCCACGAGGGTCAGTTCGATGACCTGCGGCTTCCCCTTGATCACCCGTGAAATATTCTCGTGAATCGCTCGAATCGGTTGTGTGGAATTCATCATGGAAGTCTTATCTGGCCAGGGGATTGGATTCGCCGGTAGGACACCGTCGAAGTCTAACAAAGGGTCCCGGGGTGGTCAATTTTTATGGATTTTTATGCCATGAGCGAGCTGTTACGCGGGGATCAGGGTCAGGAACCACGGTGCGACCTCTTCCACCATGGCGGAGAATTGTCTCGCTGTGTTGCTCGCAGGAATGCCTGGGAAGGTTGCTCCTCGGCTAATCCGAACATACCGGAATGTGCCGAGTGTGTGGTTCGGCGAGGAGGAAGAGTTGTCCGTAGCAAGTGGCTGTCGGAGAGTCCCCAGTTCCGAAAGATCCACGGAGTCGCCGATCGGGAGGCGAGCAAGTGCGAGATAGAGGTCGCCGAAGATCTCCGGAATAGTGGCAGCGGTGAAGGGCCGATCTCGTGGGCGGTAGCGTGGGTCCTCGAGCAATTGGGCCAAAAGTTCCCAGAACACTTGGTTATCGACCGCACCGAGGACACACAGCAGGCCTCGAGTCGCGAGGAGATTGAGAAGCGCTCGAGGGCCGACGATCTCAAACTTCCAGGGTGGAAAGAGGAGGGCACGATCTCCGTGCAGCACTTCGAGCGCCCGCTCACCTTGGTACCGGATCTGTCTGGACGCACCCATGGTCCGGCGCAGCTCCTCTTCAATGATTGGCCGGGCAAGCCTCCCCGGATCGTACGCAAACGTCGGTGTTGCCGGGGCCCAGCAGGTGACCATCGCGTATCGCTTCGCGAGCAAGCCACGTTCCTCCAATGAACGGAGATCAAACATATCTTGATTCCCATAGAAGGCAAAGGAGACACAGTCGGTCTGCTGGAGTGTTCGCAGCCTTTCCTGACTGGGGTGGAGAGGAGCGCCCAGCTGTGAACCGGGATCGAGCCGGTCGATGCAATGAAGGAGAAGCTGCCTGCGCTGCCGACGGAGCTCCGGACCATAGTACTCAACCACTTCGCCGGCGAAAGAAAGATCGCCGGCGCCGAGGTCCAACAGGGACGCCGGTTCGACGACGTGCAGAAGATCGAACGGATTGGCCCGGCGGCGGATCAGGAGTTCAACTTCTTCACTGGCGATTGCAGGAATTGCCCACTGCGAGCCGGGTGCGGCAACGAGATCAAAGAATATACAGAGGGCGCGCAGGGCTTTGGCCGGCGGAAACCCCGTCAGCGCCTTGAGTCCTTCGCCGTCCAAATCCTGAACCCGATGGGCCCCGGGCTGATCGACTATCTTGAGGAGCGGTTCCTTGATGGCAGCCGGAAGGTCTCGTTCCTGAAGTCGGTGGAGGAGTCGGGCGATGGTTGCGGGAAACCCCTGCCGTTCGATCAATTGTCTTGAAGCGTCCCATTGTGTCGAGGAGTGTCTCGCACGCTGGCTGACGAGACGGCGGAACTCGGCGAGGGAGGAGGGCTCGGCGCTCATCGGACCATCCGGCGGTTGGTGGCAAGTCGAAAGGACGTTCAATTTCTTTGGAGAATAGTGGCCTGTGAACGTCGTCGTCAAGGCAGCTTGTCCGTGTCTCGGCAGTGTGATAGGTGTGATAGAAGTTGACCATGACCATGGAAAATCTACTCCGGATGATCGCTCGGCGACACCACTCAACCGTCCGGCTTGCTATTCAGCTGGGAATCCTCGCATGGCTGTTCACGCTGAGTTTGGGCTGTGCCTCGGGACATCGGCCATTTCTTGACTCCACCGGAGAGAGCGAATGGCAGCCATGGCAGGTGGTGGACACGCAAACCGGCCGGGTGCTCTCATCGTCCGAATGGCTGAACGAGCTGGCGGCGTATGACATTGTCTACTTGGGGGAAGAGCACCACAATCGCTATCATGTCGAAGCCGCCCTGAAAGTCCTGGACCGGCTGCTGGCCCACGGTCTTCAGCCTACAATCGGAATAGAGATGTTCGGATGGGACGGCCAGCCGGCCCTAGACGAATATGTCTTGAACGATCGGCTGGGGCGAAGCCAATTCCTCGAACAGGTCAAATGGACACAGAACTGGGGTGGCGCGTTTGAAGACTATGAGCCGCTGGTGGCATTTGCCCGTGCCCGGCATCTGCCCCTCCTTGCCATGAATCCCCCGAGGCCTCTGATCCGGCGGGTCGTGAAAAACGGCCTGGAGCATGTCCGGCGAGAGCAGGAATGGACGCAATGGGGGCTGGATCATGAGGAAATCGTCGATGATCCTGCCTATCGTGCGCGCATCATCGATCAGCTTCAGCAATGCCATGGAGGAGGTACCGAGGAACATTTCCGGACGATGTACGAGGCTTCAATGGTCCGCGACGAAGGCATGGCCAAGACGCTGACTGCCGGATTGGAAGCCTTGCGCCGAGACACGAGCGGGTCCCGCGGTATCATGGTGAGCTATACGGGCGGGGGGCATATCCAATACGGTCTCCCGGTGCCGATGCGGGTTGCCAGACGGCTGTCAGGCCATGTGAAGCAGACCACGGTCTATATGACCTCGTTCGACAAGAGCCGGATCGAGGACGTCCGTGAATTCGCACGGGAGAAGATCGCGGACTATGTCTGGCTGACTCCGATGAGTCAGAAGGGCCCGCCAAAACGCTGCCGATAAATCCGTTCCTCACGTAGTCATTGTGGGTGGTTCTCCCCCCTGTCTGTATAAGGGGTATTATGCAGATCCGGACTTGACTGTCTCGAAGCGGAGGGGCACACTTGAGGAACTGCTTATCAAGCTGGAGCCCGTGATGATGAAAAACAAAATTGCCTGCAGTGCTGAACGGTTGGGGTTATTAGATCCACAGATGATTCAATCAGTGGTCGAAACCAACGCCTTCAGGATCGGCCGCCAGTATGTGGCGGAAAACCGTGTGCGCATCGTGGAAGCGGATGATTCACAAATCACGTCGGCCGTCATCGGCAATTCCGGCCTCTATGAACAGACTGTCCGTTTAAAAGACGGACAGCTCATTTCGAAGTGTTCGTGCACGCTGTCGGAAGATCCGATGTGCCGCCATTCTATTGCGGTCTTGCTGGAGTATCACCGATGGGTCCAGCCCCAGCAGGCGAAAAAGGCCCAGGCTGCCAAGGCGGCTCAGGCATCGCCGGCAGACTCCTCGGCTAATGGAAAGCCGGCGGCATCCCCGTCATCTCCTCCTGATGTGAAGCTCGGCGAGGTGATGCTATTCGTGGAATGGCTGGGGCCGGCGATGAAGGCCATCGAAAAGGGAACCGAGATCCCCGAGTCTCCCTCCTTGGGTCCCGGGGACGTGTCAACATGGATTCAAGCGATCAAAGGCATGGAGGATCGGCTCCGTCAAAGTGAAGAAGCCCACGCCACTCTGGAGTCGGAGATGAGGGATCGCGAAGCGTATACGGCGCGTCTGACTCAGCAGCTCCAGTCCTCAATCCAAGAGACCAAGGCCGCCCAAGAAACGGCGCAAGAGCAGCAGCGTGAAATCACCGCCTATGCGGGGCTGTTGAACAATGCTGCCGGGCTCGCCGGTGAAGTCATCAAGTTTGACGGGCAGCTCCGGGCAGTGGCGAGCGAGATCCTCAAGAAAGGCACCCACCTCGACAAGCTTGCAGGGTCCTTTAAGGAAGTAACCGACGCGCTTAATACCCTCACTAAGAAGTTCCCGTCCAAATAATTAACAGGTCCTCTAAGCAGCAGCGGCCTCTTGCGCCCAGCCTACCAATTTCAGTAGAATGCCCCCCTCGTTTTCTGGAGTTGCTTCGAGGAGGAACGGTCATGAAGAAGCTCGGTCTGCTGATAGGAATCACCGTACTCGCTGGAGTGTTGCCGGCATTCGCCAATGCTCCTGCCGAGGGAGGGCCCCCGGATTACAGCGGGATCACCGGTCTGTACTATACGTTGATCGCAGTGATCCTCGGCTACGGTGTCTACGACACATTCTTTAAGAAGTCGTAACCGTCCGATCCCTTTTGACCCCACCGCCAGCCTTACGGTCTTTCTCCCAGTGGTTTCGGCGGGAGGGGGAGGCTGTCAACTACCTCGATGAGGAGGCTGGGATTTTCTGGATCGGGCTTGCAGCACCGGAATCACCGCTTTAAGCACCTGTTCGACGACGATCCGGTAGCCTTCCCTGGTTGGATGGATGCCATCGGCCTGGTTCAAGGCCGGTGACGCAGCCACACCTTCGAGGAAAAACGGGATGAACACCAGATCATAGTGCCTGGCGAGGTCCCGGTAGATGACCTCGAAGCCTCTGATATAGTCCTGTCCATAATTCGGCGGCAGTTTCATCCCGGCCAGGATGATTGTGGCTCCGGCCTGCCGCAATTGCTCAATGATCCGGCTGAGGTTGTGTTTCGTTTGTTCGAGGCTGAGCCCTCTGAGCCCGTCATTTCCGCCAAGCTCAAGAATGACCACATCAGGTTTGCTGCCGAGCACCCAGGGAACACGGCGGAGGCCGC
>JAYWIP010000097.1:0-2879 GCA_039794465.1 Nitrospira sp.
CACCGGGTAATGGCAGTGTGATCCGGTTCGGCCATGGACGCGCAGTGTAGCAGGTATGGATTCACCTGCCACGGGAATAATCTGCTAGAATGCGCCCGATCGATCGAATTCTTCCGGGAGAATTGACGCATGATCGACCTACGCAGCGATACAGTGACCGTTCCCGCCGACGGGATGAGAAAGGCCATGGCGCGCGCCGAGGTGGGCGACGACGTGTATGGGGAAGACCCCACCGTCAACCGGTTGCAAGACATGGTGGCGTCGCTACTCGGCAAGCGCTTCGCCCTCTTCGTGCCCTCCGGCACGATGGCGAACCAGCTCGCGATCCGATCGCAGACCCAGCCGGGGCAGGAAGTCATCGTCGAGAGCACGAGCCACATCGTCCGGTATGAGCAAGGCGCCGCCGGCGCGCTGGCGGGCGTACAGCTCCATTGGGTGCCGGGCGAGCGTGGCATCATGAACGCGGAGCAAGTGGAGGCCGCGATCAGACCGAAGGATCCCCATAGTATCCCCACCGCTCTCATCTGCCTTGAAAACACGCACAACGCCGGAGGCGGGACCATTTATCCCCTGTCTACGATCGAGAAGATTCGGACTGTCGCGGTCAGATACGGTATCCCGATGCATCTCGACGGCGCCCGGCTGATGAATGCCGTGGCTGCCACGACACTTCCTCCCGCTGCATATGCCCAGCACTTTGAAACCGTGTCCATGTGCCTCTCGAAAGGCCTCGGCGCTCCGGTGGGATCGTTGCTCGTGTCCAGCGATCAGCAGCTCATCGATCGCGTCCGGCGTTTCCGCCGTATGTACGGGGGAGCCATGCGTCAAGCGGGCATCCTCGCCGCCGCCGGCATCTATGCGTTGGAACACCACATCACACGGCTGACGGAAGATCACACGCACGCGAAGAAACTGGCCCGCCAGCTTCAGCAAATTCCCTCGGTGCAGGTTGTGCCGCAACATGTCGAAACGAATATCGTGATCTTTCAGATAGCCGACCAGCGGCGCTCGCCCGCCGAGATCGTCGCCGCGTTGAAACACGAAGGCGTGCTCATTAACGCGATCGGGGGATCGAGTTACCGGGCCGTCACTCACCTCAACGTCTCCGCCAAACAGATCGATGAAGCCGGCGCCGTGTTCGCCCGTGTGCTCACACCGTAATGCCGTCATGCCGACCGTGTCGCATTGACACTACTTGCAACGGCACATAAAATGCCGATGGGCCCTCGGAAGGGAGCGCGATGTCTTTGCAAGTGGTCACATTTCAGCACATCAGCAAGATTCTCGAAGTGACGGATGCGCTCGGACTGAATCGGGAACGGGTGGAAATCCCCTTGTCTCCGGAACATCCCGGGGTGGTTCGCTGGTTGGCCAACGGCAAACTCGAAATCGTCGTGGATGCCGATCAGCCGTTCGATCAATGGCTGACGGGTCTTCGCAGTCTCATTCAAGAAACCCAGGTCTCGTGATGGATTCGAACCCCACCGCCAGCGTGCCCACGCGCGAGGAACTCAACGCCGAACTCCTCGCCGTACCGGAGCCGCCGGAGCAGCCGGAAACGCCGACACCTCCAGGCTTTGAAGACAGCCTCGAGGTCGCCCTGCGGCACGTGAAGGGCCGGCGCGGCGGCGATCTGGTCGGCATTATCCTCGTGGGGTCGGGAGCACGGCGCGCCATTACCCCCCACAGCGATATTGATTTGATCGCCCTGGTGAAAGGCGACACCGACAGCCATGAAATTCTCCGGGTCGGCGAACGTCTCGTCGACATCCGATACCATGGCTACACGTCCGTCGAAGACGAACTCGCCTATTCACTCCGGCTACCGTCGCTCCTCCGCAAGGGGCGGGTCCTGTTCGACCACGAGGGAATCACCGCGAAGCTGATCGAGAAAGCCATCCAACGTTTTCGCCAAGGCCCCCCGCCGGCCTCCATCAATGAACAGATTCGCCTGAAAGCCTCGTGTTATCACTGGCTGGGAAAGGCAAAGGACCTCACGGAGAAACCGGGCACCGCCCAGTACCTACTGACCCTGTTTTATGAAGATTGCATTCTGGCGTTCTTCCGGCTGAGAGGCTATTGGCTGACCGCCCCGGTGGACATTCACCGGTTTATGGTTTCTCGAGAACCGGCGCTCGCCGACCTGGCCGGTCAGTTCCTCAATGCGAATACCTTGGCCGATCGGCTCAACTTTGGCCGACAATTTGCCGATCTTCTCTTCAAGGACATCCCAAACCCCGCCCGCATCGACTGAGGGGTCCGGATCGTTCCAGCCCGTGTCTACCCCGGGTCACGAGTTCGGCCAGGTTTGCAATTTACGGAGCATGTGACCGGTCCTGAATACCGCCGGCAGACATTCCTCCATCATATCGACCTACACACCAAGGAGCGGTTATGGAGCTAGGATTTATCGGACTTGGCAAAATGGGCATGAACATGGTCACACGCCTGCGACGGGACCAGCATCGGGTGGTGGTCTTCGACCGTTCGACCGATCTCGTCAAACAGGCAGAGGGCCAGGGTTGCATCGCCGCATCGTCGTTGAATGATCTGGTCTCCAAACTCAGTGCTCCGCGCGCAGTCTGGGTTATGGTGCCCTCCGGTGCGCCAACGGAAGAAACCGTGCAGGCGGTCGCGGCCTTACTCAAACCGGGCGACACCATCATTGACGGCGGAAATACCCGGTTCCATGACGACGTGCGACGCGCCGCCGAATTGAAGAAGTCCGGCCTTCACTATGTGGACGCCGGTACGAGCGGCGGGATCTGGGGGCTGAAAGTCGGCTACTGTCTCATGGTCGGTGGCGAAGACCAGGCGGTGAAACGGCTGGCACCGGTCTTCAAGACTCTGGCCCCGGAGAACGGCTGGGCCCATGTCGG
>JAYWIP010000098.1:0-8223 GCA_039794465.1 Nitrospira sp.
GTTCAGTATGAGGACTTCGCGGCCGGGCGAGATTCCGCTGATCAATTGCTCAGCATCCTGCACTTGTGCGTCGATCACGACGAGCTCGTGGCGGTTCTGCGCGGCCACTTCTGCTCCGTTGGTCGGCGACTCCAACAGAACAGTCCCTGCCGGAGTGGCAGTGAGCAGCAGACGTGACTCAAGAGCCTCCAGGGTAAAGTGTTGCAAGTTGAGTGCTGAGAACTGGGGGCTAAACCTTGGAGTACGCACACGGCGTTTGGGTGAGAGGAACGAGCGGAGCGATGGGAGAAAGGACGACGACCGAGCCTCCAGCATCAGGCACCTCCCGGCTGACCATTCCTTACGACTACCTGTGCCTTATCTGTACCACCACCCAGGCCGCTCACCTATGACGCAGCTCACAGTGCTCGGCCTGGCTATCCCGCAGTATTCATGGGCGCTTCTCCTTCAGCCACCGATACGCCACTACGAACCGTCATAAATGATGCGATCTAAAGGCCGCAATAATACGCCCCTCAAGGGTTTCCCCGCAATGGGGATTCATAAGCCCATTCGGTACGCTGCCACGGACCTCAGCAGACTGTGACCTACTTCACAGCCGAGCCCCCTGCCTTCTAGTATGCTTCCTGTGTGGCTCTTGATTTCTGTTGAAGGGAGAGACACAATTCTTTGAAGACAGTCTTTGAAGGAGGCACACTGTGAACACCAGGCTTTCTCTCTTTCTTGTAGTTGTTCTCATGTTGCTGTGCGCTCCCCGGAGCCACGCCGAACAGTCCGCTCCTCGCGACCAGGTCGCGCAACCAGGTTCCTCCGCTTCGGCTCCTCTGGTCTATGTCCCCCCGCACCGCGGGGCACCGGCTCCCGGCCGCCGCATTGGCGGAGGAACTAGATCAATCGAAAAGAAGGGCCCCGTGGTCTCCCTGCTGGCTCCCGACCATGTTGGTTTGACAACGCATGATCAGCCGGTACTCTATTGGTTTGTGTCGGAAACCGTGACCACGCCGATCGAGGTGGAAGTCACCTTGATGGAGACCGAAGGGGTGAAGCCGATCATGAAGGCGAAACTGGAGCCCCCGATCGGACCGGGTATTCAGCGGGTGAATTTATCCGAGCACGGCGTGCATTTGACGCCTGGTGCCCAATATGAATGGTCGGTGGCCCTCGTCCTTGACCCCAAACGTCGCTCGCGCGACATCGTCGTCAGCGGCAGCATCGAACGAGTCACCACCGAACAGGCGGGCGATATCCCCGCTGACAAAACTCCCGATCGCGATACAGTCGCCCGCTATGCCAAAGCAGGATTGTGGTATGACACAATCATGAGCGTCTCGGACCTGATCGAGGCCTCGCCGACGGATCAGTCTCTCCGTCAACAGCGGGCACACCTATTGGACACGGCAGGCTTACAGGAGGTCAGCGCATACGACCGGAAACCGTGACGGGTACTTCAGGCGGGCGCCATCCCATACCGCTTCAATTTCTTAATCAGACCCTGCCGACTGAGGCCCAGCATCTTGGCAGCGCGAGCCTGATTCCCTTTTGACTGAGCCAGCGCCTCACGGATCATCCGCCGCTCCAGCTGCTCCACCGCCGTCTTCAACGAGCGCGACAACTCTCCGGATAACCCACCCGGCCTGGGTTCCTTGCCACGAATCGATTCATCGAGATCTTGTTCGTTCACCACGGTCCTTCTGAGCGATGCCATGAGACGTTTCATCTCGTTCTCGAGTTCCCGCACATTGCCTGGCCACGCATACTCCAGCATGAGGCGGAGCGCCCGATCGGTAAGAAGCTTTTCTTCCTTCCCGAATTGGCCGGCATACTTCTTCAGGAACCATTTTGCCAGCACGGGAATATCTTCTGGAATGTCTCGCAGCGCCGGCAGGTGAATCATCACCACCTTCAGCCGGAAATAGAGATCGGAACGGAACGTCCCCTGTTCGACCGCCCGTGGGAGATCAGCATTCGTCGCCGCAACCACCCGAACATCGATCGGTATCGGTACCCGCCCACCGACCCGCAGGACGACCCTTTCTTGTAGGACACGCAAGAGTTTGACCTGCGCCACCTGACTCAGATTCCCAATCTCGTCCAGAAATATTGTCCCGCCGTGGGCCTCTTCAAACTTTCCTATCCGGCGATCCACACCGGTCGCGACACCTTTCTCGATGCCGAACAGTTCGCTCTCGATCAGATTGTCCGGGAGCGCACCGCAGTTGATCGCTATGAACGGGCCGGACGCCCGATGGCTGCTGGAATGCAAGGCTCTGGCGACGAGTTCTTTGCCTGTCCCGCTCTCGCCCGTGACCAGGACATCCACAGCCGTTTCGCGCAATTGGTCGATCAACCGCACGATATCCTGGATACGGGTACTTTCCCCGATGATGTCGCGCGTGGTGATGTGAGACGCGCCGTCCTTCGGAGCCGCTTCCGCCCTCGGAGGGTCATGCGAGGCGGTGCTTCTTACTCCGGCCAATGCGATGGCCGCTTGCGTGGAGAGGATACGGGCAAGATCTTCATCGGCCTTTGTGAATGCCCCTCGCTGTTTATTGAGCGCCTGCAGCACACCGAAACAGGTGTGCGCACTGTCGAGCACCGGGACCGCCAACACACTGCGCGTGCGAAATTTGGTTTGGGCATCGACCGCAGAATGGAACCGCGCATCCTGTTGCGCATCGGCCACGTTAAGCAGCTGTTTCGACATGACCGCCGCGCCGGCGATCCCCAGCCTGGCATCGAACCGAATCTGCTGCCCATCCAACGTCGCCTGTGAAATGAGCTCCCGGCTGTTCTGATCGAAGAGAAAAATACTGGCCAGGTCTGCTTGGAGAAGCCCGGCGACTTCACGGACGATTAGTTGCAAGAGATCGTGCGGGTTCTCCTGCTCATGCATAGCCCGGCACAGCTGCAGCACCTGGTCGAGCCGATCGCCCACCCCTTGAACATCCGTCCTGCGACTGCCTGCGTCTTTCATCATACGTCCGCCGGGCCCTGCCTATAATGGAGGTGGGCTTTCCCTATCATGGCAACAATAATGTGTCTATACTGTTTACACGACAAGACGCACCGTTGACACATACACGTAACATATTGACTCATCAAAAGAAAACAGCTGTCTGCAAGAGACCGCTGCCAACGGCGTCTCCCCTTCACTCAACTCGACGGACCTTTCGCGCCCATCCCTTCTCACCTCATTGTCTCAACCAATTGAATTTCCTCAGAGTTTTTATCCAGGATGATCTTGGATCTGTCAGAGTCGTGGCACCCTCCTTGCCATAGTATGGGAGCAGTGGGAGACAAGAGAAGGAGGACCCCATCATGAATACACGGACAATCAGAAGAGCTACCTCCCTCGCTACCGGACTTCTGGTTCTACTTCCTCTACATGCACTGGCGGCTGACCCTCCCAACACCTGGGCTGAACGAGGAATGTTCCGGCCGCTGACCGCCGCCGATCCTGCTAAGAAACTCGACCGCGAACTGCCACGGCCGACCGATGCAGATCGCGTGCTAATCGGCACCACAGCTCCGATCTACATCCCTCCGCGGCGAGGCACCACCGTCTCAACATTGCGCGTCAGCGGCGGAACCAGGGGAAACGCCGGGGGACAACCGATCATCTCAGTGCTGGCTCCGAACGGCGACGGCACCACCATCCACGATCAGCCGACGCTCTACTGGTATACGTCTCGTCCGCTCGTGGCGCCGGTTCTGTTCACCCTCATCGAAGTGGACGCCGTGGCACCGACTGCCGTCATTCGGCTCGTCGCTCCAGCGGAAGCAGGAATCCATTCGATTCGGTTGGCAGAACTCGGAACCAGACTAGCGCCGGGCACAACCTATCACTGGTCCGTCGCCGTCGTCACCGATGCCACACGCCGGTCTCATGACCTCGTTGCGACAGGCGCCATCGAATACATCCCGGGCGCGGCAGTCGCGATCGATCCGGCCCACGATTATCATGCCTATGCGCAACAGGGGCTCTGGTACGACGCCATGACGGCACTGTCCAACCGGCTCAGCACGGACCCGACCGATGAAATTCTCCACGGGCATCGGGCCACACTACTAGAGGCCGTGGGATTGGGACATGTCGCCGGATACGATTGGCATCACAGGCTGTAGTGTGATCCGACACCATGACGCACTGATTCAGACAGACCCGGAAGGAGGTCCCCATGCGAAGCACGATGGAACCCGCCGCACGCTCGTTCATTCCGGTGCCGTACACCGCGGCAGAGACAGCTCCATTCGTGCCTGTCCAATCTGTCTGTCCAAAGGCGCCCCCCATGGCTGCTTCTCCTTTCGCGCTCATGCAAGCGCTGCCCCCCTCATCGGTCAACCAAATTAAGCGCGTGGTCGCGAAGGAGCTGATCCTCTCCAAGGGCGATGCTGCAACACAGCTCTTCTTCATTCTCCACGGACGCGTCAAGGTGTCTGCTTCGTCGGAGGACGGTAAAGAAATCATCTTTGCGATCCTCGGTCCTGGCGAACTGTTCGGAGAGATCGCGCTGATCGAAGGCGTGGAGCACACCGGTTCTGTCTGGGCACTGGAACCGACGGAGCTGCGGTCTTTCAACCGGCAAGACTTCTTGGCCTTGCTTCATGAGCAGCCCTCGTTCGCCCTTTCGCTCCTCATGACCGTCTGCTCACGGCTACGGAAAGCCAGTGAGTTGGTTGAAGACATTTCTTTTCTGCCGCTTTCCGTTCGCCTGGCGAAACGCCTGCTGGCGCTTGCCCGTTCGTACGGCGTCCCATCCAGCCATGGCATCCGTATCGAATTGCCCTTGTGCCAACAGGAACTGGCTAATATGGTAAACACGACGCGCGAAAGCGTGAACAAGCAATTGGCCGCCTGGCACAAGGAAGGACTGCTATCAACACAGAAGGGCTACCTGGCCATCACGCATCTCCAGACATTTGCCGCTCGTCATCACCTCTAGGTAGGTGAGGGCTCCCAACGACGCGATAGGCCTCGATCGGCTCTCTTTTCCCCTTCACTGTGACCTGCCCGACCGACTCAACCTGTATATTCCCCTCGACCCGGTTGCGAGTTGCACCATCGATTAAAATCCGGCAGAAATTGGCCGGTGTTTCAAACGGTATATTGTCTCGATCCAGACCTTCGAGTCGTGCCGCCACGTTGACGGTGTCACCCACCGTGGTGTACTTCAGCCGTTGCGCGCTTCCGATGGTGCCGGCCACAACCGGACCCGTACAAATGCCGACCCGCATGCCGACCGGATCTCTTCCACGGGCATGCCATTCGGTATTCAGGCGTTGGAGTTCGTCCTGCATCATGAGCGCACAGCGTACCGCAGCGAGGGCCTGGCGAGCGACGGCATCTGGGGTCTGGTCCAGGAGCGGCACACCGAAGTTCGCCTTAATCCCATCGCCCGCATAGTCGTCGACGACTCCTCCATGCACCGTAATCACGAGCGCCATGGCCTCGATGTAGGAATTGATCCACTCGAGTAGATCGTGAGGATCCAACCGCTCTGCCGCAGCCGTATAACCTTTGAAATCGGAAAACAGGACCGTCACGATCATCTTTTGAGGCCGTGGGCGACCGCCTTCCAAGAACTGTTCCCGCTCTTTCCAGATTGAATCCGCAACTTGGGGCGACACATGTTGTTCGAACAACCTCATGAGCATCATCCGTTCGTTCTTTTCCCGCTTCAACACCGACGCTGTCGCCAGCGATGTGGACGAAACCCATGCAATAACCGGAGGAACGGCAGGAATCCACCAACCGGCACGATAGAGAACACCGGCTCCGCCAAGCAACGCCACAATCCCTCCCGCGACCCAGATCCCATATCGCCACGGCGAACGGATTATCATTCCAACCACCCCACCAAGCAGGGATGCGAGTATGACCCCCCCACCTTCGACCTGTTCCGGCCATAAACGTTTACCCTGATGGCCTTGGAGCCCTGCCCGCAACAACTGACTGACCAAATACCCGTGCAGCGTCACGCCGGTCAAGAACTCTCCAGGACTCAGGGCCGAGCTGAGAGGGGTGTGGAACCAGTCCGGCACGCTCTCCGCGCTGACGCCGATCAAGACGATCTTGTCCTGAATCGCATCAGAAGGCACCTGCCCGGATAAGAGCTGTGTCAACGAAAATGTCCGGAATCCTCCGCCTCGATAATCCAAAAGCACCTGATACCCCTTGGCATCGGCGCCGACATATCCACCGTCATTCGCCTCGAAAGGGCTCAGCGTGACGGTGCCAAGGCGCAACCGTTGGGGATCATCGGCATCGGGTTGCGGGCGAATCCCTTCATGCTCGAGGTACAGCAGTGCTACTCGCAATGCAAATCCATAGGCGACTTGGTCGCCCTCGTCCTGAAACAGCAGTCCCCTCCGCACGATGCCGTCAGGATCAAGGAGCACGTCGTTGAACGATACTTGTTGGGTTCCCGCCAATACCGGCGGGGCCTGAATGGCAGGAATCCCTGATCCTCCAAGCTTGCTCACCACGATCACGTTTGGCGAGGTCTTCAGGACGTCATCTAACTCGGCCCGTCCCGGCGGCACCTCGATGTCTCGGTAGATATCGACACCGATCGCCCGCGCTCCATGGCTCTTGAGCGTAGCCAAGACCTCCCCAAGCACGGCGTCTGAGACGGGCCATCGGCCTTGGCGATGAATATCCTCCTCATTGATCGAAATGATCGTGAGCCGGGAATCTGCAGGCCCCTGTCTCGCATCCCACCTCACCATCAGATCATAGAGGTCTAAATCCAACGGCTGCAGCCAGCCCATGCCACGCACCATGAGCACGAGGACGCTGACCAGGACGCCGATGGCGCTTCCGATCGCCCAGGGCCACTGCCTCATCCGTTGCCAGACCATTGCCATTGCTTGCAGCTCCCTAGCCCGCATTATTCATGACGGTTCGTCGCGAAATCGCGCAGCCGCCTTGCGAGACGGGCACGCGAGCCCCGAGAAGCCGAGGCATACTTGACACAGTATGTCGAGGTTGCGAGGGGCGCGCCTGCCCGCCGAAGGCTCGTCGCAGGAGCGAATCCGCGATTGCAGTAGAAACGTTCATGACAAATGCGGGTTACAGCCAATTGTTCAGCAACAGGAACGGCGCCCAATAGGTCGGGTGCCGGTACCGGGGGTCTCGAATCAACTTCAGTTGCGCGCGCTGGAGCGCAATCGCCTTAGAAATCGTCGGGTCCATGAGCTGCGCATAGAATTCACTGATCAGCACCGATGACGCTTCGTCGTTGATGAACCACAGCGTGGCGAGCGCGCTGCGTGCCCCGGCCTTGATGGCCAAGCCGGCCAGTCCCAACGCGGCGCGATCGTCGCCCGCAGCAGTTTCACAGGCGCTGAGCGTCAACAATTCCAACGGCTCGTCGCGGAAGCGGTAGTAGCCGATCAACTGGCTCAATCGATCCATATTGAGCTTGTCGTCGAACGTGAGGAGGAAACTATCTTCGGGATGCGCTTCGAATTTTCCGTGAGTCGCGATGTGCACGATCGAGAACTGACGTTCCTTCAATTCCTGGCTGAGGTTTTCATAGACGAAGCGTTGGTCGACCAGCGGCTGACTCCCAAAGATCTTTTCGATCGCCCCGAGCTCTTGAAGAATGTTGGGAAGCGGGGCAAATCCCTGCACCCCTTGGGTCAGCCCTGCCGAGAGCACCTTCATATGTTCCCGCTGTAGCGGTTTCGGATCGGTGAGATTCAACCCCGGCGTCGTCGCGACGGCATACTTGGCGATTAGAAAGTCCTTTCCGTCGTGCAGCGCTGCCAAGGGAATCGTCCTCAACGCTCCATCCGGCACCAGCACCAACGTTGTGATCTGATGCGCGTTTAACTGTCCTTCGAGAGGACGG
The DNA here is from genome assembly GCA_039794465.1 of Nitrospira sp. Taxonomy (GTDB): domain Bacteria; phylum Nitrospirota; class Nitrospiria; order Nitrospirales; family Nitrospiraceae; genus Nitrospira_D. The sequence goes on from JAYWIP010000098.1 coordinate 7,857, forward strand.
ATCATCCAGTCGTACAACTGTTGTCCGAGCGGCAAATACTCCCGTGTCGTCCGGTTTTCAAGATAGTACCGGAAGGAATGGACCGTCTCGATGAAGGTCTTGGCCTTGACGTGGAGCGTCTGGCGGGAGAGTCCGCCGGACAGGCTCACCAAGAGTTCGATCCGATCCTCAAGGATAATCGGATAGAGCACGGCCGCGGACGGGGACACCTGTTCCATCTTGGTCAGCTTGGCTTGCAGGACGTCCACGCAGTCGTCGCGGAAATAGTCCCGCAGCTCCGCGGCCTTGAAGAGTTCGACGGCATCGCGTGCATCGCTGAGGTATCGTTGCCGTTCCCGATCGTCCATGACCCGGTCGGACCGTTGCA
>JAYWIP010000099.1:0-18233 GCA_039794465.1 Nitrospira sp.
GCCGACTTATGTTCCGGCTCGATCCCCGATTCGATCGAAATCAGACGGTGGCTCGAAACATGCGATTTTGCCGTGGTGTGGATGAAACAAGAACATCGAGGTCTCGCGACTGCCCTGGAAAATTGCGGCGTAAGGGAAGTCCGGATGCAGTCCCCGTTCAGTCCACAATTGAAGTCCCGACATCACAGTGAGCGGTTTCTGGAAACGCTCGGCGCAACAATGGCCGGACTGTCCGCAGACGAGCCACTTCAGCTCTCGCCTTCCTTGCTGGAGAAAGGACGGACGTCACTTGTGAATATGGGGATTGCACGTGATCGACCGCTCGTCTTGCTCCATCCAGGAAGTGGAAGCCGGTACAAATGTACGAGTGTCGAGGTGCTTGCCGGCGTCATCGTGGCACTGAATCAAGAAGGCCTCTGTCCTCTTGTCCTGGAGGGGCCGGCAGATGAGGCAATAACGGCGCAGCTGCTTCATCTATTACCGGTGACGCCCACCCTCGTGCGAGAGCAGGATCTGTCCATTGTTGCCGGCATGATGACCCAAGCGCAGGTGTATATCGGGCATGATTCCGGCACCACTCATCTGGCGGCTCTCTTGGATGTGCCGACGATCGCCCTGTTCGGGCCAACCGATCCGGAACAGTGGGCCCCACGCGGGGCCCACGTGGTGGTGTTACGAGGGACGCCCTGCGTGTGTCCTTCATGGGAAGTGGTCCGCCATTGTGAAGACAAACCCTGCCTTGCTATTTCTGTCGGGGAGATCCTCGCGTCGGTCCGGATGATAATCGGCTAGGGGTTGAAGAGCACAACCCCTCGAAATCCCTCACAATATGCCTTGTCTCAGCAAACCCCGTGTGCTAAAGTTCCCAGTTGATTTTTTCTTTCAGTGATAAGCACTTAGGAGATGGGTTGTGTCTCAGGGTGTCGTCCAAGAGATGGTGGCCACGGCTCTGCTAGGGGCTCTTAATGGGGCCAGGCAGAAGGGGCAACTGAAAACTGATGCATGGCCGGCACTCACGCTCGATGCGCCAAAGCGGCCTGAGTGGGGTGACTTGGCCTCGACGGTGGCCATGTCGTTGGCCTCTTCAGAGCAACGACCGCCATACGACATCGCGCAAATCATTGTCGATAATCTTCCCGGGAGAGAACAGCTCTTTGAACGGGTGGAGATCGTCAGGCCAGGATTCGTGAACCTCACCGTCAAGCCGGCGCTGTGGCAGGAGGTATTGAAAGAAATCGAGGCGTCCGGTACTGCCTACGGCACAGCCGATCTTGGACAGGGTCGTCGGGTGCAGGTGGAGTATGTCAGTGCCAATCCAACCGGCCCGCTGCATGTCGGGCATGGCCGTGGAGCAGCGGTCGGACAGGCGCTGGTTCGTTTGCTGAAAGCGGTCGGCTACGACGTCACCGGTGAGTACTACATCAACGACGCGGGGCGGCAAATGAAACTCTTCGGCGCGTCGGTCTATGCGCGCTATCTGGAGCTGTGCGGACAGTCCGCCGCTGTCCCGGAAGACGGGTATCACGGAGCCTATATCACCGCAGTGGCTGAACGAATCAAGGGAAAGCTTGGCGGCGCGCCGGGGTATCCGGCGCCGGCCGACCTCGAAGACCGGTGCCGTGCGCTTGCCTATCAGGAAATGTTGGGCCTCATCCGCGAGGATCTCACCTCCTTTGGCGTCGAGTTTCAATCGTGGTTCAGCGAAACCTCACTCCATGAGTCACAGGCCGTCGAACAGGTGCTCGATGAATTGAAATCGCGCGGGCTGCTGTTGGAGCAGGACGGCGCGCTCTGGTTTCGGTCGTCGGCGTTCGGCGACGAGAAAGACCGTGTCGTCAAGAAGCAGGACGGCGAATACACGTACCTGGCGGCCGACATTGCGTATCATCGCGACAAACTCCGACGCGGCTACGATCTTCTGATCGACGTCTGGGGTGCAGATCACCATGGCTATATTCCCCGTATGCAAGCCGTCATGCAGGCTTACGGCCACCCGAAAGAGCGTCTGCATGTGGTGCTGGTTCAGCTCGTGAAGCTGCTGAGGGGCGGCGTCGAAGTGAAGATGTCGAAGCGGACCGGATCGTTCATCACGATGCGGGAAGTCATCGACGAAGTCGGGGCCGATGCCGCGAAGTTCTTTTTCTTGATGCGCGATTCGCGGACCCATCTCGATTTTGATTTGGAGTTGGCCACCCAGCGTTCCGCCGACAATCCCGTGTATTACGTGCAATATGCCCATGCCAGAATATGCAGCCTGTGGCGTGTGGCCGCCGAACGGGGAATCCCGCGTCCATTGGCAATCGAGGCGGATCTTTCGGTCTTGACGGATCCCGACGAGCTCGGCCTGATCAGAAAACTCTCGGCATTTCCTGAAATCCTGCAGACAAGCGCAGCCGCGTTCGAGCCGCACCGGGTCACATACTATCTCCAGCAATTGGCGGCACTGCTGCATACGTTTTACAACAAGCATCGGATCCTGCCCGCGGTGGGCGACCAGGAACAGAGCGACGCGGGACCGACTGAAGAACTGACGCCGGACAAAACCGCCGCGCGCCTTGTCTTGATGCGGGGGGTGCAGCAGGTCATCCACAACGGCTTGGCCGTGCTCGGAATTTCAGCTCCTGAGAAAATGTAGAAGAGAATGGCACGCGAATCATGATCGAGTACCAGCTTCGGCAGCGTGATGCGCGGACCTCAGCCCGCCTCGGACGGCTCCGCACCGCCCGTGCCGTAATCGAGACGCCCGCCTTCATGCCGGTCGGCTCCTTGGGGCCGGTGAAGGGTCTTGAGCCGGAGGAGTTGTCGAGCCTGGGATTTCGGTTAATGCTGAATAATGCCTATCATTTGTCTCTCCGTCCAGGGCACAAACTTGTAGCTGAACTGGGGGGGCTGCACGAATTCACCGGTTGGCCCGGGGCGATTCTGACGGACAGCGGCGGATTTCAAGTCTTCAGCCTGGCCAAGCTGCGCACGGTAACGGATGAGGGGGTGACGTTTCAGTCCCACCTCGACGGCTCGACCCATTTCATTACGCCGGAGACTGCCGTCGAGATTCAGGAAGCGCTGGGGGCCGACATCATCATGACGTTCGATGAATGTGTCGCGCTTCCTGCGAGCCGGGATGTGGTTCAGGACAGTGTGCGGCGCACCACACTGTGGGCGGAACGGTGCCAGGCCAGCCGGAGGAGGACGGACCAGGCGCTGTTCGGCATCGTCCAAGGCGGGTTGGATCAGGACTTGCGCGTGCAGTCGGCGAGGGCTGTGACGGCACTGGGGTTTGAGGGGTACGCGGTCGGCGGTTTGTCCGTGGGGGAGAGCAAGGCCGACATGCATGCGATACTCAATGTGACAGTGCCAGAATTGCCGGACAACAAGCCGCGCTACCTCATGGGGGTCGGGCATCCGGAGGATTTGATCGAAGGCGTCGCGCGCGGGATCGATTTGTTCGACTGTGTGGTACCCTCCCGGCACGGCCGGACCGGTTCGTTGTTTGCCGCTGGAGGGCGGGTCGTCATCAAACAGGCGCAGTATGCCCGTGACGAACGGCCGATCGATCCTGACTGTGGATGTCCGGTCTGCCGGCGATACTCACGGGCCTACCTGCATCATCTGTTCATGGTCAAGGACATGCTGGCGTCACGGCTCAATACGGTGCACAACCTCTGGTATTTTTCAGACCTCATGCGCCGGATTCGGGCCGCCATCGCGCACGGCACGTTCGAGGCATTTCGAGAAGCATTTTATCGCGCTCACGCGCGGGAACTATCCGACGCCACGGTCTCCGCCGAAGGCGATGCCGAGACGTCGCACGATCTTTAACAAAGAGGGGGAACTGTTCGATGCTGATGGAATCCGTAGCGTGGGCTCAGGGGACGGGTGGGGGATCGTCGGGATCGGGAGCGGGCGGGCTGCTGTCGTTAATACCGTTCGCCTTGATTTTTATCATCTTCTATTTTCTGGTGATCCGTCCGCAACAAAAGCGGCAGAAAGATCAAAAGGCGGTGGTGGATGCGGTGAAGAAAGGCGACAAGATTGTGACCACATCGGGTATTTGGGGAACCGTCACCAATCTTGGGAAGGACACGGTGACGGTGCAGATCGCCGACAATGTCAAAATCAAGATGCAGCGGGAAAATATCGCCCGGCTCCGGGGAGACGATGAGGATAAGGACGCATAGTGTGCGTGCAACAGAGGGGTTGAAGCCGATATGAAGAAAGTCCGCGGGCGGTTGTTGTTATTGGTGCTGGTGGTGGTGGTCTCGCTGGTGTGCTTCCTGCCGTCGTACCAACCGGCGTATCAAGCGTTACCTGGTTGGGCAAAGGCGGTGCTTCCTAATAAGGGGATTACGCTGGGATTGGACCTCCAGGGCGGCATCCATATGGTGATGGAAGTCGAGGAAGCCCGCGCCGTGGAGATCGCGGTCGATCGCACCGTTACGGCGCTCCAAGACCAGCTGGTCGACAAGAAGATTCCGGTCGAATCGGTCAAACGCACCGGACCGGAGGTCATTACGATTCAATTTCAGAACGCGGATCTGAAGGCGCAGATTCAGAAGCTAATTGATGACTATCCGACGTTCACGGAACGGGAATCGGCCGGATCCGCGACGTTGTTGGTATGGGAACTCCGCGACGCGGAGTCCAAGCGTATCAAGGATTCGGCCATCAACCAAGCGCTGGAGACGATCCGAAACCGTATCGACCAGTTTGGGGTGGCGGAGCCGGTGGTGCAGCGGCAGGGGTTAAACCAAATCGTGGTGCAGCTGCCCGGCGTCAAAGAGCCGAAGCGCGCGAAAGACCTCATCAAGGAAACGGCGCTCCTCGAGTTCAAGATGCTGGACGAAGACAATCAGATGCGGGTCGATTTGCCGACCCGTATTCCCAAGGACAAGGAGGCCGAGATCCTTCAGCAGTTTGAGAACAAGCTGCCCGAAGGGGACCAGATCCTGTTTGAGCGGGCAGTCGACAAGGATACCGGCCGAGAATACCGCATCCCATATCTCGTCAAGAAACGTGTGATGTTGACCGGCGATGTGCTGAGCGATGCCAGGGTCTCGATCGGCCAATTCAACGATCCCTATGTTTCGATTACCTTCGACTCTCGGGGAGGACAAGAGTTCGAACGGATCACTGGGGAAAATGTCAAGAAACGGATGGCCGTGGTTCTCGATAACACCATTTACTCCGCCCCGGTCATTCAAGAACGGATATCTGGAGGGCGTGCGCAGATCACCGGAACCTTCACGACCCAGGAGGCCAACGATCTCGCGATTGTGTTGCGGGCCGGCGCGTTGCCGGCGCCGCTGAAGATTGTGCAAGACCTGACCGTCGGTCCTTCGCTCGGGCAAGATTCGATCGATAAAGGTGTTCGGGCGACGCTATTCGCCGGCGTGATCGTGGTGATTTTCATGATGGTGTATTACCGCCTGTCGGGAGCGATTGCGGATTTCGCGCTGATCTTGAACTTGCTCTGCCTCATGGGTGCGCTGTCGGCGTTAACCGCGACCTTGACGCTGCCCGGCATTGCCGGCATCGTGCTCACCATCGGCATGGGGGTCGACTCGAACGTGCTGATCTTCGAACGTATTCGTGAAGAGCTGCGGAATGGCAAGACCGTCCGCACGGCGATCGATGGAGGCTACGACAAGGCCTTGCTGACGATCATCGACTCGCACGTCACCACGCTGATCACCGGCGTGGCTCTGTTTCTGTTCGGAACCGGGCCAATCAAGGGGTTTGCCGTGACGCTCTGTTTGGGAATTACTATCAACCTGTTCACGGCGCTGGTGGGGACCAAGGTGATTTTCGATCTGTCGAATCAGCGGCATAAGGTGGAGAGTTTGAGCATTTAGGCGATGGCGGACAGGAGACAGGCTGACAAGCAAGCGAGCAAGCAAGACCATGAGACCTGTCAGCTTGCTCGCTTGTCAGCTGCAAATTGAGGAGTACGCATGTTAGAGATTCTTGGAAAGACCAACATCGATTTCATGGGCAAACGCAAGATTGCTTTCGCTTTTTCCGGCGTCATGGTGCTGCTCGGGCTGATTGCCCTGGTTCAGATCGCGCGGGGCTCGGCCAATCTCGGCATCGATTTCGCGGGTGGTACAGCCGTGCAACTGAAATTCGACCAAGCGGTTCGCATCGACGACGCGCGCAAGGCCCTCGAATCGAACGGAGTCGGCGATGCTGAGCTTCAGGAATTCGGGCAGGACAATAAGCTGCTCATTCGTGTGAAGGCGTCGACAACGATCGAAGAAAAAACGGCGGAACGGGTCGTAGGGGTCTTCGCGAAGGAATTTCCGAACAACAAGTTCGTGGTCGACTCCACCACCGAGATTGGTCCGACGATCGGCAAGAAACTTCAAGAGGATGCGCTGATTGCCATCGTCATCTCGTTCGCGGGCATCATCATGTATATCGCGGCGCGGTTTGAGTTACGGTTCGGCGTGGCGGCCGCGCTGGCGACGTTCCACGACGTGCTGGCCGTGGTCGGCGCTTTTTACATTTTGGACAAGGAAATCACGCTCTTGATCGTGACGGCGCTTCTGACGCTGGCGGGCTATTCCCTGACCGACACCGTCGTGGTATTCGACCGAATCAGGGAAAACTTGAAAATGCGCCGCCGTGAGACGGAAGAGGAGACGATCAACAACGCGGTCAATCAGGTGTTGAGCCGCACGATCGTGACGAGTTTGACGGTCGTGCTCGTCTTGATCCCGTTGACCCTGGCCGGAGGAGAAGTGTTGCATGACTTCTCGCTCGCGTTGCTCTGGGGCGTCATTTTCGGTACGTACTCCTCCGTATTCGTCGCCAGCCCGCTCTTGCTGCTCTGGCCGGGAAGTGGGGGCCGGCTCTTGAAACGCAGCTGAACTGGGTGGTGAAATAGCAAATCACCGTGGTGAAATTATGGCACTCTGGAGCCGGTCTCACAGCCTCCAGCGAAAGATCATCGCGGCGATCGTGCTGGTCGGTCTCCTTCCGCTGACTCTCCTTCTGATTCTTATCTACGTGGAAGAACGCCGCGCGGTGCGCGAGGCGACCGGAGCGAATTTCAAGGAAGCCGCCGTCGAAGCCGCCCGCCGGATCGAAATGCATGTCACCCGCGGCATAAATGAGGCGCAACAGCTGGCGACCACCCCCTTCCTCCGTACGGCCGTCTCGGAAGCGAACCGTAGTTACGAAGGCAAAGACGAGAACAGCATCCTGGAAATCATCAGGGACTGGCAGCAGCGGTGGGGACAGCGCGATAAACGCAGCGAGTTTCCGCTCTTTGTCAACCGGCTCGTCACCAATTTTCTGATCCGATGGCATGAAATTCGAAAATCGGATTACGTCGGGATTCTGGTGACGGACGGCGAGGGTGCGTTGGTGGTCAGCTCCATTCCGCAAGTGGACTATTCATATGCCAAGACAGCCTGGTGGCAGGCGGTGGTGAAAGGGGGCAGCCGGCAGCCTTACGTCGGAGAGATGATCTTCGAACCGGCTTTTGGAACCCATGTCGTTGTTGTGGCGGCGCCAATCATGGATGACCAACAGCAGGGTGTGATCGGAGCGGTGACGATTTTACTGCGCCGCGACACTCTGTTCCAGTCGATCGCGGAAGTGGCATTCGGCTCAACCGGCCATGCCATGCTGTTCAATTCAGACGGGACCTTGGTGATGTGTCCGGTCTTGGCTCCCGAAGCCCATACGCTGACGGCAGACTTCGGCAGCCTGCTCGGATCCTTGAAGTCAGGATGGGGCGAAGCCGCCGACGATTCGCACGGGAGGAAAGATGCCTTGATCGGTTTCGCGCCGGTTCGATTCGCCGACGGCCTTGCGCCGGGCAGCATCGGCGGCAAGACCTGGGTGACGGTGGTGCGCCAAGATCCGGGGGAAACCTTCGCGCCGCTCGGCGCGTTGATGGCCAAGGTCATGGTGTTTGGGGGGATTGTGCTTGCAGTGCTGTGTGGAACGGGCGTGGCCGTGGCCAGGCGGATCGCGAAACCTATCCGGCTGTTGCACGACGGAGTCCAGGAGATCGGGAGCGGCCGCTTGGAACAGCGGTTGGAGCTGAGAACCGGAGATGAAATCGAGCGGCTTGCTGAGGCGTTCAACCAGATGGCCTGCAATCTTCAACGTTCGTTCGGCCAAATCGAGCAGCGGATGGAGGAGGTTCGGCGATTGGAGGAGCGGTACCGCGACCTCATTGAGCATTCGCCGGAGATGATCTACCAGTTGGACCGCAGTGGCCGGTTCGTGCATGTCAATAAAACGGGCCTCGACAAGCTGGGGTATACGTTCGACGAGATGCTGGCCCTGAAACTCTGGGATCTGGTGCCGCGCGGGAATGAAGCGGTGGTGCTGCAGTTTCTCGAGCGGTTGGTCGCCCAAGGGCAGGGATCGATGGACACGGTGCTGCTGGCGAAGGATGGTTGTCCGATCGATGTGGAGATCCATGCCACGGCGTTGTTCGATCAGGCACACGGTGGGCTGGTTCATTCGCGTGCGTTTGTCCGAGATGTGACGGAGCGTCGTCGATTAGAGCAGGAACTGCGCCGCTATACCTCGGGACTGGAACAGGCGGTGTCGGAGCGCACGCACGAGCTGGTCGCGTCACAGGCTCGCTACAAAGCCCTGTTCGATCAGGTGGCCGACTCGGTCTTTATGGTCAACGCCGATGGGACGGTTGTTGCCGTCAATAAACGGGAAGAGCAGGTGCTGGGGTATACAGAGGCAAGCGTCATCGGGCGGAGCGTGCTTGATATCGTGCCGGTCAAGGACCGCCAGGCCTTTGCGGACCGGCTGCGCGAGGCCGGCGCAGCCTACCAACGGGTTCCCACGCAGGAATTGACCGTATGCCATGCCGGAGGGGTGGAGACATCGGTCGAAATGGATCTGATTCAGGTTGGAGACGCCGATCGCAAGTTGGTGATGGTACAGCTCCGGGACATTACGGATCGGAAAAAACTCGAGCGCCAGCTGGAGTCATATCGGGAGGGTCTCGAGTCGAAGGTCCGAGAGCGGACCGAAGAGATCGAGCAGACGAAACAGTATCTGGAGAATTTACTGGAAAACGCCAACGATGTCATCTACACGCTCGACCAAGAGCAGCGATTTACCTACGTCAACAGCAAAGTCGACACCTGGGGCTACCGCAAGGAGGATCTCCTGGGACGTCCGTATCTCTCATTGCTCTCCCGTCGCCACCGAGGCCGTCGGCTGAAGAGTTCGTTGGATATCGGCGCCAAGCAGGTCTATGAAGTCGAAGTGGTCACCCGCCTGGGTGAGGTCCGCACGGTCATGGTCAGCGTGTCGCCGCTGCAGGGAGCGGATGGGGAAATCCTCGGTGTGCTCGGCATTGCGCGCGACATGACGGACACGAAAAAACTGGAGCAGCAGATTCGCAACTCTGAGAAACTGGCGTCTGTCGGGAAATTGGCCGCCGGGGTGGCGCACGAAATCAACAACCCGCTCGGCGGTATTCTCAACTGCCTCTACAATTTGCGGAAGGGTGGAGTGTCCGCGGCGCGCCAGGAGGAGTATTGGGCCTCTATGGAGCACGGCGTTCGCCGAGTGCAGAAGATCGTGCGGCAGCTCCTCGACTTCTCGCAGCAACATGAGCCGGAATTCAGCCCTGCTGACATCAACGGGATCGTCGACCAAGTGCTGGTCTTGACGACACATCTATTCGCGCCCAATCGCATCACCTTGGAGACTCGCTTGGGGCAGGGTCTGCCCCACGTCATGGTGGATCGCCACATGATCGAGCAGGTGTTGATGAATCTGATTTTGAACGCCGTGCAGGCCATGAAGCGCGGAGGTCTGCTGACGATCCGGACCTCCGTGGCCGAGGGCATTTGCCGGGTCGAAGTCAGCGATACGGGATCAGGAATTCCTGCTTCGGTGTTGCCGCGCGTGTTCGATCCGTTCTTTACGACGAAAGGCGAAGGGGAAGGGACTGGGCTGGGGCTTTCCGTGAACCTCGGGATTATGGAACGCCATGGCGGCAAGATCTTGGTGGAGAGCGAAGTCGGCAAGGGCACGACGTTTACGCTCTGTCTGCCCGTATCCCGTGAGCGTGTGTTGGTGGAGAAGAGATGATGAAGGGACTGTCCATCCTCTTAGTGGATGACGAGCCGTTGATGCGGCTCTCGATGGTGGATGCGCTGGAGGCCGTAGGCTACGATGTGTACGCGGCGGGGTCCGGCACCGAAGGCGTGGAGGCCATTTGGAAGCACACGTTCGACTTGGTCATCACCGACCTGCGATTGCCCGGAGCCGACGGACTGACCGTGCTCAAAGCGGCGAAAGACAAATCCCCGGATACGGATGTGATCGTGATTACGGCGCATGGGTCGGTGGAAACCGCGGTGGGTGCGATGAAGTTGGGCGCAGTGGATTACCTGACCAAGCCGTTTCAGATGGATGAACTGCTGCTGATCGTCGAACGGGTTGCCCGCGTCGTCACCTTGCGCCGGGAGAATCAGGATCTGAAAGCGACCTTAGAGGACAAGTTCAGCTTCAACGGCATTTTGGGGGCGAACAGCCGAATGCGCGGAGTGCTGGACAAGATCAAGCTGGTAGCGGCCACCGATTCGACGGTGCTGATTCTGGGTGAGAGTGGAACGGGCAAAGAATTGGTGGCCAACGCAGTCCATCAGAACAGCCCGCGGCGGGATCAGCCGCTGATCAAAGTCAGCTGTGCGGCGTTGCCGGAGACATTGCTGGAGGCCGAGTTGTTCGGTCACGAAAAAGGCGCCTTCACCGGTGCGCTGCGCCAGCGGCGGGGACGTTTCGAACTGGCTCATCGGGGCACGTTGTTTCTCGACGAAATCGGAGAACTGTCGCCGGTGGTTCAGGTGAAACTGCTGCGGGTCTTGCAGGAGCGGAAATTTGAGCGCGTAGGCGGGAATGATACGATCGACGCGGACGTCCGCCTGGTGTGCGCCACGCAAAAAGATCTGCGCAAAGAGGTGGCACAAGGCCGGTTCCGCGAGGATCTCTATTATCGGCTCAATGTCGTGCAAGTCATCGTCCCTCCACTGAGAGAACGACAAGAAGACATTCTGGTCATTGCCGAGCACGTGCTCGATGCCTGCTCGGGAAAACTCAACAAGAAACTGAAGGGCTTTTCCCCGCCGGCCCGCGAACTGCTGCTCCGGTATTCCTATCCAGGGAACGTGCGTGAGTTGGTCAACATGGTCGAGCGGGCAGTGGCGCTCGGGCACGAGCGGGGATCGATTCGGCCGGAGGATCTCTGCGGGTTCCAGTCCTGTCCCTATCTCGGCGGCATCCCGCAAGAGTCGTGTGGCTTTTGCAGTGAGGGCCTGACCGGCGGCAAGAAGAAGGCCGATGGGCCGGTGACGACGCTCGCTGAGGCACGGGAAGTTTTCGAGAAAGACTACATCGTCTCCGTGCTGGAACGGGTCGATGGCAGTCGCACGACCGGCGCGAAAATCCTGGGGCTGTCCCGTAAGGCGCTCTGGGAGAAATGCAAGCGCTACGGCATTCCCTCTCCCTACGACGACGGTCAGGAGGAGGAAGGATCCTGAGCAGTTCTTTGCCGTGAAACGGTACGGTTGCAGACGAGAGTCTGCATCAACACAAGTGTGGATTATTTCCGAGGAGGGAAACCGATGAAACAGACATGGATTGCAGTGGGTGTGTGCCTCATGGTGGCTGCAGCTGGATGTGTGGGCGGGCAGGCCGAAATCAAAGAAGATCGGCTGACTGTCGGGAAAGTGCAGGGTGAGGTCAAAGTCGGAATGCCGGCGTCTCAGGTCGCGGAACTGCTCGGCAGTCCCAACATCGTCACGACGGATGAGAAGCGCCGCGAGGTGTGGATCTATGACAAGGTATCCACCGATCGGGTTGACACGTCCAGGTCATCCTTTGCCGGGATCATCATCCTCGGTGCCGCCGCACGCGACAGTTCCAGTTCGCAGCGGCAGCGCACCCTCACAATCATCATCAAGTATGACGAAGACAAGAAGGTCCGCGATTTTGCCTATAACGCGACGCAGTTCTAGCTGAGGCTTGGGCACGGTGATGCGGCGATGGCTCATGGCGGCGGGATGCCTGATTTTTGCGGGTCAGATGGCGGGGTGTGTCGCGCATACGCAGCCAGAGGAGTTGTTCCAGTTGAGCCCCGAGAGCGCCGCCAACCGGGCCATGCAAACCCGCATGTTCGAGACCAAGGACGAGGCAGAGTTATTGTCCGCCTCGGCGGCCGTTCTGCAGGATCTTGGCTTTCAGGTCGAAGAAAGCGTGCGCGAGGCGGGATTTCTTCGGGCGGCGAAGGAACGAAGTGCGAGGGAATACGGCCAGTATATTAGCCGGTTTTTTGTGCTGGTGCTGTCCATGGGGAAAGTGCTGACGCCCGTGGATCTCCACCAGAAAATCTCGGTCTCTCTTGTCGCACGGCCGCTCAATCCTGATGCTACGCGCCAGGAGGTCCGCATTATCTTTTACCGGGTCGTCTGGAAAGGGGACGGCCAAGTCGATCGCCAGTATATTCCGCCCGGTCAGCAAAAGATGGAAATGATCCGCGACCCCGTTCTATACCAGGAATTCTTCGCCAAACTCTCAAAGGCAGTGTTTCTGGAAGGATTTACGCTGTGACGAAGAGGTCATGATGAAACGACGAGCCGTATGGGGAATGATCGTAGGGGCCACCGTCGCGACGTTGTACGGATGTGTGCCGCCGCAGCCTGCCCCCGATTTACTTGCCCCGACCGAAGCCCAGATGAAGATCAGGAGCGTTCAGACAAGGACCTTCGATGTGAAGGAGCGGCAAGTGGCCATGCGAGCGGTCATTGCGGCCCTCCAAGATTTGGGCTTCATTATCGAGCGGGCCAATGAATCTCTGGGACTCGTGACGGCTGCACGTTTTGCTGAGCCGAACTATTACGACGTGCTGGGTGTCACGGTTACCGTGCGCCCGCAAGCGGACGCACGGATGATGATCCGGGCCAATGCCATCTACAATAACAAGCCCATCGAAGACCCGAAGGTCTATCAGAACTTCTTCGCGACGCTCGAACGGTCGTTGTTCGTGACCAAGGATTGAGACGGGTGATACGTCGCAGATGGTGCAGACGTGAGGATGTCAGCCGCCGGCGGGTCGGTGGGATTCCGACGTTGCTGGCAGGTGTGGGATTGAGTCTCCTGCTCCACGGTTGTTTTACGCCCTATGAAGCGAGACACGAAAATCAGTGGGATTCGCGGGAGCAGATCTGGTTGTCAGAGGAGAGCCAGGTCAAACTCCGCTCGGCGCAGAGCCGGGTATTTGATACTGTCGACCGAGTGGCGGTGCTCGAAGCGGTCGTCGCCACCATGCAGGACCTTGGCTTCATGGTCGAAGTGCTGGATCAACAGCTGGGGGTCGTGTCCGCTAAGAAATATGTCGATCTTGAACGCCCCACGTTCCTGGACCCCTCCTATTTATTGTATCGCCCGGACACTCTCTTGATTCTGACGAGAAACATTCACACTTGGGGCCCTTTCTTCCACCGCAGCGATCTCGTCAGACTCACCGCGACCGTGCGCAAGCGGAACGACGCCCAACTTGTCGTGCGCGCCAGTGCCCAATTCTACCTGCGCGCGGTCGAAGATCCAGTGCCATACCAGCAGTTCTTCCGCAGCCTGGAGCAGAGCCTGTTTCTACAGGGCCGATCGGTAGAATAGGACGGCGGCGGTGAAGCCCCTCTTCATCACGTCCTGTTCAGATCTCCGGCCTGGTCGGATCCCGTCAGGCGTCTGGGCGCTGGGGTTGGTCAGCCTCTTGATGGACGTCTCGTCAGAGATGATCCATAGCCTCCTGCCTCTATTCATGGTCACGACCCTTGGCACCGGTGCCATTGCCGTCGGAATCGTGGAGGGCCTTGCCGAATCCGTTGCCTTGATCGTCAAGGTCTTTTCCGGCGCCCTGAGCGATTATCTGGGACGACGGAAGCCGCTGGCTCTTTTCGGCTACGCATTGAGCGCATTGACCAAGCCGCTATTCGCCATGTCTTCAAGCCTGGGGCTTGTGGTGATCGCGCGTCTGTTGGATCGGGTGGGAAAAGGCGTGCGGGGTGCGCCGCGTGATGCGCTGGTCGCCGACATCACGCCTCCACCGCTGCGAGGAGCCGCGTTCGGATTGCGGCAATCGCTTGATACCGTCGGCGCCTTTCTCGGCCCCGTGCTGGCGGTGGCGTTGATGCTGCTCTGGGCCGATGATTTTCGGGCAGTCTTTTGGGTCGCCGTCGTGCCGGGGCTGATGGCCGTGGCGCTGCTGCAATTCGGCGTACAGGAGCCTGAGTCGAGCAAGGTTCATAAAGGGATCAACCCGATCACCGCGCGGAATCTTGCCCGCCTGAGTCGAGCCTATTGGTGGGTGGTCGGTATCGGAGCGGTGTTTACCCTGGCTCGATTCAGCGAGGCTTTTCTCATCCTGCGCGCCCAGCAAGTCGGAATGTCGATCGCATTTGCCCCGCTCGTCATGGTCGCCATGAACCTCGTGTATGCGATTACGGCCTATCCGTTCGGCAGACTGGCGGATCACGTGAGCCACGGCAAGCTGCTGGGGTGTGGATTGTTGGTGCTCATCGCGGCGGATGGCGTGCTTGCTGCGGCCTGGAACTGGGGCATCGTGGTTGTAGGCGTGGGGCTCTGGGGGATGCATATGGGGATGACGCAAGGTTTGCTGGCTGCCATGATAGCGGAGCATGCGCCGGCCGATCTACGGGGGACGGCCTATGGAATTTTCAATCTCGCGTGTGGAGTTGCCATGCTGGTTGCCAGTGTCTTGGCGGGATTGCTCTGGGATCAATTGGGCCCATCTTTCACGTTTTGGGCCGGCGCCGTCTTCTGTCTCCTTGCAATCGGGGGGCTTGCTCTGTATCCGGTCGGCGAAACTGATTCGCGAACGGCGTAGGCTATCGCCATGCGGGTCACGATTGTCAGATCCGGGCATTGGAGCGGATCTGTGACTGTGAAGGCTCGGCCTGCAAGTTGTGCCGACAGAGTGATAAGATGCCGCGTTAGCCGAGGCCGGAGTATTTAACTATTACCATTACCATCAAAAGGGGAGCAGGGTTATGAATCTGGGGCGTCATATCATGGGCGGCATATTGGGCGCGGTGTTGTTTGCAGAGACGGGGTTGGCCGCTGAGCCGGCCGAGGTGGAACAATTCGTGAATGCGCGTATTGAAATCGGTGAGATGATGATGACTTACTTCCAGGGAGGCGAGCGATTCGGCGAAGGGCAGCGGCCGTCCCAGGAACAGATGAAAGCGATGGGGGCGGACATCAATACGAAACTGACGGCGCTGTTGTCGAAGCACGGCCTGACGCTGGAGGACTATCGCGGGCGGAGCCGAGACATCTTTGCCGATGACGCAGCGGTGAAACGCTATCTCGGCGAACATCCTGATCTGAAGAAGCGATACGAGGCCTTGCCGCTCGACCGGATGGGCCGCGGGGGCAGCACCGGACGGGGCTACTGAAAGGGGGAGCCATGGATCTTCGCCGGTACCAGCGTTTTCCAGTGAGGTTTCAAAGTGTCCTGTCCGGCTCTTCTCGAAATGAATGGGCTGGTACGATCGTGGATTTGTCGAAGGGCGGCTGTCGGATCGAGACAAACGCGCAGGCCTATGCCGGGATGCAGATCTCGCTGCGTCTTGACATTGCCGGTGAGGAGTCCCCGATTCTCATCGCGCGAGCGGGAATACGCTGGAACCGGCCCAATCTTGTGGGGGTGGGATTCATTTCGATGGAATCGCCTCACCGCGAACACCTGGATCAACTGCTCGAACGATTGAAGCGCGGTGCAAACAGTTGAGAGACAAAACGGTGATCGCGCAGCACTGAAAGGAACCGATCATGAAGAACGTTGAAATGACCGTCGAGGGGACGATGCTGACGATTAAAGTCGATTTAACCAAGGAATTCGGGCCGTCGGCCTCGGGCAAAACCATCATCGTTGCTTCGACGGAAGGAAATGTGACAATCCCGAATCGCCAGGAGAAAGTGGGACTGAACGTCTACCGGAAAAAATAAATTTGTCTGGTTCAGCGCGAGTGAGTTTTTAGCAAGTGAATGATTTTCTTCTGGTCTTGGAACCGGGTCGCAGCAAAAACTTTTCTGCTCAACTCTTGACAGATTCAAAGCCTCGCTCCAGGTCAGCGAATTGGGGTGCGGCCGCCAGAAAACCATAATGGCTGTGGATAGTTTCAGTGTCGGTCAGCACGAAGTGTGCTCCAATAGCGAGGATTCGCAGCTGTCAATCCAATTCCTCCTACGAATGCGTAAAAAATATGAAAAAGCTTGGATGGCCTACCATATATGGTGGCAGTCATCGCCGAAAGCGGACGCTCAAAAAGTGGGCAGTTTGCAATAATGGCCGTTCAATCCTTGCTCTTTTGCGAGGCGCGATGGAGTTGCTCACAGACTTATCCACAGAAGATGGGGGCAGAGTTTTTTCATGCCAGAGCCGACATCTTGCAATTGATTGAAATTGTGGAGCTCTCCATCTTTCCAACGGGATCACACAACTGGGAGGCCGACTGGAGAAATTTCTCAGGCGCAAGTCAGGAGAACAATACGCCATCCGGGAGCTGGTCGGACGAGAAGGACAACGGTAGGCAACAGCGTTGTCGAGAAAAGGAGATCGAGTATGTTGATCGTTTGGTTGCTGGTGCTGCTGGGATATCCGGTTGCATCGTGGGCGCATGATGAAGTCAGGTCTGAGACACCGACCCTCACGGTCAGCGAAACGGGGATGGTCCCACACGCTCCGGATACCGCGGTTGTGACCTTCGGCTTAGCGACCGCCGGTAAATCGCTCGCCGAGGCGCAGAGGCGGAACAACTCCATCATGAGTAAAGTGATGGATCGGCTCAGCGATTTGCAGATCGACAGGGAGCGCATTCAGACCTCGTCCTTTACGGTGTCACCGCAATATCGCCCGCCATCCAACCGTCCCACCGATGCCTCGGCTGCTTCTCCGGAAATTATCGGCTACGTCGTCAGTAATATGCTGACTGTGGAAATTCGCGCCCTCGACAAGGTTGGTATGGTGATCGAGGAAGTCTTGAAGGCCGGGGCAAACACCTTTCACGGGTTGCATTGGGGGTTGCGCGATGAACAAGCGGTGCGGCTGAGTGCATTGAAACTGGCTGCCGACAAGGTGCGCGAGAAAGCGGCCGTGCTAAGCGAGGCGTTGCGCGTCAAACTTGTGCGTGTGTTGTCGGTCAACGAAGGGGGCCATGTCGTCAGGCCTACGGTGACGATGGCACGGATGGCCATGGACGCGAGCGCGGGCGACGTGCCGATCTCTTCTGGAGAACTGAAAGTTGAGGCGACGGTGACGCTGGTCTATGAAATCGCGCCGAATTGAGCGGTGGGGGAGGAACCGGTTATAGTTCCGCGTGTAACCCGCCTTCCCAGAGCTTGATCGTCCGGTCCCAGGAAGCGCTGGCGAGGCGGCGGCCGTCCGGTGAAAAGGCCACGCAACGGACACCGCCGGTGTGGCCCTTGAGGGTTCTGAAATTGCGGCCGGTGGCGAGATCCCAGAACTTGATGGTCTGGTCATCGCTGGCGCTGACCAGGATTTTTCCATCCGGAGAGACAGCGAGACTGCGGATCCAGCCCTGGTGGCCGGTGAGGGCTTTCTTTTCCACACACTGGGGCATCGTAAAGAGCTTAATAGTTTTGTCCCGGCTGCCGGTGATCAGTGTCCTAGCGTCCGGTGTGAAGGTCATGGCGCCGATCCAGTAGTCCATTGGCTTTTGGAATCCACCGTCGTCTTCGATGAAGTAGCCGCGCGTTTCGGTGGAATCCTCGACGCCTCGCCGCCAGTGCCCGTCGTGGAGCACCTTTTCTTCCCCGCTCGGCAGCACTTCCCAAATCTTGATTTTGCCGATGTCGGTCCCACTGGCCAGATGGATGCCGTCCGGTGAAAACGCGACGCAGACGGACCAATGGTGGTCGTATTCGTCCTTGCCGAGCAGTGTCATCAGCTCGGTGCCGGTGGTGACCTCCCAGATCTTGATGTCTTTGTTGTGGCTGCCGCGCGCGAGCATCAATCCATCGGGCGACAGCGACAGACTGCACACATTGTGATCGTACCGTGTGAAGAGCAACTTCGTTGGCTCGCCGGTCTTGCCGTTCCACAAACGGATGGTGCGGTCTTCGCTGCCTGTGGCGAGGGTTTGCCCGTCCGGCGTGAACACGATGGCGCGAATATCGTTGGTATGGCCGCGCAGGGA
>JAYWIP010000100.1:0-12386 GCA_039794465.1 Nitrospira sp.
GATGCTTGTGCGGCTAACTGTTTCCACATTGCGATCACATCGGTCTGGGCAGCGAGAGGGCGTGGGTAGGTGATCCAGCCGTCACTCTGGGCAGCGATCCATTCCATCGGCTGACGGCTGCTGCCCGTAACCAGCAGGGGTAAGGTGCCTGACACCGGTTTAGGTAGGACGTCCGCATCATGCAACGAACCAAAGGGACTTTCGATTCCGGGGAATCTTGTTTCGAAAACCTGGCGCAACACCTCAAAGGCATCGCGAAACCGTTCGCCTCGTGCTTCTGCATCGAGCCCAAACGCGGGGAATTCCACCGGGCGATCGCCCGATGCGACCCCCAACACGAGGCGGCCACCGGACAGCTGATCGACCGAGGCGGCTGCCTTGGCGACATGCAATGGATGCCGTAACGGTAGGACGATGCTACCAGTTGCCAATGCGATACGGCGCGTATGCCTCGCGAGATAGCCGAGATACACCCAAGGGTCATAGATCTGCCCCACATCGCCGAACGATGGGTCATACAGCGGTACGTCACGCACCCAGAGTGCAGCGAACCCCAGCCTCTCTGCCCGCCGCGCACGCGCGAGGTGGTCACGCATCGTAGGGATGCTGCCCTGGTAGGCTTCAATAGGTACGAAGAGGCCGAGTGTCAGACGCCCTTCGGCAAACATCGTTCGAAATCCAGGATGCATCAATCGATCCATCTTGTCCTCCTTCGATCACATCCGTTCAACAAAGTTCGAATATGATCTCCAATTCGACCGGCATCTTCGCAGGCAACGAGCAAGCACCGATCGCTAGCCGTGCGTGACCGCCCGTTTCATCAAACATCGATGCAAGCAGCATGGATGCACTATCGGCGATGACAGCGTGGTCGCTGAAGTCCGGTGCCGCTGCAATATGAACGGTCAGGCGAACCACTCTCTTGATCTGATCCAGTGAGCCAAGCTCGGCCTGTGCGACGGCCAGGCCATTGAGGGCCGCCAGCCTAGAGGCTTGGCAGCCCTCATCGAGAGACAGCTCCATTCCAACCCGCCCGGTCCAGGCCGGATGCCCGTCCTTCACCGGGAGCATGCCGCTGAGAAACAAAATGCCGCCTGCCGCCACCGCCGGGACATATGTCCCTAGCGGTGTGGGCGGTTCCGGCAAGATCAGCCGCAATTCCTGCAACCGTTGCCTGGCGGTCATCGCACCGCCCCTTCCATAGCCGGAGCAAGAAGGTGTGCGTAGCGGTCGGCACTACCGGGTGTCCAGGGTTCACCGATAAACCGATAGTTCATACGAGGGAAGTAGCCGTAGCGTTGGCCAAGTTCTCCGCTCAGGAGGGTCATCCGCTCAACCACTCGCGCATTAGCCAGTCGGCCTGCATCCACGAAATGGAACGGCATTGGCTGGACCATCGTGAGAAAATCCTGCTTGGCAGCAGAGTCGTCCCCTACGACGAAGACGTCAGTCACGGTCCCGTCGAATGTCGGAGCGTCGAAGACTTCCCACCAGACGTTCTTGAAGGCGCCGACAATCCTCCACTCCGGGAAGTGCCGCTGCAGTTCTTCCGCTCCGCTGGTGTCCCAGGGGAGAATGAAATCCGTATAGTCGGCATTAAATGGATTCGAAATATCGATGACGATCTTTCCTGCCAGATGCTTACGATAAGGCTGAAGCGTCTCAATCATGCCGTCCCGCAAAAACATGGCCGGCAAGACAAGTTCTGCTTGCGCGGCTTGCTGATAGCCGGTCGGTGTGATGCCATGCTCGTTCAACCCCTCGACGATCCGCTCGGCTCGCCGCGGATCGCGCGAGCCGAGCAGGACCCGCGCACCTGCCCTCGCGAATGCCTCCGCCAATCGCACGCCCATTCGCCCTGTTCCCAAGATACCTACAGTCTTCATAACGTCCTCCTTATGGTTATGATGTGAAAAAGAAACCTACTAGTAGGTAGGTTCCTGTGGCAAAAAAAGACCTTGTCACCTCAGCAATAATTTCAGCGTCTGTTCTACCATCGCATGCAGCCGTTTATGCCCGCCTTCCGCTCTGGCAACAAGCGCCCCTCCTTCCAGCAGCGAGAAGATCATCGCTGCGACCAGTTTCGCGTCTCCTTTGAAGTGAAACTGTCCCTGCGCCTTTCCTTCTTCGAGTATCCGAACAAGACGTGCCTCGTTCTCCCGATAGAACCGTTTGACGCCGGCTGCTGCCGGGCTGCCGAGGCTCGATAACTCCGCGCCAAGCATACCGCAGAGACAAGCCTTGTCCTGCTTACCTTCACTCAGGGTTGCTTCAAACAAGCTGGCATAGGCCAGTAGTTGGTCGGCAGGGTCCTTCTTTGATTTAACAATCGAATCGACGAGGCCGAGGAAATAGGCCGTGTATCGCTGGACGAGCGCATCGAGCAGCGCATCCTTGGTTGGAAAGTGGTGATGAATGCTGGCCTTCCGTATGCCGATGGCTTCGCTGATGTCTTGATAGCTCATCGCGTTTGCACCGCGGCGCTGAATCAATTCTTGCGCCGCATCGAGAATCGCTGTCTTGGTGTCACCCTTAATCATGCTGCAAACCTACCAGTAGGTAGGTGCCGTTGTCAAGAGGATATTCGTGCTTGTCACTCTGGCCCGGTTTTGTGCCCCTGCCAATATTCGGCTGAAGTACATTGATTACCACAGTATCTATTAGGAATCGGGGACATTCTACTTTGTGAAACCAGCTTGGGCTATCGTTGGGTGAGGTGGGATGGTGAAGAGAAAAGTGGATGTGTGAAGTGTCACGCTTGCAGGTCTGCCAATCTTCGTTCCAGAAACCGTCGCTCCGGTTCTTGTTTCGCGAGGGCCAGCGCACGTTCGTATGAGACGCGGGCATCCGCGTGCCTGCCGAGTCTTCGGCATAAGTCGGCTCGTGTGGCATGAGCCAGATGATACTGGGCTAACTCACCGCGCTCCAGAAGCGCATCGACCAGCTCTAAACCTTTGGCCGGTCCATCACGCATGGCAACCGCGACCGCCCGGTTCAGCTCGATGATGGGCGATGGTTCCGTTCGCAAAAGACAATCGTATAAGGCGACGATTTGAGCCCAGTCCGTTTCCCCCGCACTGGACGATTCCGCATGGACGGCAGCGATGGCGGCTTGCAGAGTGTAGGGACCGATACGTTTCGATGCGAGTGCCCGTTCAACAAGGGCAATGCCTTCTCTGATGAAATCTTGGTTCCACAATGACCGGTCCTGTTGTTCCAAGAGCACGAGATCTCCGTTGGCCGAACTGCGCGCCTGTCGTCGGGATTCGTGCAAAAGCATCAAGGCGAGCAGTCCTATGACTTCGGGGTCAGGCAGCAAATGGACGAGGAGTCGCGCGAGCCTGATTGCTTCAGTGGAGAGATCTGCTCTGGTGAGCGATGGGCCGAACGAGGCGGAGTAGCCTTCGTTGAATACTAAATACACTACGCGAAGCACGGCCTCGATACGCTCCGGTAACTCGGTTGGCGGAGGAACCTCGTAGGGGATGCGCGCATCACGGATCTTCGCTTTGGCACGCACGATTCGTTGAGCAATGGTCGCCGGTTTGGTGAGAAACGCGCGCGCGATTTCTTCAGTGGTGAGGTTGCAGACCTCGCGCAGCGTCATCGGGATTTGGGCTTCCGGTGACAGGGCCGGATGGCAACAGGTAAAGATCAGCCGAAGCCGGTCATCGTCGATGGGCTCGTATGTCTGTTCCAATGGATCGATGGTGGTGGTCTCAATGTGCTTCGCGAGTTCGTTCAATGACGCATCATAGCGGGCGCGACGCCTCATGCCGTCGATAGCTTTGAACCGTCCGGTGGAGACAAGCCAGGCGCGCGGATTGGCCGGGGTGCCGTCACGCGGCCATTGTTCCATCGCGACCGCGAAGGCTTCCTGTAAGGCCTCTTCGGCTGCGTCGAAGTCACCCAGCAGACGAATCAATGTGGCCAAGACCAGTCGCGACTCGGCTCGGTAGATCTGATCAATCGTTGTATGGGCTGATGTGGCAGCAGCTTCCATGGCGACTTTCCATTTGCGCAGCCCAACTCCTTCGCGGGCGGACTTCCGTACGGCCAGGTCGAGCCGCCGAAAGCTGTGATGCAATAGGATGGCATCATTCAGATTCAGGACATCGCGCATAGAATAATCGTCGCGCAATTCGAAAATCGACAAGATTCTTACCTTCCGATCGAGGCACAGCTACTTGTGCAGTCAGGCGATGTCGCGCAATATTGTGCTCGCCGGAGCCTCACGGGCATCGATCCCAACGGCACCGCCGTGAAACTCGGCGGCCGCTCCTCCGGCATTCTACGGCGTCAGCCTGATGGACGATGGCTGTTCCTGGTGGACAACCCCTGGGGCCGGACATCGTGATGTAGGTCAGCCAACCTATTGTTGTGAGGAGAACCGCAAGCCCGTTGGGGTCGGGGGGCGCACAATCGGCACGGTCGTGATCGTCAATGTAACGGGAACAATGACGCTCGAGGCACCAGTGGCCGTCACGGTGATCGCTCCACTATAAGTTCCTGTCGTTCGTGTTCCCGCCAAAGCTCTCACAGTCACAGTTCCGTTTCCGGTTCCTGATCCAGGGGTAAGTGTGAGCCAGTTGGAATTGTCACTCACGGTCCACGTCAGCGTCCCATCTCCGACATTACTGATTGTCAGCAATTGAGAGGGCGGATCGATGCTCCCTTGTTGGGTGATAAACGAGAGGGTGCGAGGCGCCGCACCAATCGCTGGTGCCGTGGGAGGCGGAGGGGGCGGAGGTGGGGGTGGCGGCGGCGGAGAGGAATTAGGCGGCGAATAGATAACGGTTCCGCTTTCGGCCGATTCATTGTTGGCCGTGTCGTAGGCAGTGATGACGTAATAGTGTATCGAACCGGGCGTTCCGATGTTGAAGCTCGTGACAGTGCCGAGTGTGACGAGGAGAGCGGCTGTGCCGTGGGCGCGTCCGCAGGGTTGACTGGTGCATTGATAGACACGATAGCCGGCGAGGTCAGGTTCCGTATTCGGGCTCCATGTGAGGGTGGCGCCCCATGCCACATCGGTGGCCAGCACGGCAATGGCGATCCATTGGGTTATTGAGTGAAGGCGGCGGGCACGTACTAGTCGTGTCATGAAGAACTGGGCCATTGATCTTTCTTCAGTCATCGGATAACGCATCCTCTACTTCCTAATCAGGCGCAGCCATGGAAAAACAAATCTGGGGAAGTCGTGAACGTTCGCGTGAATGGGCCGCACTTACGCCGAAGCAGATAAAGCAAACGATGTGCCGCGCAATACGTAGAAATCATGGGAGCAAAAATCTCCCAACGGGTTGGTCTTTGCGTCGCGACTCCAACGCGTGCCTTAGTGGGACGGGAGAGAGAATGCCATGCAAATCAACGAGGTTCTTACCGATTAACGGTGAGGCCGACTGACTTAGGTTATCGAGCGTGAAAGAAGTCGTATAGGATCAACGGATGGAACAAGGGCAAGTCAATGAGGAAAGAGTGGAGGAAGTGTATGTGATGAAGGAACGCGCATGCATTACGCGCAATCGATCGGTGTGGGCGGCGTGCCGGCGACTGGCGAAGTCCACTCAGTTCCCCCATTCTGTAGGGAAACGCATCGCGGCGAGTAGGTGTTTCCCTTCGCTCGTGCCGTTCGGTTCACTCAGAGAATGCCGTTATTACACGGATGTCGGGAGAAGGCGGCGCCGGTACGGCTTTTGCTCGTCATGCTTCCTCATCCATGGACGGCCTGAAGCCCGGAGACAACACGATGACGAGTCGCCCCGTTGAAACTGACGCCTCCCCAAGCGCGGAGCAGTCCTTTCCCCCTTTCAATCGGCGTCGTGAAGCCCGGGTTGAGGATCGTCATTGGTATACCTTCGAGATGTACGAATCGCACACCGCCGGGGCCGAGGCGGTGGTGGAGGGCAAAGTCCTCAGCCTGAATCGAAGCGCACACGGTATTCTCCTCTTGATGAGTGAACCTCCGCAAGTTCGGCAATTAATCGCCCTGTACAACCCTCAGCTTGGGTGGCATCGCTCGACAATGGTGTACGAAATCTGTTGGGTCCGTCCCTTGCCCATCGAGTCCGAGCGCAGTCAGTTTCTGGTTGGGTGTCGGCACAACATTACCGCAAGGTCACGATAGTCCACCGCGGCCGTGAGGGAAGTCATGTTCGAGTAGGCCCCAGGGTCTTTCTGAGAAAAATTTCTGCCTTCCCGGGGGTCAAGAGATTCGGCATGGGGCCGATTTCCTGATAGCCCATCTTCTTGTAAAACTTGCGAGCATCCACATTGAAGTCCGAGACGCAGGCGAAGAGGTTCTTTGTCCTATCAAAGACGAGCTGTTCGACGTGTATCAGGAGCTGACTCCCGATACCTTGTTGTCTTGCCCACCCAGCCACACCCAAGAGTTCCAGATAGTCGCCTAACAGGAACTTTTGCCTGACGACGGCGATGCCTGCCACCCGGTCATCGAATTCGGCCACATAACTGTCTCGCCCCTGAGGGATCGGGCAAAACACTCGATCCCAGTCCGCTGCCGTGTAGCCAAGTGTCGTCCACGGATCCGATGCGCCCAGCAGCTGGACGACCGCTTCGCGATCTTCAGGCTGCATGGCCCTGATGCGCGGTGTCTTCATCGGGCCGGCTGCTTGCAATTCAGCAGGTCGCTGACGGTCATGGGGGTGAGCCCCTTGTGTGGGAAGATATCGGTGGTGAGACGCTCGATGACCTGGCGGGTTTGCTTGCCCTTCCCGTTGGCATGAAACACGATGATGCTGCCCGGTTTCGCGCGCTTGGTGACACGGTTCAGGATTTGCTCGGCCGACAGGGTGGGGTCCGGATCACCGGATTCGATGTTCCATTGGATGAATTGGAGCCCCAGTGCTTTGACGACGTCTACGGTCATGTCGTTGTACTCCCCATAGGGAGGGCGGAACAATGTCGCGTGATGGGCATAGTGTTCGCGCAGGATTCTGACCGGACCGAGAATCTCTTCTCGTTGCTCTTCGGCACTATGCATCGGCAGATGGGCATGCACTTCCCCGTGAGTGCCGACCTCGAAGAACCCGATACCGAGCAACTGGTCCGTTTCCTCCTCATGTTTGGTTATCCATTTGCCGGACATGAAGAACGTGGAAGGAATTCGGTGCTCAATCAAATAGTCCATCAAAGACGTATCGTAGCCTGACCCCTTCTTCACAGGACAGAGGTCAAAGGTCAGCGCAACCCCCGGACAAGCAGGCGGACCGGATTTGATGACTTGCGCCGGGCTCATGGCTGGAACAACGAGCGACAGACTGATGAGGTGAAGGAGGCTCCATAGCCAGACTGGTAATCGCCGACGCATGAACTCTAGTATACCTGAATGCGGGCGAATTGACCTATCGCGCATCGGGCTGGTACGGTAATTGCCATGCGACTACCGTCCTGGCAAATCGGATATGCGCTGGGGATTCCCATTCGCGTCCATGCCTCGTGGTTTGCGATCTTTTTCCTGTTGACCTGGGCGCTGGCGACCGACTATTTGCCGGACAGTCTTCCGGGGCTCCCGCCTGAACGATATTGGGCCATGGGCGGTATGGCTGCCGTCCTCTTGTTTCTCTCTGTCCTGCTCCACGAACTCGGCCATTCCTACGTCGCCTTGCGCTATCGAGTTCCGATCGACCGAATCACGCTGTTTATCTTTGGAGGCGTGGCCCATATGCGGAAGGAAGCGCCGACCCCGCGTGCGGAATTTCTGATCGCGGTGGCAGGGCCTGCCGTCAGCTTCGTGTTGGGAGCGGTCTGTCTCGGCTTCGTGGCGCTAGCGGAGCCGATCTCGCAGCAGCGTGGTCTGCGGGGCCTCGTCATTCTCAGTACCTTGCTGGGAGCGGTGAATGTGCAACTGGGGCTGTTCAACTTGATCCCAGGGTTTCCCTTGGATGGCGGCCGAGTCTTGCGCGCGGGACTGTGGGCGTGGGGGAAAGATTTCTATCGAGCGACGAAACAGGCGTCCATCATCGGCTTAGGGTTCGGCATCATATTCGTGCTGCTGGGATTTGCCATGCTCGCTGGATCTGCGGTGGGAGGAGCCCCTGCGTCGCTGGCATCCAACGGCAGCTGGATTGTCTTGATCGGGGCGTTTCTGTTTGCCGCGGCGTTGGCGAGCCGACGCCAGGCCGCGTTGCGGCAGTCATTGGCGGCCGTTCCTGTTCGCAATCTGATGGTGACGACGGTTGTCTCCATCCCCTCTCAGTGCACCATCGAGGAGGCCGTGAACCGGTACTTCCAACCTTACGGATATGGCGGGTTTCCCGTCTTGGACGATGGGCGGTTGATCGGGCTGATCACGGTTCACGAGATCCAAGCGGTGCCGTCGGCGGTCTGGCCCTGGCGACAGGTTGGGCAGGTGATGCGCCCAGTCTCACCGTCGCTCATTGTGGAACCGGACGCTCCGGTCATTCACGCCATGGAACACATGGCGCGGGAGGGATGGGATCGGCTCGTCGTGATGCAGGATGGCCACGTCGTAGGCCTGGTCACCCAGTCGGCGATCTTGCATTTTCTGCAGCTGCGGAAACCGTGAATCGTTGTCGTACACGACGGGATACGGCCCCCCTTCACAGTCTTAGTCCGCCCGTGCCGCAGAAATATTTTGTGCGATCGCGACGCGGATGAGATGGACGACGAGTAAGAATCCATACACCACACAGAAGAAATTGAACGTCACACGGTAGAAGTCCATCATAAGAATCGGAAGGCACAGAGCGAAGAACAGGCTGGCGATGAGCGTGGCAAACGTCAGTCTGCGGCAGAATTCGTAGGAGGGCTCCTTGCCGACCGGCTTCAAGGCCCGGGCGTAGCGCTCGGCCCGCTGGATGCGGGCCTGATGCAGGGCATCGTCCGTCGGCCCCCAAAAGCGGATGCGGAAATACCCATAGATGATGAAGAGCCAGGGCATGCACCAGAGGGGCCAGTAAAGAGGGCCGGCATAGCTCTCATTGCTGATGAGCGACGCGAAAGACGGGGCGTAAATCAACCCCAGCACGAGCGGCAGCACCCGTTCATCTCCCGGCCGTTCCCCGTCGGGGCCGCCGTGAATCAACTCCTGCTCGAATAACGGATAGCCGTATTTCAAAATGACCAGCGCGATGGCGGCGCTCATCGTCTTGTCCGGAATATAACGGACGCAGTTCTGGAACCAATTGACGATATACCAGCTGAGGCTCTCGCTCCAGCGCAGCCCGATGGCCGATTCCAGATAGAGCTGAACCGCCGCTTCCCAATGCTCGATCCGCACCCGCAGAGATTCGGCCACCTCCGGATTCAAGGCCAGCACGGAACTCTCGTGGAGTGCCGACTGCACGAGCGTGCCGGGGATGCTCATCACTACGGCTCCCATGACCCCGAAGGTCGTCAAGAACCACATATGGGTCAAGCCGGAGCTCTTGCTGGACCGCACGTACTTTTTGAAGCCCGCTTGCCTGGCCAAGGTGCCCCAGAAGAGAGCCCCTGCCATGTTGACCAGCGACCAGGGAAAGATCACCACATCGGCGCCTGCTTCGGGAAAAAGCAGCCAATTCACCACCGAGTTTGAGAGGAGCGCGACGATGGCACCCCACCAGGGGCCGAGCAGAAAGGCCACCAGGGCGGTACCCGTCATATCCAGAAAGAGGATGCTCTCCAAGTGGCGGCTCAGGGTGAGGCCGACGTAGTTCAACAGCACGCCGGCCGCCACAATCACGCTCGTTTCGTTCAGCAGGAGATAGGACGAGCCTCGAAGCGGTTTTGTGGAAAAGAAGTCGATGCTGGCGATGCTCGGCGCTGAAGACCGGCTTGTCGTTTCGCCCCCCGTTCGTGCCAGCTGGGGCGAGGACGGCCTGTCGTTACCGTCTCTGTCCGGATAGCGGCGTCGTTGAAAGTCGAGGAGTTTCTCCAGCACCGTCAGCAGCGCGGCGACGAATCCCGCGATCGTTCCGCCGAGCATCATGAGCTCTTTGCTGTATTCTTCGATCATGTGACAGGCTCCCGGTATGATCGGGTGCCATTGTATCGGGGAAGGGGGAACTCCGCCAGGAAAAGGCCAGAAGTTGCATGGGGATAAACCCGCTCCAGTCATGGCTTTGAGCCGGTTCCTTGGCCGGACCGGGAAGAAGCCGATGCGAACGAAGTGTTAGGTCGGGTCGGCCGGGACGGAGGGAGAAATGTGCGCCCGTTGCTGGAGATTGTGAGCGACGATGGCCCCGAGCAGCAGGAGGCAGGCGGAATAATAGACCCACAGCAAGAGCAGAATCACTTCCAGAAGCGAGCCATAGAGTCGGACGTAGACCGTCGCATATCCGCTGTACGTGACGAATAACAACTTGGCGGATACCCAGAGCAGGCCGAATGTGATTGCCCCTGACATCGATTCCCGCCACCCGGGTCGGCGGCGAGGCACGTAGCGGTACAGCAAACTGACGGCAAGAAAGGCCAGGACGAACGGCAAGGTGTAGGTCAATTGAAAATCATGGGCGGCGAGTGCCACGAGGTCCAGTCCCAGGATCCCAGGGGTATAGGATGTCAGAATGTTGATGGTTTGTGTGGCAACATACGCAATGATGAGCAGGAGTCCGGTGGCGCCGAGGAGGGCGATCGAAATGGCCGTCGAGATCAGGGGGTGCCGCCGCCGGGCGCTTTCAAACACCACATTGAGCGCGTAATCAAGTTCATAGAAGACCAGCCCGCCGAACCAGAAGAACGAGAGAAAGACCAGCCATCGCACACTATCCAGTGCGCTGATTCGATGGAGCTCATTGGCTAGCCGCTCGCCCAGCGACGGTAGAAATCCTTTCAGGAAGCTCAAGAGAAAGTGCTCACCGATGACGTCTTGACTCACAAGAAAACTGATGCCGTACAACAGCAGAAACACGAGCGGAAACAGTGAGAGCAAAGAGAAGAATGCGAGCGACGCGGCCAGACTGGGGCACCCATGCCGAAGAAACGCCTGCGTGACATCGCGCAGGAAGCGTACGACATTCATGACGGCCTGCATGCCGGCCAGCGTACCATGAGCGGTGCCGTCCCGCACCTCATTCTCGATCATACGGTGTTTATTTCAGGGGCAACGTCGCCTGCGCGGCGAGTTGAATCAGCGGATCGGGATAGATGCCGAAGATCACCACACCGGCGATTGCGCAGGCCAGCACGATGGAGAGGGTCGGCGACAGGACCAGCCGAGGCGAATCGGCTGTGATGGCGTCCGGTTCCCGCATGTACATGACCAGCACCAGGCGGAGATAGTAGTAGGCCGAGACGGCCGCGAAGATCAATGCGAGGACCGCCAGCCAGGTCATGCCGGCTTCCACTGCGGACATGAAGACGTAGAATTTGCCGATAAATCCGGCCGTCGGCGGAATGCCGGCCAGGGAGACCATAAAGACGAGCATCAGCAATGCAGCCACCGGTTGACGTTTGGCCAGGCCGGTAAAGTCTTCGATCTCTTCCCCTTCGATGCTACCTTTGCGGAGCATGGCGACGATGGCGAAGGCGCCAAAGGTCATGAATGTGTAGAGCGCCAGATACAGCAACACGCTGGCGATCCCGTGGGCGCTCTCCGCGGATCCACCCAGACGCCCGGTTGCGACGACGCCGATGAGGGCATACCCGGCATGGGCGATGCTGGAATAGGCCAGCATCCGCTTGACGTTGGTTTGGACCAAGGCCACAACGTTGCCCAGCACCAGTGTGGCGACGCAGAGCACCAGGAAGATCGTGGACCAGTCGGTCTTAAGCCCGCCCAGTCCTTCGGCGAAAACACGGAGAAAGGCGCCGAAACTGGCGGCCTTCGAGGCCACGGCCATGAAGGCCGTGACGGATGTCGGGGCGCCTTGGTAGACGTCTGGCGTCCACATGTGAAACGGGACGACGGCGAGTTTGAAGGCGAATCCGACCGCCAGCAAGATCGTGGCGAACAGGAGCAACGGATCATCCAGGCTTCGGCCGACCACAGCGTCGGCGATGGCTGGCAAGCGGGTGCTGCCGGTGGCGCCATAGAGCAGGGAGATACCGTACAGCAAGATGCCTGAGGAGAAGGCCCCCAGTACGAAATACTTGGCGGAGGCTTCCAAGGAACGGGGTTCCGAGCGTTTCAGCCCTGCCATGACGTAGAGGGAGAGTGACATCAACTCGGTGCCGAGATAGATCGCCAGCAAATCGGTCGCGGAGACCATCACCATCATGCCGCACAGTGCGAGCAGGACGAATGCGTAATATTCGCCGAAGTACAGCCGCTCCTCTTTGAGGTAGGAGTACGACAGCAGGACGGTCAGGCCGGCGACAAAACAGAGCAGCAGTTTCCAAAAGCAGGCATAGGCGTCGATGGCGACCACTCCTCCGAAGGCGGAGGCGGGATGCCCCATCTGCGATGCGATCAGCCCCATGCACAC
>JAYWIP010000101.1:0-7301 GCA_039794465.1 Nitrospira sp.
CGTCGAGATATAGTAAGGCAGGTTGGCAACCACGACGGTTCCGATGGGAAGATTCTGAAGCGGATAGGTCATTGCGTCACCGAGTACGAGCGTCAAATTCGGCAAGGCAGCGTGGCGCTCCAAGAGCTGGGCATGGAGCCGTGGATCGATTTCAATTGCCGTGACGCGACCGGATGCGTGGCAAAGGGATTCCGTGAGGATGCCGCGTCCCGGTCCGATTTCCAGCACGGAATCGCACGAGCCCAATTCGGCCGCTGCGAGGATCTTCCGAACGATATTGGGGTCGATCAGGAAATTCTGGCCGAGTCGTTTGATGGCTGAGGGTGGCTCAGAGCGGCTCACGGCGTTGCGCGTGACAGGTGTTTGGCCAACGCCACCAGCGGTGTCCGGTAGCAGTCGATCAAATCGTTAAATTCTTCGATCATGTCGTTGGTAAAGCACGGCCCAGGACGGACCCCTGAGAAGCGGTGCGCTTCCTGTGGTCCGACCGCCTGCGCCAGGATGGCTACGGTATCGACTTTCCATTTCTCAACCCGCTCCGTTCCCGCGACAGTATTGAGATCTTTCATCGTCTGTCCTGCGAGCTTGTCGAGCTCCTCGATCTGTAGCTGAACAGCGGCGAGTCCTTTGAGAGCATCCTGTGGCATGGCGGTGCGGTCCGTTTAGCCGGCGGCTGGCCGGTTCTTGGCGATGCTCGCGGCCAGTTTGACCGCTTCGATCAAGCTGCCGGGATCGGCGATGCCCTTCCCGACGATGTCGAAAGCGGTTCCGTGATCGACCGAGGTTCGGATGATCGGTAATCCCACGGTGACGTTCACACAGGTGCCGAAGGCCATGAGTTTCAGCGGAATCAGGCCTTGATCGTGGTACATGGCCACAACTCCGTCGTACTGTCCTTTGGCGGCTTTTCCGAACAACGTGTCAGCGGGCAGCGGATTGCTGGCAAGAATGCCATGCGCCCGGGCGCTGCGCGCCGCCGGAAGAATCACACGGGTTTCTTCGTCGCCGAACAAGCCGTGTTCACCCGCATGAGGATTCAATGCCGCGACGCCGATCCTGGGTTTCTTGATTCCAAAGAGTTGCGTCAACGCCAGTTGTGCCAGCCTGATTGCCTTTTCGATGTTCGCCCGAGTGAGAAGCGATGGGAGATCTTTGATTGCGACGTGAGTCGTGACAAACATGATGCGTAGCGGCCCGCCTATGATCATCATGCCGGATTCTTTTGCGCGGGTCAGATCGGCTAACAGCTCCGTATGCCCCGGATGACGGCAGCCGGCCATGTTGATGGCTTCTTTGTTGATCGGCGCGGTGACGATTCCGTCGATACAACCGAGCTGAGCCAGTTCAACCCCCTTTTTGATAAAGGCGACCGACGCAGCACCGGTTGCCGTCGCTGCCACTCCTTGTGTGAACCGTTTCAGCGGTTGCTCAAGCGGATCGAGCACCGCGACCGTTCCTTCGCGCCAGGGCAGCCGTTCATGACCATCTATGCGCAGGGCCTTGAGCCTTAGTTTCAGTGCCTTGATTGTCCGCTCCATCACGGGAAATGACCCAATGACGATCGGATGGCAGACATTCCGCAGCTCCCGGCTGGCGACTGCCTTGGCGATCACCTCCGGTCCGATCCCGGCTGGATCTCCCATCGTGATTCCGAGGAGCGGGAGCCGTGCTGAGGGCGTCTTGGCTGGTGCCGATTTCATGGTGCGGAGCTCACTTTCCGAGAGCCAAATACAGTGTATAGCCTATATAAAGCAGCGCTCCGCTGCTGAGCAACCAGGCCCGCCAATAGCCGCCGATGAAAATCTGTAGCAGGTAGAACACCGTTGCCTGCACGGCCAACACCATCGTCACTGATGCAGACGAGGCGATTGCCCACTCGGTTCCCAGCAACCCTACGGAGACCGGAATGGTCCCCTGAAAAACCATCGCGCCGGTGACATTGGCGACAGCGAGGCGGTCTTTTTTTCGATAGAGCCAGAGAAAACTATTGGACATCTCCGGTAGTTCAGTCGCCAGCGGCGCAATGAGCAGCGCAAGGATCAATGGCGAAACCGCAAACATGCCGGCCATCGATTCTGCTGCGCTGACGAACAGATGCGCGCCTAAAATCAGTCCGGCCAGCCCAACGAGCGCTTGTAGCCCGATCATGATATGCGATGGCGTGGCGGCAGATTTGGCAAAGATGAGAGGTTCCAGCTGGCCGCCCGGTCCTCCCTCCTCCTCGGGCGCGCTGAGTTTCATCCTCATATAGGAGCCATACAGAAGGATCAGTCCGATCGCCGCAATGATGTGCGCGAGCCGAGAGGGAATGTAGATGCAGGCCAAGGCGACGATATACCCGACGGTAAAAAACGCCAGATCGGTGACGACTTCTCGATAGTTGAGATGAAACTTCGCTGCGCGTTTGCCCATCCACGTATAGAGCAGCAACAGGAGCGCGAGAATCGGTAACACCAGCGTGCTGAGCATGAATGGCGCCCCGAGAATCGCGCCTAACCCGACATCAGTTTCATCCTGGCTCTCCCCAAAGAAAATGGCGATAATCGGAATGGAGGTTTCCGGCAATGTCGTGCCGATCGCCGCAAAGATGCTGCCCACAGCGCCTTCCGATACACCGAGTCGTTTGCCGAGCCATTCGACGGCGTTGGTGAATAGCGCACAGCCGCCCAGCGTTACGGCAACGGAGGCGACAAACATGAGGACATAGAGCAGGGTGGTCACGAATTGCCTCGCAAGCTGAGCCGTAAACAGTGAAAGGGAAAAAGTAAATCCATGGTCGGTGTGTTCTTATGACGACCGATGACGTTTGCCCTGCATGCCGTCATAGGCACGAGACGCTGTTTCCATGACATTCTTGAGCGGGCGACCGGTTCGATCGGCGATGTTCTTGCAGTCGATATATTCCGGTGCGGCCTTCTCCCACCCAGCGCCTATGGCGGCGACCTTCATGCGGACGACTCCGCCAGGGACCTTCACGGAAACGAAGCGACGAGGGAGGATGTGCCTGCCCAGTTCCTGGATGCGTGCGCCCAGGGCCGGGGTTTCTTGGAACAAGATCTCCAGCACCGCATCGGCGCGATCGGGCGCGACGAGACAACTCAACACCACACCGGGCCGGCTCCGTTTCATAATGGCCGGAATCAGGACGACGTCCACCGCACCGACCGCAAACAGCCGCTCCATCACATGTTCATATGTTTGCGGATTGAGGTCATCGAGATTCGTTTCAATCTGCATGACATGATCGGTCGGGCGTCCTGCTCGGGGGGATTCCTCCGAGAGAAACACACGCAGTGCATTCGGCCAACCTTCCGGATCTCGGTCGCCGGCGCCGTATCCGACCACCGCGGTTTCTATTACAGCGTTCGAGCCGAACTCCGATGCCAGCGTCCGAAGCACCGCCATGCCTGTCGGTGTCGCCAGCTCACATCGGGGCCCATCGGAGTAAATCGGAATACCTTTGGCCAGTGCTGCGACCGCAGGCCCAGGCACCGGCAGTAGTCCGTGGGATGTCTGAATCGTGCCGGCCCCCACGTTGACGGCGGATGCCGTCACTCGCGTGACCTGTAAGAGATGGCAGCCGAGGATACTGCCGACCACGTCGATGAATGAATCAATCACGCCGACTTCATGGAAATGGACATCATGCGCCGCCACTCGGTGGGCCAAGCCTTCCGCTTCGGCCAATCGGTCGAACACGGCGCGGCTCTGATGTTTCACCGGATCGGGCAGGGTGCTGGCGGAGAGAATCCGTCGAATGCGGGATACGGTGAGGGGACGGTCAAACCCTCGCTGGATGACGACATCTACCTTCGTGGCATGCAACGCGCCGCGGTGCACGTCGCGCTTGCGTAAGCTGTACCCCTTCAGCCGAAGGCGCTTGAGCCCGCTGACCAGCTGCGTCCAAGACAAGCCGGCGCTGACCAGCGCACCCAGGATCATGTCTCCGCTGACGCCTGAAAAACAGTCGAAATGAAGATGCCGTCCCACTCCGTCCCTCAACTCGCCGAGCAACAGCGGCCCATCTTACCGAAGCAGCAGGTCAACGGCAAATCGCCGGCACTGGCTCATTGACAGCCGATGATGGCTATGCTATCCCCCACTTCATAATGCATGTAAAAAGTGCCACCATGTTTGTCACAGTCGCGCCGCGGATCTTTGCATGAGGATCTCGCCGTCGTCTGTAGTACGACTTCAGACCGGTCTGCGAAAGGCAGTCCCCTGGGCCGGGGTGCTCGGTCTGTGCGTCTCGATCCTTATGCCCATCGATGGTGTGGCCAAGCAGAAGTCAGCCAGGCCTCCCCGTCCGGAACCGGAACTGAAGATCATCGAATTGAACATCGCGCCGACGCCGTATACCCCGGGCAACGGTCCGCTTCAATTCAATGTGACCGTGCAACTTCCCAGGGAAGTCGAACGCACCACGCTGTTGGAGGTGACGTCCCTCATCAGCTCGCCATCGAGGACGTCCCTTCGCTTTCTCACTCATCGCCAGCCCGTGGAAATTGTTCCGGCAGTCACTGGCGAACACGAGCGACCCAAGGTGTCCATTGCG
Source organism: Nitrospira sp. (assembly GCA_039794465.1). Lineage (GTDB taxonomy): Bacteria > Nitrospirota > Nitrospiria > Nitrospirales > Nitrospiraceae > Nitrospira_D. Next base: position 4,556 of record JAYWIP010000101.1, read on the forward strand.
TTGTTATGGGACGGACAAGACCATCGCAAACAGCTGGCGAGCGCCGGGACCTATTCCTATGAGGTTCGGACAAAGTTGCTGACAAACGGGGACAAAGGTCCTCGCACGACGATGGTCGCCTGGCCCAAACGGGGAACCGTGAAAGTGAAATAACGAGGGAGGGGCTCGTCTCGTTCCGTAAGTCCTACATGCGACGTTTCACGAGCGACGCCTCACCGAGAGCATTGATTCGGTGAGCCAGACAGCCGGCCCCGAATCCATTGTCGATGTTCATCACACCGACGCCCGCCGCGCAGGAATTCAACATCGTCAGCAGCGCAGACAACCCGCCAAAGCTGGCGCCGTATCCACGGCTGGTCGGAACGGCAATGACCGGGCAGTGCACCAAGCCCCCGACAACGCTCGGCAACGCTCCGTCCATGCCTGCGACGACGATGATGACCCTGGCGTCGAAGAGCCGTTCTTTCCTTCCCAGCAAGCGGTGGATACCCGCCACACCGACGTCGTAAAGGCGCTCAACACGGCTGCCCATGACTTCCGCCGTGACGCGGGCTTCCTCGGCCACCGGCACATCCGCCGTGCCTGCCGACACGACGAGCACATGGCCCAGCGGTTTCCTCGAGGGAGAATGGATCGCGACGATGCGCGCGTCCGCATGATAGCGTGCCCGCCGATCCAGCTTGCGGATGGCGCGTGCCATGGTCGGCTCTGCGCGGGTGGCAAGAAAGGGGCCGCGCTTCTTGATAAAAGATCGCGTGATGGCGACGACCTGTGCAACGGTTTTACCCTCACAGAGCACGACCTCGGGAAATCCCTGCCGTAGAGACCGGTGATGATCGAGCGAGGCGAACCCGAGGTCTTCAAAGGGCATAGACCGCAGCCGCTCACGCGCCTGGGCCACTGTGACGCGTCTATTGCGGACAAGAGTCAGCAACTGCTCGAGATGTTCTGGATTCATGCCTGCCCCTTTTCCATTTTTGCGTCGCGTTCCATTAAATCGCTGACCGCTTTCCGGCACGATTTGTGTTCAAACAGCACGGCGTTGATCTCTTGGGTGATAGGCATGTCCACACCATACTGCCTGGCCAGCCCTAACGCCGCATGGGCTGTCCGTACACCCTCAGCGACCGCCTGCATTCCACCCACGATGGCCTCCAGCGCTTCTCCTTGGCCGAGACGAACACCGACCGAATGATTCCGGCTGAGTGTGCCGGTGCATGTCAGAATGAGATCACCGACACCGGAGAGTCCGTAAAACGTCCGCGGGTCCGCCCCCATCGCGGTGCCTAATCGGACAATTTCAGTCAAGCCGCGTGTGATCAGGGCCGCGCGCGCATTGAGTCCGAGTTCCAAACCGTCGACCACGCCGGCCGCCAGGGCCATGACATTCTTTAATGCACCGCCCAACTGGACGCCGACCAGGTCTGTGTCAGCGTACACGCGGAATACGGGTGACATCAAAGCCTGCTGAAATTGCTGAACCAGTTGCTTGTCGGGGCCGGCCAGACAGACCGCAGTCGGAAGTCCAGCGCTCAATTCGGTTGCGAAGCTCGGTCCGGAGAGTGCCATGAGCCAGCCGCGCATCGATGCCGGGAGGACCTCTTCCATCACCTGAGTCATCAGCTTGGCCGTGCCTTCCTCAATCCCTTTGGTCGCACTGATCAGCGGAACCGGCTTTGAGAGGGAGTCGGCCAATGTCTTGAGGACCGGTCTGGTGACATGTGAGGGAACCACGAAGAGAATGCCGTCGCAGGCACTTGTGGCCTCAGCAAGGGAAGAGGTGGCTTTCAGATTTGTGGGGAGGGCGATGCCTTTGAGGAACATCGGGTTCTGATGAACCCTGTTGATGGCATCGACCACGGCTTGTTCATACGCCCAGATGCGGACATCCAGGCCTTTTTCAGACAGATGTTTGGCCAGCGCCGTACCCCAGGCACCTGCACCGATGACGCTCAATTTCTTGACGGCTTGCATGGTGGGAAATGTCACCTAGCCCGCATCATTCATGACGGTTCGTCGCGAAATCGCGTAGTCGCGTAGCGAGACGGGCACGCAGAGCCCCGAGGAGTCGAGGCATACTTGAAACAGTATGTCGAGACTGCGAGGGGCGAGCCTGCCCGCCGAAGGCTTGTCGTAGTAGCGAATCCGTGATTGCAGCAGAAGCGCTCATGAATAATGCGGGCTAACGAGGAGAGTCGAGCTATGCCCTTCATAGGACCGGCGGATTATAGGAAGCCCCTCAATCGTCTGTCAACGAAAGGAACGAGCGGCTTCAATCTGTCAAGCGCGGCAGGCATCTCAATCCCGCGGCAATTCTGTAAATGGCACGCGGCTTGCTCACTACTTCACAGGATTTCAGAAATGGCTTTGTCAAAACAGCCGCAAGGTCTAGCATCAACATACAAGCTGAACATGCGCAATCACGGGGAGTTTGAATGAATCAGATACAAAGAGTCGTCCAGCATCTCGCATTCTCAGCGATCCTCCTGGGAGCAGCCACGACCGCACAGGTCTCCTCGACGTATGCCGAGACCTACATCGCCGGACAATTTGGTGTGACATTGCCGTCCGTGCTCCCCACATCTTTTGATAATGGACTTACCAATGGAGACCTGACCGGTGTATTCATTCCTGGCTCGACCATCTCGGACCAATCGCTACAGAAATCGATTCTGTATGGTGGGAAGGTAGGGCACTACTTCAAAACTATTCCATGGCTGGGTATCGAGGCGGAAGTGTATAACAC
>JAYWIP010000102.1:0-16601 GCA_039794465.1 Nitrospira sp.
GAATTTCCTCACCCGCCTCCAGGTTGAATACCGATAGCACCCGCAGCACTGCATATCGGCCTGCCACGCAAGCCAATCGCCCTCAGGCCCTATCTGATGAGATTTCTACCTGCTCCGAGATGGAACTTGCGGGGCACACGAAGTGCGGTTTGGTGGAGGGCACGGGAGTTGAACCCGCGACCCCTACGTTGCGAACGTAGTGCTCTCCCAACTGAGCTAGCCCCCCACCCTTGGGAGCCCGGGATACGAGCCCTGAAACCTGCAGGATTGATTGCGCACCAATGCGCAGATCGTGTGCTGCGGTAGAAGAACGGGGAGGACGTTTGGCTCGGATCCCCGACCCGCGCATTATACACAACCCACTCGTGAGCCGCTACCGCAAGTTCATAAAACTTCGCCACCGCCATTGAGGAAGTTTCTTCATCCTCGTACACTCCCTATCCATGACGCTTTCCCCGCTGGTCCGCTTCGGCACCTCCACCTGGACCTACGAAGGCTGGCAAGGCCAGATCTACAAGAAGTCCTACGCCAAGAGCGCGTTCGCGCGGGAATGTTTAGGCGAATACTGCCAATATCTCTCCGACGGCGAACCGCTCTTTCGAACGGTCGGAAACGATGCGACGTTCTACCGACCACCCGCCGCCGATCAACTACGCCGCTACCTGCGCCAGATTCCCGAAGACTTCGAGATGTGCTGCAAAGTCTGGGAGGAGATCACCATTCCCGCTTTTGCAAAGCATGTTCGCTATGGGCCCAAGGCCGGACAACCGAATCCCCGCTTCCTCGACGCCGCACTGTTCAACGACCTCGTGCTGACTCCCTATCGGGACGCGCGATTCACGCTCCACACCGGCCCTTTCCTGTTTGAATTCCAACAGCACAGTATGCCCCCCCAGGAGTTTTTCGGACGGCTCGACGTCTTCTTCAGCCGATTACCGACAGACTTCCGCTACGCAGTGGAAATCCGGAACCCGACATTGCTCGGCCCCGCGTATCGGAAGGTCTTAGAGGACCATGGCGTAGCCCATGTCTATAACCATTGGTCCTGGATGCCGCCGCTGGCGGAACAGCATCGGCGAATGGAACGATTCACGGCACCCTTCAGCGTCCTCCGACTTCTCACACCCTTACGAATGACCTATGAGGCGGCTAAGAAGCGGGCGGCACCGTACAACGCAATAGTGAGCGAGTTACCAGAGATGAGGCACGACACGGTGAGCTTGGTGCGACAAGCCGTGGCTGAAAATCGCAACGCCTATGTACTGGTGAACAATCGTTGCGAAGGGAATGCACCGTTGACGATACAAGCGTTAACGGCTGCGCTTGGAGCAGGCTGACGAACGCGTCCGGCCTTTACGACGCGCTGACGATCGCCTCGCCGTTCGGCGTGGCGCCGTCGATGACGACGCGGCGACCCTCAACGCGGAGACGGTTTTCGGCGAAGAGTTCCACGGCGCGGGGAAAAATCTTGTGTTCCTGGACAAGGATGCGAGCGGCAAGGGTTTCAGACGTATCGTTGTCGAGAATCGGGACAGCCGCTTGGAGGATGATCGGCCCTTCGTCCACCCCTTCGGTCACAAAATGCACGGTGCAACCGGCCAGTTTGCAGCCCCAGTCGATCGCTTTCTTCTGCACCTCTAACCCGGGGAACGACGGCAAGAGCGACGGGTGAATATTCATCATTCGATTGGCATAGGCGTTGACGAGTACCCCGGTCACAATCTTCATATACCCCGCTAACAGCACCAATTCCACATGATGCTTTTCCAGGACTTCCAGTAACGTGCGGTCATAGGCTTCACGGCTGTCCGGCCGTCCGGCAAATGGTTTGGGATCGATAAAAAGATCCGATAATCCGTATTTGCGCGCCCGCTCCAATGCGGCCGCCTCTTTCTTATTGCTGATGACGGCCACGATGGTCGCCTGGACCTGCCCTGCCTCGATCGCATCGATCACAGCCTGCAGATTCGATCCGCGCCCGGAAGCCAGTACCGCCACTCGCAGCGGCGCTGCCCGCTTAATCGGCATACTCCACCCCTGGCTCCTTTCCCACGGTGGGCACCATCTCACCAATCCGCCACCCCCGATCTCCCAACGTCTCTACTTTGGCAAGCACGGCAGCCACCGAGTCGGGCGGCACCACCAATATCAATCCGATCCCCATGTTGAACACTCGATACATTTCCTCTCGGCTCACGCTCCCCAACCGACTCATAATCTCGAAGATCGGCGGCACCGGCCAAGCCTTGCGGCTGATCGTCGCACCCACCCCTTCCGGAAAAACGCGCGGAAGATTTTCAGTGATCCCTCCACCCGTAATGTGGGCGATGCCTTTGATGGGGAAGTCCTGAATGAGAGACAGAATCTGCTTCGCATAAATTCTAGTCGGTGCGAGCAACACCTCGCCCAACGGACCATCAAGCTCCGGCAGCCGACTCGCGACTGTCAACTTTGCGTGGTCAAACAATACACGGCGCGCAAGCGAATAGCCGTTGCTGTGCAGCCCGGTCGACGCCAGCCCGATGATTGCATCGCCGGGCTTGATCGTTTTGCCATCGACGATCTTCGCCCTTTCAACCACACCGACGGCAAACCCAGCCAAATCGTACTCGCCGTCCGCATACATCGACGGCATCTCTGCCGTTTCCCCACCGATCAAGGCACAGCCGGCCTGGCGGCAGCCTTGCGCAATGCCTTGCACCACCTCCTGCGCCTTGGCAATGGACAATTTCCCGGTTGCAAAGTAGTCGAGAAAAAACAGCGGCTCGGCACCGCTCACCGCGATATCGTTGACACACATGGCGACGAGATCGATGCCGATTGTGTCGTGCCGATCCATCATGAAGGCGATCTTCAGCTTGGTCCCGACCCCGTCTGTACCGGATACCAAAACGGGCTCTTTGTACTTATCGGACCGCAGTCCGAACAGCCCGCCGAACCCGCCCAGATCAGTGAGGACCTCCGGGCGAAACGTCGAACGCACCAGCGGCTTGATGCGGTCGACAAACTCATCCCCTGCTTCGATATCCACTCCAGATTCACGATAGGTCGTCATGGGGGCGCTATCTTAGAGGAGGGCTCTTACGGAGGTCAACGCGAAAGCTGATACTGAAGATGGCTCGTCACGAGAATCACCATGGCGCTTCTCTTATTTTTCAACACTCTACCCGGCGGAAGCGGTCCGGTGAGTTCCAACTGCGCGCATCCGCCGAGCACATCGTTTCCCGACAGCAACTAATCAGATGATCAGATGTGCGCGGCGGGCGAGCACGGAAGTTACCGGACCGCTTCCGCTTCCCCTCATCCCTCCGGCCGCATCTCCACATCCAGCAGCTTGATTTTCCGATGCAGATGGCTGCGTTCAATCTTTAAATCCTCTGCGGTTCGCGAGATATTCCAATGGTGATCGCGCAACTTGCGGCCGATGTACTCCTTTTCAAACGCATTTCGCGCGTCTCGCAGCGAATCGTAGGATTTCGCCAGAAGCGGGATGGTGGCGGATGGAGCCCCGGCATTGGCCGGTCCTGCCGTGCGCCCTTGCAGCGCCATCGCCGCCTGCGCTTCATCAATCACCGGACCCGGCACCATGATCATCAACCGTTCGATCAGATTTCGCAGTTCTCGGATGTTCCCGGGCCACTCATAGTGTTGCAGGACCCCCATGGCCTCAGGCAAGACCTCCTTCATTCGCAACCCCTGTTCTTGAACGTGCAGCTTCATAAAATGCTGCACCAAAGCCGGAATATCCTCCCGCCGTTCCCTTAACGGCGGAACCACGATCGGAACGACATTGAGGCGGTAGAACAAGTCCTCGCGAAATTGCCCTCGGCCGATTTCTTTTTCCAGGTCTTTGTTCGACGCCGCCAGTACCCGCACGTCCACCTTCATCAATTTGGTGCCGCCGACTCGTGTGAACTGTTGCTCCTGCAACGCCCGCAACACCTTGGCCTGCGTATTGAGACTCATATCGCCTATTTCATCGAGAAAGAGTGTGCCCCCGTCTGCCTGTTCGAATTGTCCCCGCTTCATCGCGGTCGCACCGGTGAATGACCCCTTTTCGTGGCCGAACAATTCGCTTTCAATCAGCGTTTCAGGAATCGCGGCGCAGTTGACGGCGACAAACGGATGCTCGGCCCTGGGGCTGTGCATGTGGATGGCTCGGGCAACCAGCTCCTTCCCGGTGCCGTTTTCTCCCCCGATGAGCACCCGGCTGTTCGTGGGGCCGGCGGTCTCAATTAATTGCCGCATCCGCTGCATCGCCGGCGATTGCCCGATCAGCTCGAATTTCTGCTGTACCTTCGTCCGCAGAGCCCGGTTCTCCTGCTCCAATCGGTACTGCGTCAGGGCATGTTTGACACGCAGCGTCACGTTTTCCAGCGACAGCGGCTTCTCAATGTAATCATAGGCCCCCAACTTGATGGCCTTTACCGCCGTCTCGATGGACCCGTGGCCGGACATCATCATGACTTGCGTCGTCGGCACAAACTCTTTCACCCGGCGGAGCGTCTCCAAGCCGTCCATCTCCGGCATCCAGATGTCCAATATCATCAAATCCGGCGGATCAGTACCGTAAATCTTCAACGCGTCCTGTCCGCTGGACGCCACCGCTACCTGATAACCCTCATCTTCGAGAATACTGCGCAGCGAGGTGCGGATCGCCTCCTCATCATCCACGATCAAAATCGATGCCGACATGTCTCCCCCTTTAACACGTCACCCGTCAATCGTCACACACCGACCGAGTTGTCCTCAATTCCACGCGTGACCATTGACGAATGACGACCGACTTCCGTCTAGACCGGCAAATCGAACGTAAACACCGCCCCCTTGGGATGATTGTTCCCGGCCTGAATCTGCCCGTCATGGTCCGTAATGATCCGGCGTACGATCGCCAGCCCCAACCCGGTACCGGTTTTCTTCCTGGTGAAGTAGGGAACGAACAACCGCTCCTGATCTTCCGGCGCGATGCCGGATCCTTCATCCGCCACCGTCACCACCGCCCGCTTGCGCTTCGTATCGTATTTCGTCGTCACCCAAAGCCGGCCCTTTTGATTCATGGCCTGAATGGCATTGTCGAACAAATTGACGAACACGCGCTTCAACTGCTCACGGTCGAAATTGAGCGGAGGGAGATCCTGATCAAGATCCAGTATCAGATCGATGTCCTTTTGCGCCGCCCGATACAACGCCGCCACGTCGCGCATCACATCGTGAAGGGGCTGCCGAGTCATCTGAGGCGCAGGCAATCGCGCGAACTTTGTGAATTCATCCAACATCTGCTTGAGGCTGCCGACTTCGTTGATAATGACATTCGTGGCCTCGTCGAACACCCGGTCGAGATCCGGCGACTTCTCGAAAAACTTCTTGCGCAGCCGCTGAGCCGACAATTGAATGGGGGTCAGCGGGTTCTTGATTTCGTGTGCCACGCGCCTGGCAACCTCCTGCCACGCCGCGACCTTCTGCGCCTTAATCAACTCCGTCAGGTCTTCGAACACCAGCACAAACCCCAAATCCTTGTTCGCCTCATCCTTCATGCGCGACCCGTTCAAGCCGATCGTGATGAGTTTGCCCTGGACCTCCAATTGCCCTTCCAACGCCAGGTCATCACGGCCGTCGGCCCGCATGCGGTCATAGGCGGTTTGGAACAAGTCGAGGCCGAACTCCTTGAACACCTCATTGGCCGGGCGCCCACGCAACCAGTCGACCGGCAACCCGAGAATACGCTCCCCCGACGGATTGAAAGTCGAAATCACACCGCTCCGATCGATCGACAGCAGCCCGGCGGCGATCGTGGCTACAACCGTTTCGATATACGCCCGGCGGCGATCGAGTTCGGCGTTGGTCTGCTGAAGCGTGAGATTGGCTTCCTCCAGCTTCGATTTACTCCCTTGCAGATCCTGTGTCATTCGGTTGAACGAGTCGATCAAGGTCCCGATTTCATCGGTCGCCTGCGCGTCGATATGCACCGTAAGATCCCCCTGAGCGACCGCCTCCGTCGCCTCCGCCAGCCGCTGAATCGGCACCGTGATGCCTCGCGCCACGTAGAATCCGAACCAGGTGGCGCTGAAGAGAATCATGACCGTCACAATGGCAATCACCAAGTACGCGCCGGCCTTGATTGGATTTTTCATCTCTTTGATCTGCTTGTACTCCGTGTACTGGCGGGTGATCCCTTCCATTTTCGTCAACAGCGACTCGGAGACATAGGTTTCAACAACGACGACTCCTGCCAATTCATCGGTTTTCGCGCCGGAGAAAACCGGAATGGCGGCCCGCACCAGACGCCCGGACTGCGCTTCCTGGACCGAGGTGAGCTCCTGTTTACCATTGATGACCTGAAGGACGAGCTGGCTGACCGGCAAATCCAGTACACTCGACGGCACAGTGGCATCAAGCGCCCTCGTCAACGTTTCCATTTTGTTCGAAAAGACCTCGATTCCGGCGACACCATACTCCATGCGCTTGCGGGCCATCGCGGCAATCAGCAGATCGCGCTGCTCCTGAGCCAGCAGATCTTCGCGAAACAGCTCCCGTCCGATCGCCCGCGCGCTGTTGACCGCCAGCGCAATATGCCCCGCATGCTGGAGACTCGCCACCTCGGAGGAATCTTTCATCACGTTCTCGATCTGCTCGCTGAACCACACATCAACGGCCTTATTGAGAAATCCGCTTGCCACGATCGCCAACAGCACCGTTGGAATCAACGAAAACCCGATGAACGCCGCAATGAGCTTGGTGCGAAATCCAGATCCGACCAGCTGGTGCCGCCGCTCAAAATACGCCTTGATTAAGTTGCGCGATAACAGCAGGGTCAGGACGACGAGCCCGATCAAGTCGAGGTTGACCAGCAGCAACACGACCGCATAGCTCGTCGTCGGCAGGAGCGAGCCCTTCTCCTCACCGCCCGGCACCGCCATCTGCGAGTAGTACCACGTCAGCGCCAAGCAGGGGATCAGGAGGATCAGGACGATCCAGACTGGACGAAGATGGGGTTTCTTCCGCTCGGGTTCGTGCGTCCGATCAGGCGCCGCCAGACGCGATTTTTCCCCACCAGCAACGATCTGGGGATTACCGGCCTTCATGGAAGCCGTGCCCGACCCGTAATGCGACTGACCAGAATCCGGCATACGAACGGCCTCTCCGGACCATCGGTCCTGCACAGACACCAGAGCACACTATAGCGGAATTACGAGCAGTCTCAAAGCCCACCGGACAATCGAAGTCTCTTGGACAAGAATGAGAATCAGGACCCATGCCGACGGGGAGGAACTCGACGGCTATTTCGGCGAGGCGAGAGTGACATACTTCATGCGGAGCGCATAGAGCATGTCGCGCAAGACCGTCTGCTCTTCGGAGGTCAGATTGCCCTTGGTCTTCTCTTCCAAGACAGACAGCAGATCGATGATTTCCTTGGCCTGCGGGAGATTGACCGGTAACGCGCCCTGGCGTGGATCCAGCTGCTCCCCCATCAGCATCAGGGACGACGAACCGAGCGAAATAACGAATGAAGAAAAGGTGACTGGGAGCGGATGATCCTGATGGGATGTCTCGGCCGGTGACGGGGAATCCGACGGCGTCTGTTTTGCCGGAGCAGCGGATTGTGGCGCAGTATCCGAGCCCCCGCTCGCCCGCCGATCCCGAATGACGAACCCCTGCTCCTGCTCTGCCATCAGCCCCTCTCCAACCCCTCGCCGCACCGTGGCGGTACCCTACCATAGGGACTATCGGCTCGCAAGCCGACGGCGCCGAGCGCGCAGCGCGAGGACGGTCGCCTGGAAGCGCGTGTGGACCATCACGGCCGATCGACCGGCTGCCCGCAGGTGCGGCATACGGGTGTCACCTGCACATCGGGCCCGTGCAGGTGCACGGGCTGGCCACGCCGGCGCAGCCGGATGTTGAGCGTCTCGACCATAATGGAGAAGGCCATAGCCGAGTAGATATAGCCCTTCGGAATGTGTAAGTCGAACCCGTCCGCGATCAATGCAACGCCGATGACGAGCAGGAACGCCAGCGCCAGCATCTTGATTGTGGGATGCTGATTCACGAATTCATTCACCGCACCGGCAAATGCGAACATGAAGACGACTGCGGTGACGATTGCTGCAACCATGATAGTCAGCTCGGCGACCATACCGACAGCCGTGATGATCGAATCCAGGGAAAACACGACATCAATCACCATAATCTGGAAGATCACCGCAGAAAAACTGGTCGCCTGTGTCATGGCGGTGGGCGCGTTGTCGCTCCCCTCGAGCTTGTCGTGAATTTCTATAGTCGCCTTGTAAATGAGGAAGAGTCCTCCGAAGAGCAGGACCAAATCCTTGCCCGAGAACTCGTTATCGGCGACCGCGAACAGCGGCGCCGTGAGCTTCATGATCCACGCTAGCCCGAACAACAGACCAAGACGCGACACCAGTGCCGCGGCGATGCCCACCTTTCGCGCGCGATCTTGGCGATCGGCCGGCAGCTTGCCTGCCAGGATCGAAATGAAGATGAGGTTGTCGATACCGAGAACGATCTCTAGCCCGGCGAGCGTCGCGAACGCGAGCCAGGCGTTGGGGTCGACAAGCAGTTCGAGCATGGGCGGCAACCTGGGGTGAAGATCAGACAGGTACGTTAGAGACTGAGCGGGTAGAAACGCAATAGCCAGCGGCGCCGCATGATGTCCAACAATGTTTAAGAATCGCAATGAGGCTCACGTATCTCGTAGCGTGTTGACTGAGCGATCAACGGTTCCTGGAAGCTTATTCTGCCCCCGAACACCTCGATAGTCATGCCTCTGTTCCGGTTCGTCCCCCGAACTAGGTTGAGGCTGATCCGCATAAGAACAGGATCAACCCATTTCTGTCCGTATAACACGCCACTATGGTTTGCGAACTGTACGCCAGGACCATTACCGTTTCAATAGGGATCGAGAGAGAGCATAGAGCACCGATGCCATTGAAGCAGCGGCAGTTCTCGGTATACAGTGACAGCACCGATGTCGGAACGATTCACCAAACTGATCGAGATTATGGCGACGCTCCGCGCTGCCAACGGATGTCCCTGGGATCGCAAGCAGACCCACGAATCGCTGAAACCCTATCTGCTGGAAGAGACGTATGAAGTCCTGGAGACAATCGACCAGGGCGATCGTGCCAAGCTGCGTGAGGAGCTTGGCGACGTGCTACTCCAAGTTATCTTCCACAGCCAGATTGCTGCGGAGGCCGGAACCTTTACCGTGGACGATGTGCTGGACACCCTCGCCGAGAAACTCATCCGCCGGCATCCTCATGTCTTTGGGACCGGCGGCCAGGCTGACTCCGTCACCAACGGCGAGCAAGTGTTACACCAATGGGAGCAGATCAAACGGGCCGAACGGGAGGCCGCCGGCGGTACCCGGTCTGCACTGGACGGTGTGCCGAAGACCTTGCCGGCCCTGCTCCGAGCCTACCAAACGCAAGCCAGAGCCGCCCGCGTCGGATTCGATTGGCCGCACAACGCCGCAGGGCTCGAACAGATCTTTGGGAAGGTGGCGGAAGAAGTCGGCGAGTTGAAGGAGGCGCTGGCTCAGGCCGGAGCAGAAGAATTTTCAGACCGGACCGGCGGGCAGACGGAGATCGAAGCGGAGTTAGGGGATATTCTGTTTTCCCTGGTCAACCTCGCCCGCTTTGTGAAGGTGAATCCGGAAGAGGCGCTCCGTCGGTCGACCAATCGCTTCATCGACCGGTTTCATCTGGTGGAAGCCCAAGCAACTGAAAAAGGGACGTCGCTGGCAGATATGACATTGTCCGAAATGGATCTCCTCTGGGAAGAGGCAAAGCGGTGCCTGCAACGCGAATCGGCTACTCCGAAGAAGGACGTCCATCCATGAGCGAAAATCAAGGACCATACCAGGAAGGCAAGCGCGCCGGACTGCATCCGTTGGTGGTTGTCTTTGGAATCTTGATCGGACTGTGGCTGTTCGTCGCGATGATCGTGCCGAGCTCACGCAACAAACAGGCGGCCGGCACCGAAGGCCCCAGCGTCTCAGTCATCGAAGACCCGGAAGCGGCACCGGTCATCTTCAAGGTGCAGACGACGATCCTGGAGATGAATGCCGTCGGGCTGGTCGTCCCCCCACAGGCGACGGACAGTCAAATTGTGGCGCTGTTGAAGCGACTGAAACAGGATCGGCTGGCCGGTACCCTCGCCGAGCAGATACCTGCCACCACGCCCGGACACAAACTGGGCGACCACGCGATCGCGGACATCTATATTTTTTCCGACAAGCGATTTGCGGAGGCCGACACCCTCCGCACTTTGACACGCGGCGCGCACGCACCCGGCACGCTGTATCCCGGTGCCATACCGTTTGAAACCGCAATGGAGGAGGTTCGAGCCCACTACCGCATCGATCTCAACGACACCGGCAGTCCGGATAACGGATCGCTCGGCTTCGCCGATGAATCCGGTGTCCATTCCAAACACTTTCGCCGCATTTTCTAGCGCCTCCCCATCGAGTCATACCGGCAGAATCGACGCGTTAATCCCCGGCGGTTTTTCCCATCCAGCAAGTTAGCCCTAAGGGAATCCCTCTCTACAAGATATGGGGGACCGGGACGCCTCCGCCACAATGATTAAATATTGGGCAAGCTGTTCAGCCCCTACTCAATCGTGGGGATTTGCAACCTCGGATTCAATTATGCACAGGGCTATCCCCAGCAATTGTGGGTCACGGGAGGATGGCATGTATTGAAGGGCCGCGCGTGTGACTCACGTGAGGCGTTGCAAAGGAAATCCAGAAGACACTAGCCCGCATTATTCATGACGGTTCGTCACGAAACCGCTAAGCCGCCATGTGAGACGGGCACGCGGAGCCTTGAGAGACCGAAGCATACTTGAAACAGTATGTTGAGGTCACGAAGGGCGAGCCTGCCCGCTTGGCCGTGAAGAGACCACGGCCAAGCTTGTCGTAGCGGCGTATCGGCGGTTGCAGTAGAAGCGTTCATGAATAATGCGGGCTAGAGCCCAACACGTCTTCGGACCTCCTCGCGCACCATATGCTTGCCTTCTTCGAACAACAGGGCGAGCTTGGGAAACAGATGGGCCAATGCACCGGTGTAGGGTTCGATCTTGACATCACGCCGTTCAGCCAACATGCCTTCCGCCTCGGCAATACGCAGCTTCCAATCCGCGATCTGACGCGATAGCACGTTTCCGATAATCAATTGCTGCCCCGGGGATCCGGTGACCTGGCCCATTAATCGGATCTTCAATACGTCCAGTTCGCCTGGAATCGACACTTTGACACGAACCCCATGCGGTGTCGCCCACGTTGCGCGTTGAATGGCGTAGTCGTATGAAAAGACCGGCTCCCGCGGTTCTCGAAACGGCCCGCTGGGTTCAGAAATGGTGAGTGTATGGTCCATGGTCCTCGTAGTGTCCAGGCTCCCTGACCTGAAAAGGACAAAGGATATCAGGGGATATAAGGACACTATAGGACCCGACCAGCCGGGAGAACAAGAGGGGATCGCTGCGGCCGGACGGGTTTGACATCCTCCGTGGAAAGATGAGACACAATTCGCATATCCTGCTATACTACAAACATATTCAATCGGGAACAGGTATGGCCAAGCCAGATTATCCGGGACTTGTACTGGTACCTCCCAGCGACCGGTCAATCCTCAGACGCCGCTTGGCCAAGTGGGCCTTCCTCATCATCTCTCTCATAGGCGGTCTCTCGTCACTCAATATCTGGCTCCCGTCATCGGACCGCACCCGTGATTGTCAGCCCGGTGCGCATGCGGGAAGCGCTTCTCCTCTGAACCAGGATTGTACCCAAACAGCTCAGGCCATAGCTGATGCTCCATCCCCTCAAACAGAGTTGATCGCAAGTCAACGGACTCCTCGAGACGCATCCGAGCGTGGCCGCCAGGCTAAATCACGTACCGCCAAGCCAGTCATCGCGACACCCTCCCCCAAACGTCCGATGGAGCAGGCTCCGGCACAATATGATGCCGGCCACACATCGACTCCTCCACCGGCCTATTCCGGCAACACCACTTCGAGTCGTATGGCGGCATCCTCGCAAGTGGACGACTCCACCGCGAGCCTGCCAGCGCTACCTTCTGAAACAAGCCTCCTCTCGGCACAACACAAGACGGCCCCAGTGCCGAATGCTTCCCCGGCCAACTCCGGCAGCACCACTTCGAATCATATGGTGGCAGCCACACAAGAGGACGACTCCTCTGCGAGCCTGATCGCTCAACCACGTGGAGCAAACCAAACTCCGGCACAGGCCAATCCTGATGTTCTCCTAGCCGAACAAGGCGACGCCTTTGCCCAATATCGACTCGGCCGATTTTTTGCCCAGCAGAGCGGGTCTCACTCGCCGGAATCCGTGAGTTGGTACATGAAAGCCTCCGACGGTCTGCGGCGCTTGGCGTCGTCCGGCAACGGAAAAGCCATGTATGTGCTCGGAGTTATGTACGCATTCGGACGGGGGGTGGCGCAAAATAGGGAGGAGGCTCGGAGCTGGTTGATGCAGGCCATGGCCCATCAGGTTCCGGCAGCCGGTCCAGTCCTCGCAAGCCTGGACAAATATCGTCCTGCCGATTCCAACCCACCGATGAGTATCCAAACCAAGAGACCTCAAACATAAGACTCCCTGCCGATGGACTCTGCCGTTCGCATCAAAACCAAGGCGCCGGTCCCCTACACACTCACAGCAATTGAACCCGACACGCACGATACGAAGACATTCCGCTTTGAACTTCCTCCTAATGCCACGCTGGACATGCTGCCCGGCGATTTTCTGTACGTCCACACGACGATCGACGGCAAATCGATCAAACGCCCCTATACCCCGTCTTCATTGCCAGGCTCGACCGGCTTCTTCGATCTGACGGTCAAGCGTTATGAATCCGGCGTGGTATCCAAGTATCTCCACAAGCAGCATATCGGGGATTCGGTGCTCATGAGCGGACCGAACCCCGGTGGCCATTGGGTCGACGGCATGGCAACGCGTGTCGGCTTCGTGGCGGGGGGCACCGGAATCACCCCGATGATTTCCATCATCCGCTGGATTCTTACGAGGCAGAGTGAGGCAGAACTGTTTTTGATTTTTGCCAACAAGACCGAGACGGACATCATTCGTCGGCACGAATGGGAACAGTACCTCCGAGACTATCCGAGCTTTCATTGTCACCACGTGTTGGAACAGCCTCCGGCAGGATGGACCCAAGGAGCCGGGCGTGTGACGCCTGATGTGCTGCGCAGACACCTTCCTCCGCCAGGAC
Source organism: Nitrospira sp. (assembly GCA_039794465.1). Classification (GTDB taxonomy): domain Bacteria; phylum Nitrospirota; class Nitrospiria; order Nitrospirales; family Nitrospiraceae; genus Nitrospira_D. The sequence continues at coordinate 13,260 of JAYWIP010000102.1, forward strand.
CCGGTACCTGCGTATTTCTCTGCGGCCCCCCACCCATGGTCGATGCTCTGGAGGCCACGCTCAAAGCACTCGGGTACCCGGAGCAAGCCGTCATTCTCCCTTGAACGGTCGCCCAGTTTGACGCATTATTCCTCAATCGGCAGCCAGACACATGAGGCCTTTCTCCCCCAATTGTGGCAGCGGCCTTGCGCCAGCCTTACTCAACCATTTGAATTGAATCTGTAGTTCTGCCAGGCACACTCTTCGCTCATCACACTCGCTGGCCGGCCAGCGGCAAGAGCCTATTGACAAGCATCGAGGAAAGGATTACTCAAACTCGCATCTGCACTGCTTGTTGAGCATCCACCGTCTTCGTGTGCATTCTTTCAATTGGAATCACCGCTCTTGTACCAGCAAGGAGGGTATTCCGCTTCGACCAGGCAAATTGGCCCGACAGCAATTCTGAGTCGCAGCCCACAGGAGGTGGCTATGCCACACCAAGGTCTGGTATCGCAGGTGACCCGCAAAGCCGTGAGTGTAGCCGTCCTCCACGGAATTCAGCAGCTCGCTGACACAGTCCGCGCAAACGGCGGCCAGCCGCTCGACCTCATCCTGCCAGACGGGTCCCGTCTGAATTTCGGATTGCATCCGCGTGCCGTGATGTCTATTCATGATCCCGGTGTGCTCCCCGACCTGGCCCACCCGACCCTGGGCGCGCTCGGCGAAGCCTTCGTCGACGGCCGCATCGATATCGACGGCGACATCATTGAAGTGATCGCAAGCGCTGAGCGGCTGGCAGCAGCCGGTGGCGCTCCCGCGACGGCGAGAATCGCCGCAGCCATGGCGACCCATACCCCGACACAGGATCGTGACGACATCAAATACCACTACGACGTCGGCAACGAGTTCTATCGCCTCTGGCTTGATGACCGTATGATCTACTCATGCGCCTACTTCCAAACCGGCGAGGAAACGATCCATGCTGCACAACGTGCCAAACTTGATTACGTCTGCCGCAAACTCCGACTGCGGTCCGGCGAGCGGCTGCTCGATATCGGATGCGGCTGGGGCGGGTTGATCCTGCACGCGGCGGAGCATTACGGAGTGCGCGCCGTCGGCATTACACTATCGGAGAACCAAGTGGCGTTTGCGAAGGAGCGCATCGCAGCCGCCGGCTTGAATGGACGCGTCGAGGCACTTTTGCTGGACTATCGCGATGCTCCGGACCGGTTCGGAGCGGCCTCGTTCGACAAGGTATCCAGCATCGGCATGTTCGAGCATGTCGGCCAGACAAATTTCTCCGCCTACGTCGGCGCCGTTCGGCGCATGCTGCGCGATCGTGGACTGTTCCTCAACCACAGCATCACTTCGTCCGACGCCGACGGGCGCACGGTCGGTTCCGGAATCAGTGCTTTCATGGACACGTACGTCTTTCCGCACACCGAGCTCCCGCACCTGCACCTGGTCATCCGCGAGATGGCCGCGCAGAACTTCGAAGTGTGCGATGTTGAAAGCTTGCGCCCCCACTACGCCCGCACGCTCGCCCAGTGGTCCCACCGGTTGGAAGCGCAACCGGACGCTGCGCGCCGATTGGTCGGCGACAAGACCCTCCGTATTTGGCGCGCATACCTGGCAGGCTCGTCTGTCGGCTTCGCCCAAGGGTGGCTGAATGTGTATCAAGTACTGGCCAGCCGCCAGGAGGCAGCCGGCCCGACCGAGCTACCGCTGACGCGTGCATGGATGTACGAGTAAGCGAAGATGAACGGAGCTGGCCGTTACGCGTCAGTCCGTTCCCTCATGCGCATCGGCTCTGGGTCATTCGAGAGATGCCGCACGATCTGATCAGCCGCCAGGGCTCCGTCGCGAATGCAATCGGGAATACCGACTCCCCGATACCCGGCGCCCGTGAGGACCAAGCCGGGATAACGACTCAAGGCTATCTCCAGCTGAGCCAGCCGATGCAGATGCCCCAGCGTATATTGCGGCATGGCTTTCCACCACCGGTTCACTTCGACATACGTCGGGTCCGCCGTGATTCCGCAGAGCGCCGAGAGTTCGGCGCGGACTTTGGCTACCAACTCGGTATCGTTCAACTGAAGAATCGCCTCCCGCCCGACGCCACCCACATAACAACGAGTCAGAACTTGTCCGGCGGGAGCCCGATGCGGCCACTTTAGGGACGTCCAGGTTGCGGCAATCAGATCGCGACCTTGGATGCGAGGAACGATAAAGCCAAATCCTTCAACAGCCCCCATCACCAGTTGTTCCGGATAGGCCATTGCGATCGTGGCCGTCGACGCATAGGGAATCATCTCCAAGAGTCCTCCGGCAATTGGCGTCAGCGGCCGTAAGAGGTCCGCCGAGACATAGGCGGGCGTCGCCAAGACAAGAGCTTCTGCAGAACACGACGACCCGTCCTCGAGAATGAGGTCGTACATCCATCGGCCCGGCTGATGCGACCTCACCCGCAACGCCTCGACCCGACAGGCTAATCGGCACTCCACCCCTTGCTGCTCCAACCGCGCTCTTAGCGCCGTCACCAGATCACTGAGGCCGTTCTTGAGACTGACGAACATCGTCCGTCTGGGCCCGTTCCGGGAGAGCGGCGGCGCCTGCTTTTTCTCGGCCGTCATCCCCCGGATGATGCTGCCGTGACGCTGTTCCAGTTCGAAAAATCGTGGAAAGGTGGCCTTGAGGCTCAATTGTTCGGCATCGCCGGCGTAGATCCCCGCCATCAGCGGTTCCAGCACACGCTCAAAGGCTTGCGTGCCGAATCGCCGGCGGAAGAAAGAAGCCAACGACTCGTCGCCATCCGACGGCCCGCGAGGGATCAGCACGTCCATCCCCATCCGCACGAGACCCGTCCAACTGAGCAATCCGCTGCGGAGAAACGGCCCCAGCTGTTTCGGCACAAAGGACACAAGCCCCTCGGGCAATTCGTGGAGCCGCCCGCCGTGTAGGACGAACGCTTTCTTGCCCGTCTCATTCGTATTGATCAGTTGATCGGTGAGCCCCAACTTCGCGCACAGTTCGAGGCCGGCTTGTTTTTGGGAAAGAAAGGAGTCGGGACCGGCTTCGTTGACCAGATTGCCGATACGATGCGTGACGATCTTTCCGCCCCAAGCGGAGTCGGCTTCGAGCACCGTGCATTGGAGAGCAAGTCCCTTTGCCACGGCTTTTTCTTGCAGGGCAAAAGCTGTCGCCAGACCGGAAATGCCACCGCCGACGATGACGACTGTGCGGGGACGGCTCACGATGGAAGGCAGAGTGACGATTCGTGGGCGGCCAGGATATCGAGCAAGGTGTCGACCAGAGCCGGCTGGTCGTTCAACATGGCGATCCGCTCAAGCTGCATACCCTTGC
>JAYWIP010000103.1:0-4328 GCA_039794465.1 Nitrospira sp.
AATTCAACCTGCGAAATCTGCCGAATCAGGTCTTTAGTCCGCCGGCGTCGTAATAGAAACGCTCGTGGACGATCTTTCCGTTGCGCCACTTGGCCACGTCCACCTGTTCAGAATGAACGGGCCGGCCGTTCGTGTCGATGAAATCGAACACCGCCTCGTAAAACGTCACCTCGTCGCCCACCGCGAACGATTTCACCTCAAAGCTTTTCCACTCCTTCACAGTCTTGAGGAATTGCTTCTCCCGCTCGACGTTTGCATCGAGACCGACCGTTGGAGGATTCGCATTTTCCTGCATCGCGACGTCCTCATCGTAGAACTCGCTCAACGCATCGAGGATGCGCCCTTCGCGGATATAGCGATGGAGCTCTTTCAATCTGTCTTCGAGACGTACAGTGGTCAGAGAACTCATGCGCCTGTTCCTTTCGTGTAAATTGCCTTCCACGCTCTCCTTAGTCCGGCACGTTTCTTCGGTGGACAAACTGGCCTTCGGCGGTCAGGCAGCCTTTGCGAGCGACGACTGTGGGATGCCGGAACCGGCGGGATGCGCCAGGGATTCCGTGCCCGACAGATGACGTCTCCTGTTGGCCACGATGACGGGATCGACCATTTCTCCGCACAACACACATCGCCACACGGCGAAACGGCGCTCGCTTTCACGGAGATCGAAGGAATCGTCCTGGACCATCAATCCTTGGCACCGTTCACATGTCATCGCGCCCTTTCTTATAGTTGACCGGTCGGTTAACTCTTCGGTCAAAAAAACTGCGGCCTACGTTGCATAGTCGTTCGGCCGCTGGAAACCTTACACGGCCTTCCTTTTTTCATTTCTCGATCGAGCCTTAGATGCGCCGGGCGGTCCTGCGTGAATGAGCCGAAGCGCCCCTTGCCGGAGCTCCTTGATCACGCCGGGATCGTTCCTGGTCTTCGCCATCAGCATGGCCCCCTGGGCATACGCGATTATGGCCCCGGCCGCTGCATCAACATCCTGTTTCGGGATCTCTCCGGCGGCAATGGCCTCGTTCATGGCCCGCTTCACGTATCCACTGCTCTCTTGAAGCACCGCATCGACCTTTCGTCTGATGGCTTCATCCTGCGTGCTCAGCTCCAGCGCGAGGTTCCCGAACGGACAGCCGGGGACTAACCCGCTCTTATGTTTCGCTCCGCATTGGTTGTCGTAGAAGAGATCGAAGCACCGCTGCAGTTTTTCGCCCAATGGAAGTCGGTTCTTGAACGCCGGATCCCAGATCCGCTGCTTGGCCAACATCCACTGACGATCAAGTACTGCGATCGTGAGATCCCGCTTGGACGGAAAGAAGTGGTAGAAGCTGCCCTTCTTGACGCCCGCGTGCTCACATAACTCCTGGACGCCGACGTTGGCGTAACTGCGCGCATAGATCAGATCGAGGGCGCTGTTTAGAATGCGTTCTTTCGTATCACCGGTTGTTGTCGTCACAGTGGGCATAGGAACCCTTCGCCGAAGTTGACCAACCGGTCAAATGTTATTCCTGCGGGACCGGTTTCGTCAAGCTGGCGTCCGGCAGCTCACCTGCCCAGCGGACTTCTACCGCACGATCACTTCTTTCTGGTTCCAAATGATTGGTGTTTTCACATTCGAGGTGGTTGACCGTCATTTCAAGGAGAGCTGACTGCCAAGACATCCAGTAAGATTGTCCAATGGGCTGGACGTACCACGCTTCACACACCTTAGATTCCTGCGTACCATTCATACCCTTGATCTTCCCAATACCCGCCCTTTCCCCCGCCGATGCCGGCTAGGGAGTCGACCAATGCTATCCGCGTGACATACTTCGCCTGTTTGTACCCAAGCTGCCGCTCAAAGCGTAGACGGAGCGGCGCGCCGTGCGGAATATCCAATGGCGCATCATTGAGTGCATAGGCCAGAATCGTCTGCGGATGATAACAATCAGCAAGCGCCATGCTTTCGTAATACGCAACGCCTTCATCATCCACATCGGCACAGTGGAATACGGCGTAGCGGGCACTCGGCAACGGCTCGACCTGGTGCAGAAGATCGCCGATCGGGACTCCGGTCCATTTCCCGATGGCGCTCCAGCCCTCCACACAATCGTGGCGGGTGATCTGCGTTCGAGTGGGCAACTCTTTCAATGCGGCAAACGACCAGCTTCTCGGGGTCTGCACCAACCCGACTACTTCCAGCGTCCATTCTGAAAACCCCTGTGCGACATGTTCGGCATACTCTTCCGTGCCGGGATCAGTATTGCCGTTCGCCGGAAAGATCGTCGAGATATCAGCCGCACGATATTCTTGTGCCAATGCGTCCCGGGGAGTGATCGCCCGTTGCACTGCCTCCGTCAATCGTTCGGCCTTGCCAAGGATGCCCGGGAACCAGCTGCTCTGTGTGAGGGTGTCGCATCCGGAGAGTGCGACCAGGCCGGCCGCGCCCAACGTCCCTTTCAGGAATCTTCGCCGTTCCATACGTTCAGGCTTCATGACTCACTCCTTCATGTCTAACCGTAAACCACCCCGTGACCATTGAACGAATGTTGTTAAGGAACCCGGTGAGGACCACCTGGAGGACGTGAATGACAATAAATCCAACAAATGAAAAACAGGCGATAAAGTGAATGGTCCGCGCAGCCTGACGGCCTCCGAACATGGTCAGGAGCCATGGAAAGCCTGTGTCGATCGTCGGGGACATCGCCAGACCAGTCAACACAATCAGCGGCGCCACGATGAACAGGATGGTCGCGTAGGCCAGCTTCTGAAGCACGTTGTACCGCTTTGCCTCATTCCCACTGGGGTGTCGAAGGAGAAGATGATCTTTGATCGACTTGCCGATGCCTCGCCAGTCCGTGCCGGTGGGGGCCAAATCGTGCGTGGCATGCCGGCTCGCCAAGGCATACGCCGTAAAAATCAGTCCGTTGACCACGAAGAGCCAGGCAAAGAACAGATGCCATTGCCGCCCCATGGCAAGCCATTTGCCGCTGGGGATTGTCGCCCAGGCCGGGAAGCCCCGGCTCATGCCATTGGAGTAGCCCAACACGCCGGTCGTATCAAATTGATGACCGAGAATCGTCGTGATGCCTTTGATGTCTCCATTGTCAGTCTGCACGGGCCGCATGGACAGCAACGGCCGGTCGCGATCGGACCGATCGCCCCAATAGAGCGCCGGATGCGCGTTAAAAATCTGGAGCCCGCTCATGATCAAGATGATGAGAACAGGCACATTCAGCCAATGGCTGATTCGCACGGGCAATCGGTGGCGGTACACCCGTTCCACAGACGGAGCAGCGGATGCCCCTCGATCACGTGCTGAGACTGTCGCCGATGCCGGCAGTTCCGCACTCGGGCCCGGCTCTACTCCCGGATTCACTGCGTGATCTGTAAACCGAATGGGTACAGCCATGTTCCTCCCTCCCGACTCCGCGATGAACGATGTATCGTTTCGTCTGAAACGGAGGAGGTTTCTTACAAACGGGGACCGGAGGGAAAAACACAACGGCCTGCAATCGGTTCACCCGACCGCAGGCCGTGGGGTACAGGTACAACGCGCTGGGGCTATCGCCGATTAATACCCCATCGCATCTTTCATTCCGCCCTTCATCGAATCTTTCGTAGCCTTCATCTCGCCTTTCATGGCATCCTTTGACGCTTTCATCGAATCCGTCTCGGCCTTCATCGCATCCTTCTTCGCCTTCATCTCGTCCTTCATGGCATCTTTCGAGGCGCGCATCGCATCGGTCTTGGCCTTCATGGCGTCGGATTTGCCCTTCATCGCATCCATATGGCCTTTCATCTCCCCCTTCATCTCCCCCTTCATGGCATCGGCATCCGCTTTCATCCCGCCTTTCATCTCATTCGCCATGTCGCCCATCTCACTGGCGAAGGAATAAACCCCGGTCCCCATCACGCACATCATCGCTGCAACCGCAATTAACATTCTCTTCATCGCAAACCTCCTGGTTGATAGATGCATGACCCTGAGTGTTCTGACCGACTGGCCACGGTCACTCATGTACCTTGGTGAGTTTCATGGCCTCCGGCCAATTAGCATCGGCCTTTCGGATATAGCCTGAAATATCCGACAGCCATTGAGCACGCACAGTATCATTGTAATTGAGAAAAAGCTTCCCGTCCACGACGGTGAAAGCAGCAGGGTCAATCTTCGCCTTGTACCCTTTCGCCATCCCATAGGCACAGTAGCCACCGTACTGCGGGGCGAACTTGGCGGGATCGCTGGCAAACAGGTCACGGTGGGCAGATGAAGCAAACTGAAACGTTGAGTTCCGATGGGTGGCTTGAAACTCCGGCGATCCCTTGACCGGCTTTTGGTCCGCGAAATAGGC
>JAYWIP010000104.1:0-5500 GCA_039794465.1 Nitrospira sp.
GCTGTCCGGCGCGGGAATCGATGGGCTGGTGCTTGCGGCGCGATCAGCCGACAGGTTTGCCGACGAGTGTTCAGTGGAATCACTCCAGGAGTTTGCCCGATCGTTCGGAGGCAACCTGACGCCTGAATGGCTGTCGGGCGCAGCGGCCTTGCCTGGGGAAGGCGTTCAAGAGCGGCCGGTGCAATACTGGCGCTGGGCCGGATGGAAAGCGCGCCGCTATGTGCAGGTGGCTGCGCGGTTGCGCAACGTGTTGCGAGAGGCGCGCCCGACCGCAACCCTGTTGACCGAAATCCACCCATCCACGTTGACGGCAGCCCTTCAGGGGCTTGAACAGTTTGGCGAAGACATCGTGGAGCTGGTCGCGCAGACCGGCGGATGGCTTGTGATACGGGATGTGGAGACGATAGACGAGCAGGCACTGGAAAAACTTAACCGGCAGATCGGCACGACGGGGCGAGTCTGGGTGGAACGTTCCGTGAAAGCCACGCAGAATCGTCCGGTCATGACGGTGGTGCGCGAATTGATAGCGGGGGCAGGACTGGATCGGTGGAATGTCCTGATTCGGATCGAGTCGGGAGGGGACCTTCCTTGACAAAAGCCGCCGCGGCCTTTTACGATCCGCGACATTAAAGGTCAAGGCTGAGGCCAAGCTCACGTTCAGGAATGCGCGGTATGGGTGGTCTGTCCTCAACCTTAGCCTCAACCTCAGCCTTTTCACAAAGGGGCATGCATGATTCCATCAGACTTGCGGTATCACCAAGAACATGAATGGGTGCGTCTCAACGGCAAGCAGGCTACCATCGGGATCAGCCATTTTGCCCAGGACGCTTTAGGCGACATTGTCTTTTTGGACCTTCCCAAAGTCGGGACGGTCGTCAAGGCGGGTGGACAGATCGGTGAAGTGGAGTCGACGAAGACGACATCCACCATTTATAGTCCCGTCAGCGGGACCGTCGCGAATATTAATGCCGACCTCAAGGATCATCCCGAAGTGGTCAATTCTGATCCGTACGGCAAGGGATGGATCGCGGTAATTGAGGTAGTCACCCCAACGGAAGTCGATCAATTGATGACAGCCGCTCAGTACGAAGCGTTCCTCGCCAGCCAAAAGAAAGGTTAAGGCTACGCTTGAGGTTATGCCTCAAACTTGAGTTGGCGGCGCATGTGCCTCACTCTGAGTCTTAGCCTTGAATATGCCTGCTCCCACGCACATCGCAATCCTCGGCGCTGGTCCGGGCGGCTATGTCGCGGCAATCCGCGCGGCGCAGCTTGGCGCCCGCGTCACGGTGATTGAGCGGAACGCGCTCGGTGGCGTATGCCTCAACTGGGGCTGTATTCCGAGCAAAGCGCTCCTCTCCGTCATCGAGCTCGGCGACAAACTGAAAAAGGCTGACGAGCTCGGGTTGCTGCTGACGGAACCGGCCCGCTACGACCTGGCCCGCATGGTGGCGCGGAAGAACAAGGTCGTGGCCGGACTGGTCAAGGGGGTCGCCACCTTGTTCAAGGCGTGGAACATCGAGGTGGTGGAGGGCGGGGGGGAATTGGCGGATGCCAGAACCATCACGGTCACCGGGCCGGATGGAGCGTCACGAACGGTGGAGGCCGATGCCATCATCATCGCCACCGGCTCCTCCTGGCCGCATCTGGCCCAGTTCCCTATCGACGGCAAACAGATCATCACCAGCAAGGAGGCACTCGATCTTGAGACTGTTCCTAAGCGAATGGTGATTCTCGGCGCGGGGGTCGAGGGCTGCGAGTGCGCGACACTCTTCAGCGGATTGGGAACGTCTGTCACGCTGGTTGAGTTACAGCCTCGGGTGCTGCCGCTGGAGGATGAAGAAGTCTCCACCCTGATGGCGCGAGAACTGAAAAAGCGATCGGTTGATGTGAGGCCCGGCACAACCATCAAGCAGGTCGATCGCGCATCCGACGGGGTGGCTGTCCGGCTCGCGGATGAGACGGTGGTTGAGGCTGATGTGCTGCTCATTTCCATCGGGAGAGGATTTCATTCGCAGGGCATCGGACTTGATCGTGCGGGAGTGGCGCTCGGCCGGCGGGGCGAGATCCTCGTCGATGAGCGGATGGAGACCAATGTGGCCGGTGTCTATGCGATCGGTGACGTCGTGGGCAAGGCCATGCTGGCCCATGTGGCATCGGCTCAGGGGAAGGTGGCGGTGGAGAATATTCTCGGCCATTCGGCGCGCATCAACTATGAGGTCATTCCCGCCGGTATTTTCACACTCCCCGAAGTCGGCCGCGTCGGATTGACGGAGCAGCAGGCCCGCGAGCGGGCGCAGGCAGCGGGGAGGAATCCCGATCACAGCGTGAAGGTCGGTCGGTTTCGGTATGCGGGTCTGGGGAAGGCCCATGCGGTGGGAGACACAACCGGGCTGTTCAAAGTGATCACCGATGCAGCCACGGACAAGATTCTTGGTGTGCACATTCTCGGGGCGCATGCGGCCGATCTGGTGCATGAAGCGGCGCTCGCGATGCAAGTCGGGGCGACAGCCGCTCAAGTGGCCGGGATGATCCATGCTCATCCGACGCTAGCCGAGGGGCTGTTGGAGGCTATGGAGGATGTGAGCGGCACAGCCATTCATCAGGCTCGGAGGAAGGCAGGGGCATGATCCGGTCACTCGGGCTCAAGCTTGCCATGCTCGCCATCACCATGGGAGTGGTCTTTTGGATCAGATGGCAACCGGTCGAACCTCAAGATCTGGTTTCGGAATCGGTTGATAATCAATTGTTGAATCAGAATTCTTCTCTTGCTCAAGGGCAGTCTCAAAAGACGCCAGCCAGCCAGTTCTCTGGTCGCCAGATCCCGGTCGCTCCCGGAGCGTCCAGCCCTGCCGGCGTGGCCGGTAACGCGGGGCCACGGCTCGTGGATCTGAATAGCGCCACCAGAGACGAACTGGAATCGTTGCCCGGCATCGGAGCCGTGCTGGCCCAACGGGTCATTGCCTATCGACAATCGGTGGGACGGTTTCTCGCGGTCGAGGATTTGCGTGCAGTGAAAGGAATCGGGTCGAAGACATTCGACCGGATCAAGCCCTTGGTGACGGTGGCGAAAGAGGAGCAGAAGAGCAAGGTGGAGAAACGACCATCATGACCGATGTGAAACAGCAACTGGATTTGATCCTGCGCGGTGTGGTGGAAGTGATCCATTCCACCGAGTTGGAGGCCAAGCTCACACGTTCGCTCAAAGAGCATCGCCCGTTGCGGATCAAGGCGGGATTCGATCCCACCGCGCCGGATCTGCACCTCGGTCATACGGTGCTGATCCATAAGCTGAAACATTTCCAAGATCTCGGACATCAGGTTCTATTCCTGATCGGCGATTTCACGGGGATGATCGGCGACCCGACCGGTGTGTCCGAGACGCGCAAAGCGCTGACGAGACATCAAGTATTGGAGAACGCCAAAACCTACCAGCGGCAGATCTTCAAAATCCTCGATCCGGCGAAAACCACCATCGAGTTCAACAGCCGGTGGATGGGACCCATGACGGCGGACGGCTTAATTCAGTTGGCCGCGCACTATCGGGTGGCGCGCATGATGGAACGCGACGATTTCGAAAAACGCTATCGCGACCAGAAGCCGATCAGCGTCCACGAGTTTCTCTACCCGCTGGTGCAAGGGTACGATTCCGTGGCGCTCAAGGCGGATGTAGAATTGGGCGGGACTGATCAGAAGTTCAACCTCTTAGTAGGACGGGAACTCCAACGCGACTATGGCCAGGAGTCACAGGTCGTCATCACCATGCCGCTGCTTGAAGGCACCGATGGTGTCAAGAAGATGAGCAAGAGCGTCGGCAACTACATTGCGTTGGAAGACAAGCCCGGCGACATGTTCGGCAAGGTGATGTCGATCAGCGATGCCTTGATGCTTCGCTACTATGAACTGCTCACCACGGAGGATCTTGGCCGTGTCCAGGCGCTGCACCCGATGGAGGCCAAGCAATCGCTGGCTGAGCTGCTCGTGGCGCGTTACCACGGAGCCGAGGCCGGGCAGGAGGCGCGGAGGGAGTTTCAACAGAAGTTTCAGAAACAGGAATTTCCCGATGAGCCGGATGTGCGGCTCGTACTCGCTTCCTCGGATCTTCGCGATGGACAGCTCATCAGTCTGGTGGATCTCGTTGCCAAGACTGAGCTTGTTCCCAGTAAAAGCGAGGCACGACGCCTTATCGGGCAAGGTGGCATCGAAGTAGATGGGCAGAAGCAGAATAATGCCAGCAGTGTCTTGACCCTGGTTCCGGGGCGGCAGTACCGTCTGAAAATCGGCCGCCGAAAATTCGCGATTGTTGAATTCAATTCTTGAAGGGAGAAAGCGTTTCCTTGACTTGCCTAAGAGGCTCCGCGTAGGATGCCGCTCAGTGAGCGGGCGTAGCTCAGTGGTAGAGTCCTAGCTTCCCAAGCTAGTTGTCGTGGGTTCAAATCCCATCGCCCGCTCCATACCACACTTCGTGTGACCCGGCGGCTCATCCGGCGCAGCCGTTCTTCATAGTCGCCGCCGGAGAAACTCCACCGATGTTTCCCGATCCCAGGGTTGGGCTCAACCACGCGCGTGATCGCGCGGCGTGCACAACCACGCAACGCATCGTTGCAGAGCGTTGAATGTTCTGTGAGGGGAACGGAGAGACGTGTCAGACCGCTTTCTTGACCAACCCCGACCGCAGGCAGCGGGTGCAGACGCGAATGCGCTTGTGGGCGCCACCGACGATCGCGCGCACGGTCTGGATATTGGGATTGAAGACGCGCCGGGTCTTGTTGTTGGCATGGCTCACATTGTTCCCGGAGGTCGGTTTCTTTTGACAGAGTTCACACTGAAGTGCCACGGCTCGTACTCCTTCTTGTCTGATCGATTTTCTCAGAGCGGCGGATGGTACCACAGGCGGGCGAGCCTTGACAAGCGGAAGGATCGAGGGGCCGGTCGGGTGGCACATAGTCAAGGCCGAATCCTCTCTCGCTGGCGCGGACTTGACAAGCTTTGTGTCTCTCTCCTATTGTTCCTGCCACATTGTGCCGCCTGGGTAAGGGAAGAGGGTGCAAGGCCCTCGCGGTCCCGCCGCTGTAAGTGGGGACGAAACCCGGAAGAGCCACTGTCTCGTAGACGTGACTCGTTATTCGTGAACCGTTAATCGCAGGAGTAGATCTCCTCGATTGACGAATAACGACTGACGATTCACCTCGCCAGATGGGAAGGCGCGGGGAGTAGGGTGAACCACGAGCCAGAAGACCTGCCCGGAGCGCCGACCATTGTTCCCTCGAGGGCTGGGGAACAGGCGAGGATGAAGATGCGGGAGCAATCCTCAGGGTCTATCTCAGGCCTTGGGGATTTTTTATTTTCAGGACGTTGAAACAGTCATCCGGCGGCGTTCTCGCGGCGCTCAGAGCCTGCGACGCACCCAACTACGTGCGCCTCGGCTGTTCGCTGGCTGCGGCCTTGCCGGGCTGCCTGTTTGAACGTCCTGATCGGGTCGATGGTGAGCGGCGATGCAACA
>JAYWIP010000105.1:0-7165 GCA_039794465.1 Nitrospira sp.
CGGCCTTGGCAAAATCGTGAAGGAGGGCGCAGGTGTTACCCAGATTGCCAAGGGAATTCGAGAGTTCCCGCTGATTGCCGGTTGTTCGGTCATCGGCCACCGCCGCTTCCCAGGCCGCGTAGGCCTGGACCAGGTCGCCGCGATGCAGGAAAATCCTCGCTCGATGTTTGTGATCCTCACTCATGAGTGAGCAGCTATCAGCAGTCAGCGCCCAGAGTATTTCAACTCAGCACTGTTTTCTGTTAATCGCCCCCCTTCGGTGTGTCCTTTCTGTACTCGACTTGAATCTCGTCCTCTTCTTCCAGCCCCAATCCTGCCCGAAACGAGCCATACAGTTCTTCGATCTGTTCGACATCTTGTTCTGTTCGTGCTTCACGCGATGCGAGATACGCTTCACAGAGCTTCATGCCCTTTTCAAAATGGTGCGCGATCGTCTCCTCTGTCGCCTGCTGCCAGGTGATATAGATGCAGAAGGCGTGAAACGAATGGGCTTTCGGGTAACGAGCCGCGAGGGCCAGCAAGCCTTCATAGGCCGTGCGTGCCGTGGTTCCGGCGTTACACGAGAAAGTATCCTCTAGCTCAACGGCGGTGTCCCAGTCGTGCCCAAGGTCGGCTTTTGATTGGTGAAACGCTTGTTGAGCGGCCAGGGCCGGGTCGAATCGCATCGGGGTTCTGTACCTCGCCTGTCGTGAAGCATATCGTATCGGCTTGTTCGAGGATACTGAGGATGAGGAAAGGAGGTCAATGCCATTTGCGGCGTTTACTTTCTTACCCGCTGCTCGGTAGAATGCCTCCACTATTGCAATGAGTACCGAGAAAACAGCGCCTGTTCCTGCGGACGCCTCCGCTTCGACTGATCCGGTCGAGCGGGTCATTCGTTACCATGTGCAGACCAAGCACCACTACAACCGGTATGCCCGATCGTTAGGGTTTCTCGATTGGGTGAATCAGCCCGATCCGTTTCGGCGGTTTGAAGGTTCAGAGCTGATTCCGCTTCCCCTGCTGACGGCGGACGAAGAGCCCGCTTCACCATTGTATAGGGCCATCTACGAGTCCGGGGCCGTTCTTTCCCAGCCGGTAACTATGCGGACGATCTCCCGGTTTTTTGAGTTTGCCCTGGCTTTGTCAGCCTGGAAAAAAGCCGGGGACTCGGAGTGGGCGTTGCGAATGAATCCCTCGTCCGGCAATTTGCATCCGACGGAAGGCTATCTGGTCGTGCCGCAGATCGAGGGATTGGATCTGATCCCCGGTCTCTATCACTACGCGCCGAAGGAGCATGGACTCGAACGCCGCTCGGAGTGCCCTCCGGAACAACTTGCCAATCTGATGAGGCCGTTTCCTGCCGATGCGTTTCTCTTCGGCCTGACGTCGGTGCATTGGCGCGAGGCCTGGAAATACGGCGAGCGGGCGTTTCGATACTGCAATCACGACGTGGGGCATGCGATTGGGACGGCACGAATTGCGGCGGCAACGCTCGGCTGGAACATGGTGTTGCTGGACGGGCTGGATCAAAACACGGTGGCATTACTGTTGGGGACGAACAGGAAAGAGGATTTTGCAGGTGCCGAACCGGAGCATCCGGACTGTCTCGCGGTGATCTGGCCCCGGGGCGTCAAGAGTCAAACGTCTATCGTCGATCGGCCAGAGTCAGAAGAATTACCGTTGTTTCTGGATCCGACCGTGGTGCAGGAAATGATCGGTGGAACATGGCATGGCAAAGCTAATTGCTTAAGTCGCGAACATGGCGTCCATTGGGAGATCATTGACGAGGTAGCCTCGGCGAGTTGGAAGTGCACAGCAGAGCCCCATTCGGTGACCCGTCAGAGGTTTTTCACGAATAACGTTTCACGAATGACGAATGACGATGGCCCATCGGCAGGACAGATCATCAGGCAACGCCGGAGCGCCGTGGCGTTCGACGGTCGAACGTCGATCACAGCGGCCATGTTCTTTCAAATGCTTCAGAAGGTCATGCCCTGTGCTGAACGGGGGCAATTGAATCGGCCGATGCCCTGGGACGTGTGGCCATATGATCCGGCTGTTCATCTGATGCTCTTTGTCCATCGGGTCGATGGGCTGACACCGGGCCTTTATTTCCTGGTCCGGAACCGGCGGAAGTCTCCCTTCATTCAGCAATCCATGAATCCCGAGATCAATTGGGTGCCGACGCCCGGCTGCCCGGAAGATCTGCCGCTCTTTTGGCTGCTGGAAGGAGATGCGCGGCAGTTGGCGGCGCAAGTCAGTTGCCGGCAAGATATTGCCGGAGACAGCGCTTTTTCGTTCGGGATGTTGGCGGAGTTCGAAGGGGGATTGCGTGGGCGTGGTGCCTGGTGGTATCCACGCCTGTTTTGGGAATCTGGGTTGCTGGGCCAGGTGCTGTATCTGGAAGCTGAATCGGCCGGCGTGCGCGCGACCGGCATCGGCTGCTTCTTCGACGACCCGGTGCATGAGATTGTGGCGGTCAAGGGGATGGCATTGCAATCGCTCTATCATTTCACGATCGGCGGGCCGGTGGAAGATCGGCGCCTACAGACGTTGCCGGCGTATGGGCACGTGAAACGTATCTCGTGAAGCGTCAATCGAGTTGGCCGAGGACCAGATACGAGAAACGAGCTGAAATGTTCAAGATCAAGAGGAAAACTGAAAAGCCGAAGCCTATGGTCCTCTACAACATTGTCGAGGACTATTCCGAGTTCGATGCCCCGGGCAATGTGACGGTCTGCGCGATGACGCTCACGGAGGATCTCGCGGCACACGCCAAGGTCTTGGCAGAAAGTTACGATGTTCCGCTGGAGAGGATGACGGCGGTGCTGACGCAAGGCGGGGTCCATGTGTACCCGCAAACGGGCGGGCTTCTGACGCGGGGGCTGTTCGCCTGCATTGTGGATCCGGCCAATACGGGGCCGAAACAGACCTTCGTGTTGGATCTGATGCAATTTGCCGAAGCGGAGCAACTGGCGCGAGCTCGGGCAATTTCGCTCGAGGCGGCGGCGGTTGAAGTATTTCATCGGACTCTGCCGGAGGAATTGAAAGCCAAGCTGCGGCAAAAGAATCTTGGGCTGGACTATCGCACCCTGGATCGATCCGTGGCCAAAGGCGGTGACATCAAGTACATCGATTTTCGCAAGGACTGGTCGCCGCATTTCAAGCGGCTCTGCATCATGCCGGATGGACAACTGGTCGAAACCGGCGGGTTGGAAGAGTTCGCCCGGTTGCACGGCATCACGACGGCCCAAGCCAAGACGCTGGTCGAACAAGGCGGTACGCTGGAGGTGCGAGATGAAGTGCTGGCCTGTCAGATTGTGAACGGGCAACCGGCGGTCGCGCGATTCAGCGCGACGAATTACGCTAAAGCCAAGGAACTGGCGGCGTCCAGAGGTCTGCATCTCATGGATGCGCTCAGCGAAGTGGCCTACAGCGATTCGGCGATGATGCGGGGATTGGCAAGAAAAGCGTTGGTCTCGCGATCGAGATGATCGTAGGTGGGTCAGAGCACGGTTTGTGTGCCGTCTTCTTCAATGACCAAATACCGGACCGGCTCCGCGGCGAGTTGGGCTCGGTGTTTCCAGCCGAAGTAACCGCCGATCGCGGCACCGATCAGATTGCACGCGACATCTGTCATTGACGGAATGCGGTTGTGGCAGTAGACCTGAAATAACTCGAGAGAGAGAGAAACCCCGCTTGCAAGAAGTAAGACCATCGCAATGGACCTGAACGGGGAACCAGGGTCTGTTGCCCAATAGTAAGAGAGATACCCGAGTACCGCGAACCAAATGGTGTTCCCGGCAATATCTATAAGACCATCAGCAGAGAAGGAAAAATCCTGAAAGGGCACCCAACGGACAGAGTCCCAGTGCGCATGCCCGACGAAATTCTCTAAAGGAAACAGCGGCGTCAAGACGAGTACGGCGAGCCACAGCCACAACAATCCTGTCTTCGGTTTCAGCGCAAGGGGTAGCTTGAGAATACGGAGGGCGTGTGAACTCATACGGTCCTCATGATCCCAGAGTTCGCACGCAACTGTCAACCGGGGCTGCCTACTTATGGCGCGGCGAGTTCTTCCTGTACCGCCCGGAGTAACTGATTGATATCAAAAGGTTTTGCAATGGTGCGGCGGGCGCCGAAGAGTTTGGCGACGTCCAGAAAATTGCGGTCGCCCTGAGCCCCGGTCATGGCGATCACTTTGGCATCGACATACTCGCGCGTGAGCTGGAGCGTCGCTTCCAAGCCGTCAGTGTCGGGCATCAGCAGATCCATGAGGACAAGATCAACCGGCTGTTGCTGATATTGGGCAAGCCCTTCGCGTCCATCTGAGGCCTCGATCACGCGATGCCCCGCCTTTTCGAGCACCTCCCTCAGGAGCCCGCGAATGGATTGTTCGTCGTCGATGACGAGAATGGTGGCCATACGGTACCCCCGACAAATGGTGTGATCTTACCTGTCGGAATCAATGCTGTCTAGGGAGAAATGGCCTTAACCGCTATGAATAATGCCCCGAAGACCGACAGCCGTCTTCGGAACCGGATGGGGCTGCGCATGCGATGACGCATCATTCCGCCTCGCTTGCCGGGGTGGCGTGTGGATGCAAGGTGAAAACCGTTGACCGACTTCGGCGGGTTTGTTACAACCAGATCACCGCTAGTCGTGATTGCTTCGCACATGATTGGGAGCTGACTTCGTGGACAACATGCGGGAATCTGAACGGGGCTGGACCCGCCGAACGTTTCTGCGCGCTGCGCTGGTAGGGGCTGCGTTAGTGGGAGGACGCCTCATCGTCCCACCGTCGGTGTTCGCTCGTGATCTGCCGGAGGGACGGCTGACATTCGTCAATCTCTGGACAGATGAACGGCTGGATGTGACCTATCGCAACGATGCGGGTCAGTACGATTGGGCCGCGCTCGACGACGTGAACCATATCCTGCGCTGCCATGTTACGGGAGAGATCGCCGCCATGGATGTGCGGGTGATCGAACATGTCAATCTGGTGCAGAAAACGCTGGGTGGCGATCGTGAGATTCAAATCGTCTCCGGCTTTCGGTCTCCGGAGTACAATGCGAGGCTTGTGCGGTCGGGCCGGCGGGCCGCGAGACATAGCCTGCACATGCAGGGTCAGGCGATTGACCTGCGGATTACCGGCGTCCATCCAAAAGTGATCAGGCAGGCCGCGCTAGAATTGGGATATGGCGGTGTCGGGTATTATCCCCGCTCGAAGTTCGTGCACTTGGATTCGGGTCCCTTCCGCCACTGGTAAGACGCTCTCCAGATCTCAACGTTCTGCGGCTGGTTCACGTTTCAGCAGGAGCATGCCCAACGGCGGCAGGGTCAGCGTCAGCAAGTGTGGGAAGCCGTGACAAGGACTTCCGATGGACTGGATTCCGCCGCTGTTGCCGACATTGCTTCCACCGTAGTAGAAGGCGTCGGTGTTGAGGAGCTCACGGTACCACCCTGAGGTGGGCACGCCGATGCGATAGCCATGGCGGGGAACCGGGGTGAAGTTGCAGACACAGACGACAGCCTCGGAACTGCTGGTCGCCTTCCGGAGGAAAGCGATCACGGAGTTGTCGGTGTCGTTGAAGTCGATCCATTGAAATCCGCTCCAATCAAAGTCGGCTTCGTGCAAAGCCGGTTCCGTTCGGTGTATGCCGTTTAGGTCGCGGATCAGGCGTTGCAGGCCACGGTGCGGCTCGAAGTCGCACAGGTGCCAATCCAGGCTTGCGTCGTGGTTCCACTCCCGCCACTGGCCGAATTCTCCGCCCATGAAAAGCATTTTCTTGCCCGGATGGGCGTACATGGATGCATAGAGCAAGCGGAGATTGGCAAATCGCTGCCACAGGTCCCCCGGCATCTTGTCGAGCAACGCGCGCTTACCGTGGACGACTTCATCGTGCGACAGCGCGAGGACGAAATTTTCGGTGAACGCATAGAGCAAGCCGAACGTGAGCTGGTTTTGGTGAAACCGCCGGTGGACCGGATCGTGGCTGAAATACTCCAACATGTCGTGCATCCAGCCCATGTTCCACTTGAACGTAAAGCCCAGCCCACCCGCGTAGGTCGGCCGTGAGACCCCGGGCCAGGAGGTGGACTCTTCGGCGATCGTGATCGCACCGGGGTGTTCGCGATGGACGAGGACGTTCAGTTCTTTAAGGAACGACACGGCGCCGAGGTTTTCATGTCCGCCGAACTCGTTGGGGATCCACTCGCCGGCCTTTCGTCCGTAATCGAGGTAGAGCATCGAGGCTACGGCATCCACACGCAGGCCGTCGATGTGATAGCTGTCCAACCAGAACATCGCGCTGTTGAGAAGAAAGGCGCGAACCTCCGCGCGGTCGTAGTTGAAGATGCGGCTGTGCCAATCGGGATGATAGCCGAGACGCGGGTCGGCATGATCGTACAGGTGCGTCCCATCGAAGGTGGCGAGCCCATGGGGATCGTCCGGAAAGTGCGCGGGGGCCCAATCCATAATCACGCCCAGCTCAGCCTGGTGGGCTGCGTCTATGAAGGCCATGAAGTCTTCGGCCCGGCCGTAGCGGCTGGTGGCGGCGAAATAGCCTGTCGCTTGATACCCCCAGGACCCGTCGAAGGGATGTTCTGTCACCGGCATCAGTTCGAGATGGGTGTAGCCGAGCTCCTTCGCGTAGGGGATCAATCTCTGCGCGAGTTCCTGGTACGTCAGCCAGCGGGTGCCCTCTTCAGGAATCCGCATCCACGATCCCAAATGGACCTCATATATGGAGAGGGGCGCGGACAGGGGATTCCGCTGGGCGCGCGCGGCCATCCACGTGTGGTCGTGCCAGGAGTAACGTGACAGATCGCGGACGATGGACGCGGTGCGCGGGCGCAGTTCAGCAGCTTGGGCGTACGGGTCGGCTTTGACCAGGAGCGCGCCGCGCGCCTGGCTGCGGATCTCATATTTATACAGGGTCCCTTCGGGCAGATCAGGGATGAACAGTTCCCAGAGTCCGGTGGCGCCCCGGCTGCTCATGGGGTGGCAGCGCCCGTCCCATCGATTGAAGTCGCCGATCACACTCACGCGTTCGGCATTGGGTGCCCACACAGAAAAATGCACGCCTGTGATGCCCTCCACCGTGCGAATGTGAGCCCCCATCCGGTCATAGGCCTTGTACCAGGTGCCTTCGGCGAAGAGATGAAGCTCGAACTCCGTCAA
>JAYWIP010000106.1:0-3794 GCA_039794465.1 Nitrospira sp.
GCGACGAAGCCCGTGGCGAGCACGGCCGGTTGAAGGCTCCAGGCCAGGTCGAACACTGTCGAAAGAATTGCCCAGGACAAGGCGCTCGCCAGGGCGCTGCCGAGCAGCCCTCCCAGGGCCCCCAGCAATGCGTACTCCACGGCAAACGTTTGCGCGATCACTCCACGCGTGGCTCCAAGGGCTTTGAAAATCACCGATTCGTACAGACGGCGGTAACGGGTTGCGGCCAGTGCCGCCGCCATAACGAGACCGCCGGATAGCACACAGAACAGCGCTACCGCACGGATGGCCAGGGACAGGCGATCGAGGACTCGCGCAAAACTGTCGAGGACGTCGCCGATGTTGATGGCCGTCACATTGGGAAATGAGGCCACAACGGCCTGTTGGAGCGCCACCTCTTCCGATGGATGTATACGAACAGTGGCGACATAGGTTTGTGGGGCTCCGTCCAGCGCCCCAGGCGAAAAGATCATGTAGAAGTTGGTCGAGAAGTTCCCCCACTCCACTTGTCGAATGCTGCTGATTTCTCCCGTGATGGGCGCGCCTTGGATATCAAGCTCGACGGTATCTCCGACAGTGAGGCCGAGTTGCCTGGCCGCATCTTCCTCGATCGAGATCAGCGGTTTGGTAAAGACCTGCCCCGGTTTCCACCAAGCCCCCTGAATGATTTTGTTGTCCTTGGGAAGGTCTTGAAGAAACGTCAAGACGTATTCACGGGTCAGGTACCATTTCTTCCGCCGTTCTTCTTTCTCTGCGGTTTTCTCCCGTTGCTCTTCCTCCTCGGACGTCGGTTCAACTTTGATGGCATGGCCCTTGAGCGCGGAGAGACGTGATCGAATCAGCGGGGTCAACCTGGGGGCCGGATCGTTCGATCGCCGGCGGAGGAGCGCGACAAATTCTTCAGACTGATCGGGTTGGATATCGATGAAGAAGAAAGTCGGGGCGTCGGTCGGCCGCTTCTCGCCGACCTCCGTGAGCAACGACCGTTCGACAAGCGAGACCGTGGTCACGACCATGACTCCGATTCCGATGGCAATCGTGATGCCCACGACCTGACTTCCCGGCCGCACGATGTTACCCAACGCTTGGCGAAGCACGAGATGCTCCGGGCGCGGCCATTGCTTGAGGGCCGAGAGTGCCAAACGAGCTGATAGGCCCAACAGCAGTACGGCAATCGTGAACGAAAGGATGAAGAGAGCCCCGACTTTCCACGATCCGGCTTGCCATATGGAGAGAAGGGTCAATCCCAGACCGATGCCGATTGATGTGAGGGTTTTGACCCGATCCATTCCTCGCCACAACATCCACCACCGCGTCCTCTCCGGACCACCGGAGGACGTCAGCGGAGCGATATCACGGCGAAAAATCCGAGCCGGTTTGACTTCGCGGATCGTCAGCAACGGCCACAGGGTAAAGAGCAGTGTGGACAACAGGCCCAACGCCAATCCCTTTGCCAGGGGAGCGAACGATACCTCCATCCCTCCCTTCGCAAATCCCAATTGATCGAGCAGGTCCGATGCCATCAGTGCTGCGATCATCCAGGGCAGCCCCTGGTGGAGGAGCACACCGATGATCAGCCCGACGAGGCTTCCCACCAGTCCGAGGATCACCGCCTGCAGCACATAGGTCCGGATGATCGTCGGGGAATCCGCTCCGACCGTCTTCAGAATAGCGATGGTATTCAGCTTTTCCCGGATAAAGGCATGAACCGAGGTAGCGACTCCCAGTCCTCCCACGAACAACGCAGTCAACCCGATCAGGCCCAAATAACGGGTCAGCTGTTCCAGAGACTGCTTCAGTTGCGGTTGCGCGTCACGGTATCCCGACACACGGGCTGAGTCAGAGGCGAGTCGTCCTCTCAACTCGTAGAGCAGCGGCTCCGGGGCCATGGCGCTCGGGATTTTCAGCAGATATCGTTCACGAACCCTACTGCCCAATTTGATCAGGTCGGCCGCCCGAAGCCCTTCCTGCGACATGAATACCCGAGGACCAAGGCTAAAGGCATTGGCCATACGATCCGGCTCTGTCCTGACGACGCCGGTGATGATGAACTGCCCTTGCCCGATCTTGAGCCGATCTCCGACAGCGAGTCCCATTCTGATCAACAGAGATTCCTGGACGACCACTCCAAAACACAGACGCTCGAGGCAATTTCTCGTCTGCCGGCGAAGGAGTTCCGCCAAGTCGCCGTTGGGTTCCACTCGAAGTGAACCATATAACGGGTACTGTGGCTCGACGGCTTTGAGCTCAATGATTTGTGTCGGCTGCCCGGCCGTGGATACTTCAGCCTTCGCCGCCATGGCTACCAGCTCGCTGATATGAGTAATTGTCACATCGCGATCTTTTAGCGAGTCAAAGACGGCTTGACCGGTCGGACTCACTTGCCAGGACAACCGGACTTCAAGATCGCCGCCCAGGAGGCTACGCGCTTCTTTGGTGACCGTCCGCTCGACCTGTGTTCCGAAGAGCGAGACGCCCGTTAAGGCGCCGACGCCGATGGCAATGCAGACGAGGAAATAAAGAAAGTGCCGCCATGCCGCGCGTGTCTCTCGCCACGCCATATTGAGTGTAAAGGAGGTCATGAGCGGGATTCGGGGGTGGAATCTGAGAATGTCCGATCGGGGGGAAAGACCTGGCCCGGATGTGACGCTGCGATCGGACTTTCGTTGATGAAACCGGAATAGGAGGGCATGGAATCTGACTCCAGGCGCCCGTCGCGCATAGACACCACTCGCTGCGTCAAAGCCGCCAGAGTTGTATCATGCGTGACAAGTACCAGGGTCGTACCGTAGTCGCGATGCAGCGAGAGTAAGAGATCAATGACGGACGCGCCGGTCGCGCTGTCCAGATTACCCGTCGGTTCGTCGGCCAAGAGGATTGGCGGACGGCAGGCAAAGGCGCGCGCCACTGCCACCCGCTGCTGTTCTCCACCGGACAGCTGCACGGGGTAATGCTCCATGCGATCGGAGAGTCCCACCGCCGCCAGCAATTCCGCAGCCCGCACAACGGCCTTCCGCTCGCCGCTCAGTTCCAGCGGAACCGCAACGTTTTCGATCGCCGTGAGGGTGGGGATCAGATGAAACGATTGGAAGACATACCCTACCTTTTCACGTCGGAATCGGGCCATGCCGCTTTCCGATAGCGTCGTAATTTCCGTCCCGTCGAGCGTGATCGATCCGGCTGTCGGACGATCGAGTCCGGCCATCAGCCCCAGCAACGTCGATTTGCCGCTTCCCGACGGGCCGACGACGGCCACCGTCTGTTTGGCGGGAATCGACAAAGAAATTCCCTCGAGAATTCTCACGGAACGGCCGGCCGCCGCGAGAATCATTGACACATCTTTCAATTGGATCATGGACAATTCACTCGTACCGACAGAGCGACACCTCGAATGGTATTATACTGTACCGAGGAAAGGGGCAAGCGAATTTGCGGCGCGTCGGGCTACGACATCACTGTCTGTCTCATTTCTTGTCATTGACTCTGACTGTTTTCTGTTTCCACACGGCCGTCGCAAACGATTCATCCGACCCACCACAAACCAGGCCTCGCATCGTGGCCTTCGGCGACAGTCTCACCGCGGGGCTTGGCGTCAACAGGGACGACGCGTATCCGGCCCAACTTCAGCGTCGGCTGGACGAGCTCGATTATCGGTATCGGGTGATCAACGCCGGCGTCAGCGGCGATACCACGGCCGGCGGCCTCCGCCGTGTTCCCTGGGTGCTCGGCAGCAAACCTGATGTGGTCATTCTTGAGCTTGGCGGAAATGACGGGCTCAGAGGGCTCAGCCTCGA
>JAYWIP010000107.1:0-6126 GCA_039794465.1 Nitrospira sp.
AATGCGCTCTCTGCGATTGAGCGGGCGAACGAGCGAATCGAAGAGGCCGCACAGGCGCTCCGTCTGGTGGAAATCGTCGAAGAAGGAGAGCGCTATCGTTTCAGCCTGGGAGCGAGCAGCATCCTGTTCGTTAATCTTCGTGAACGCAACACTATCGACTCGCAATATCAAGTCATCCGGGCCAAGGCCGACTACCACAAGGCACTGGCATTTTACCAGTGGGCCATCGGCGCGTGGGCCAAGAATCCGGGTGACGCCATACGAGTCGGTTCCCGCTGAAATGACTGGAGGAAAGAGCGTGGTGGGGCAGCGTGAGTGCGGGAGTGGGTATAGGGTCTGTAGGGCGCGGGGCTGGCACCATGTGTATGCTCTCACGGCCCGAATGATCGTGGGATACTGATATATGCAGCAAGCATCCAGCACACATCCGCCGAACCTGTTTCACGTGTTGAAGCTTTTGGAGCGCTTTTTCCGGCTTGAACGCAGAATCTTGGTTCTCGTGACCTCCTATGCGCTGGTGATCGGGCTCTTCTCCCTCATCATCCCCTTGACCGTTCAAGAATTGGTCAATACGTTCTCCTTTGCAATCCAACCGGTCATGATCGCCACACTGGCCACGATCATGGTCGCGGTGCTGGCCGTCGTCGGGGCATTCAAGGCCTTGCAATACTATGCGGTCGAGGTGCTCCAGCGCCGGATCTTTGTCAGGACGGCCTTCGCGATGGCCCAGGGTCTTCCACATATTCGATTTCAGGGATTCAGACCAAGGATCTCAAATGTCTTCATGGAAACGGCGTTCATGCAGCGCGCGCTGGCGGTTCTGCTCGTCGACCTGATCCATGTGCTTGTCGGCGGCGTGATCGGCATGACGATCCTGGTCTTCTACCATCCGTACTTCATTCTGTTTAACCTGGTCCTGCTCACCGGATCGGCCCTCATTTTCTTCGTCCTGTCTCGCGGAGGGCTGCGGACGACCGTCGAAATGTCTCATGCCAAGTACGACGTGCTGCACTGGATCCAGGAAATTTCGCAGAACGTGCTGCACATCAAGGCGACCGACAGCCGGGCGTTGCTCATGGAGAAGACCGATGAGCTTGCAAAGAAGTATATGGAGTATCGGCGAGCGCGGTTCGCCGTCTTGCTTCGCCAATTTATCGCGTCCGTTGGAGGGCAAGCCCTCGCACACAGCGGTGCCCTGGCTCTGGCCGGCTGGCTCCTGTCCACCGGGCAATTGACCCTCGGCCAACTGGTCGCGGTCGAGGTCGTGGTCGGCAGTCTTCTTATCAACTTCGACGCAGTGGTCAAGAGTATCGGGCAGGTGTATTTCTTCTTCACGGCATTGGTCGATCTGGATGCCTTCTTCTCGCTGCCGAAGGATCAGCGCCATCCTCCCCCGACATCTACCGTCACCCTCCCTGACCCCAAGGTCCATGGTATCCGGGTGATGTGCAAAGGACTCGGCCTGATACAGAATGGCGCGGCGGCGTTCGGCAATCTTGATCTGGACGTTGCCCCCGGCGAGAAGGTCGGCATTTACACGACGACAACGGCGACGAGAATGTCCTTGGCCAGGGTGTTGGCCGGTCTCGAACCGCCGACCAGCGGATTCATTTCCTACAACGATATCGAGCTTCGGCATCTTGATCTGAGCGTCGTCAATCGATGCCGCGGGTTCATGATCGATTCACACCTTTCTCTGATCGACGGAACGATCGCCGATAATATCGTATGGCGCCGGCCCTACATCTCGTACGACGATGTCCGCTGGGCACTCGGGTTGACGCAGCTCCAGGAAGAGGTGGCGGCTCTCCCGCTCGGTATCAACTCCAGCATCAGCGCACTGGGGGAGATTCCTGCGCCGACCCATGTGTTGCGCATTCTCCTCGCACGCGCCATTCTGGGACGGCCGCAACTTCTGATCTTCGACGGCATGATTCACGACATGCAACCGGCGTTGCGTGATGCCATCCTGCGGCGGCTCTGCTCGAAAGACGAGCCCTGGTCCGTTATTTTTGTCTCGAACGACCCTGGCCTCACGCCCTATCTCGATCGCCGCATCAGTCTCGACGATTCACACGGCCCTGTGCGGTTGCCTGTCTGATAATGTACGGGCTGGTTTCTGTCTTCAGAAGCAGAACGGTCTTGCGAGGGAAGGGCAAGACTACTTCGAGGTTCGTCCTGCCTTCGGCAACAGGGTATCAAGCACCGAAGGAGGCCGTTCCTGGTAATCAGGTGGGAAGAGGTTGAATCGGCGCCACAGCTCATACCAGAGGGGAACACGGTTCAGGATGACCCATCCCATCACTTTCGTGCCCTGACGCACGTGAGATTGTTCCGGCCAGCCGCGATCGTCCGGATCAGGCACAACCCAAAACCTGTAGTTTCCTTTCCCATCGTCGACCTGATCGATGACCTTGATCACGCCGGAATAGGTACCGGCCATCAGGTCAGGCCATGCCGGCAGGGGGATCGCAGGGATCCCATAGAAGAGAATTTTGACCTTCCGGCCGACATTCAACAGGGGGGCGTCCAGCCCGTCCGCGGTCATCTCAATCGCTTTGTCCGAACTGGTAGGAGACAGGCGGAGCAACGTATCGCCTTGACGCACAGTCTCGCCGACACCGACTTTGGCCATCTTGACGACGGTGCCGGCGATGGGAGCCAGGATTTTACCGGCCAGACGTCGTTGCTCGGCGTTTGAGAACCGGAGCGACACATCGGCCAGCTGCTCACCGACTCTGGCTGCCTCGGCCACCGACGCATCGCGCCCAGCCTCGGCATCCAGTAGCCGTTGCAGCATCTCTGCATTGACTTGGTCGCGGCCGAAACTGAGGGCTTTCATCGCCTCCTCGGCCGCGTGCAGATTCGCGCGAGCCCCTTCGAGCGCCGCTTGGCTTGCGGTGTCGGCCTGGATCGTCAATTCCAGCTCTCGTTGCGAAACCAATCCTCGTTTTGACAATTGTTTGTGCCGCTCGACATTCAGGGCCGCCGTCGTCGCGGCGATCTTGGCGGCTTCGACTATCTGGTGGGCCTCACGCACTTTGCTGCCCGCTTCGACGACGCGGGCTTCTGCGGACGGAACGGCGGCTTTCACGAGATTTCGCATTTCGACGATCCGCTTGTCGAGCTGTTCGATCCTCGCCAGCGCTGCCTGCTGGGTCTTCTCCAGCGCGTGCTTGCGCTGATTCAGAAATGCAAGCAAGTGGGGCGACATAAAATTGGGATCTGTGTCGTCCAGTTCAAGGATCAGATCTCCCTCCTTCACGTAATCACCTTCTAACACATGCCATTTCTTGATGCGGCCGGTGATCTGGGCCTCGATGTCCTGCGGCCGCTCGTAGGGAGTATAGGCCGACATCTGACCCGTCACGGTTATCGTCTGATTCCAAGGGACGAAAATGATGATCAGCAGGAAGAGCAGGACTAGCGTGATGGGCAGACCGGAGCAAAACCTCAATTGTCTGGGGAGTTGTGCTTGTTCCCAGGATTGGAGATTAGTCGGCGCAAGGATCTCGTCGATGGAGGATTCGTCTGAACGGGAGTCGGCCCAAGCGATAGGTTGGACAGTATTCCCCACGCCGAGTGTCAGGCTAGCTCTGGAACGGTCGTTATCGCTCATAAGGAGTTAGTCTACACCACGGACAGACAGGAGGGAATTCATAGATCATGATAGGGAGAACTCGCTTGTCGAGTCAATTTTCTTCGATTGACTCACGGAGTGTCATGTGATGCGCCGTTCGATGTGCGCCCATCTAGTTTATAGATGATGATCGCTAATTCTTTCTATTTGTCAGTTGTGACTGGCAGTTGTACATCGGAGTCAGATGCGAGGGAAGACGCGACACGACATGATGGAGGGCTCCAAGAACAGAATATGTCACTCCATGACAGGACTGATGCTTGTCGTCGTTGGCCTCGCGGGTTGCACGCACGAATGGAATTCAGAGCCAGCCCCGCACCCTGTCACTGCGGCGGACCTGCAGGCTGTTATGCGGAATCAATGGTCTCGGCATCACTTTTGGATTCGGATGTCGTCATGGACAACGCCAAGAATGACCTTCGGTCGCTAGGATTTGCAGAGAACGCCATTGCAACCAACGCAAGAGAGATTGCAAAGACCTTCGCACTGTATTGCGGCGAAGCGGCCTCTGATCGGCTGCATTCCTTGATGACGAAGCATTATGGAGCAGTCAAACCCTATTCCCTTGCCATTGTGGCTGGGAATAAGCAGCAGCAAAAATCCGCTATGGCCGAATGTTCATCGAGTACGGACGAGATCGCTACATTTCTGAATGGGATTAGTCCCTACCTATCAAGAGACGGTGTTCGAGACTTGTTTGGCACTCATGTGGACCATCATGTCGTGCAAATCGACAGGTTGCAGGCAAGAGATTATATCGGCGAGGAAGACATCTGGCAGATGATGGAGCATCATATCTATGTGATCCCGGATACGCTGTCGACTGCTTTGGTGAAACAGTTCCCGACGAGATTTACGTGATCCGTGCGCGCTGAGTTCAGGAGAATGGCTGCCATGAGATCAAACGCAAGGCTGTCCTCGAGAAGCAGACTCTGTTGGAGATTGCGCATTCTGGCTCCGTTGGCGCTTGGTCTAGTATTGCTAGCGACTGCCACGGAGGCCGCCGAGCGGAGGCTTGGACCTGAGTTGGAGACAGCGGCATCCGGGGGCGACATCGTCCGGAACAAAGTCGGCCTGGCACATGATATTGCAATAGACGGAGATCCTCAAGCTGGAAGGGAGCTTTTCCTAAAGTACTGTGCGATATGTCACGGACCTCGAGGTCGAGGCGATGGTCTTGAGATTGCGGGGGCTAATGTTGTGGACTTATCTTCAGCCACGACTCAGCGAAAACTGAACGTTGATTTGCTGACTACCATTCACGAAGGACGCCCCGGGAAGGTGATGCCGTCATGGAAATGGCGGCTTTCCAAGGAACAATCTAAGGACGTATTGGCACACGTTCGCACGTTGAGGAGGAAATGACGTGTCCGGAGATCGCCGCCTTTGCCTAGCTGAGCACTTCCTGGCGGGCCGTGTTGAAGAGGGCCATGACAACCGGATGTTTCAGCCGCCTCTCGACACTGATGGCATAGAACTTCTGCCTGACAGCATCCACTCGTCGTACAACTTGCACGCGATATTGCCGGCAGATCTCTTTTTCCATGACGGTAGATCCAGGAAACAATCCGTGGCCGGCTTGGCCGAAGGCTTTTAGTGTGGCACTATCTTCAAATTCTCCGATGACGGTGGGGACCAATTCTTGGCTCGTGAACCAATCATCCAACAGCCGCCGAAGCATCGTATTAGAGGTGGGCAATAAGATTGGCGCGCCATGTAAGGAACGAGGAAAGTTGCGGCGGTAGCGTCCAGCCAACTTGGCTGAAGCGAAGAATGTGATCTGTGATTCGCCCAGGAGATGGTTATACGCCTGCACTTTGATCGTCGGCGGTGCCGGTGTGTCGGCGATGACCACATCCAGTTCATGGATCGCCAGGTCGGCCAACAGGTGGTCCAGCTTGTCTTCCCAGCAGATCAAGCGCACAGCGGGGAAGCTTTGGAACGTGGATTCCAAAAGCCTAGTGGCAAGCAGCTTCGGCACGACATCGACAATGCCGACGGTGAGGCGGGCGGCATGGCCGATGCTGCGTCCCTTCACCGTATTCATCAGGTCCTGTCCTATTGAGAAGATATCTTCGGCGTGTTTAAAGACGATACGGCCCATTTCCGTCAGAATAAGGTGCCGACCTTTCCGCAGAAACAATTTTTCTCCCAGCCGGTCCTCAAAGACCCGAAGTTGCGCGCTGATCGTCGGCTGAGCCAGGCGAAGCTCCTCGCACGCTTTGGCGACGGTCCCGTGTTTCGCAACAGCCCAAAAATACAGAAGATGATGGTAGTTCAACCATTCCATGGATGCACTATACAGAGAAACGATGGTCGACTCCAGATCATCCACCGAGAAGAGGCTGCCAGCGTAAGCGATTCCCGTCAGTAAGATTGGGTAGGAGGAATGCCTTTAGCGATGACGCTACACATGGGGATTTGGATCTGACGGGTGATCTCGTTATAATGCCGGCCTTCTAACGACAGTTGGAGGTCAAAAGTGC
>JAYWIP010000108.1:0-5367 GCA_039794465.1 Nitrospira sp.
GAAAAGCTCGGCGTTTTTTACATGGGCCGGCCCTACGATTTGGCAGCCAAGCAGGCCAGGCCGGGATGGCTGCTCTACGACTCGAAAGATCTCGTGACCCATGCAGTCTGCGTCGGTATGACCGGCAGCGGTAAGACGGGCCTCTGTCTGGCGTTGCTTGAAGAAGCCGCCATCGACAACATCCCTGCCATTATCATCGATCCGAAGGGCGACCTCGGCAACTTGATGCTGACGTTTCCAAGCCTGAAGGGTGAAGACTTTCAGCCTTGGATCAACGAAGACGATGCGCGCAAGAAGGGGTTGTCGCCGGCTGACTATGCGAAAGCGCAGGCTGAGTTGTGGACGAAGGGGCTGGCCGGCTGGCAGCAAGACGGTGCTCGTATCCAGCGGTTGCGGGATGCGGCAGAGATCGCGATTTACACGCCGGGCAGCAATGCCGGTTTGTCAGTGTCGATTCTCAAATCCTTTGCGGCTCCGGCTGCCGATGTACTGGAGGATTCGGAGTTGCTTCGCGAGCGAATCAGCACGACGGTTACGAGCCTCCTGGGGCTGCTCGGCATTGAAGCCGATCCGATCCAGAGCCGCGAGCACATTCTCTTGTCCACCATCCTCGATCAGACCTGGAAGCAGGAAGAAGATCTGGATCTCGCGTCATTGATCCAAGCTATTCAATCGCCACCGGTCGCCAAAATCGGCGTCATGGACGTAGAGTCGTTCTTCCCGTCGAAAGACCGCTTCGCCCTCGCGATGAAGCTGAACAATCTCTTGGCTGCTCCGGGCTTTCAGGCCTGGTTGGAAGGTGAAGCGCTGGACATCCAATCGCTGCTCTATACGCCAGCAGGAAAGCCGCGGCATGCAATTTTTTCGATCGCCCACCTGAACGATGCGGAGCGGATGTTCTTTGTGACGCTCTTGCTCAGCCAGATGGTCGGGTGGATGAGGGCTCAATCGGGGACAACCAGTTTGCGGGCGCTTCTCTACATGGATGAGATCTTCGGGTATTTCCCGCCGGTTGCGAACCCTCCATCGAAACTGCCGTTGATGACCTTGCTCAAGCAGGCGCGCGCATTCGGGCTCGGCGTCGTGCTGGCCACGCAGAATCCCGTCGATCTCGACTACAAGGGGTTGGCCAATACCGGCACCTGGTTCATCGGACGGTTACAAACGGAGCGAGATAAAGCACGTGTGCTCGAGGGGTTGGAGGGGGCGTCGTCCAGCGCGGGGAAAAAGTTCGATCGAGGGCGTATGGAGCAGACGCTCGCGGGACTGGGTAATCGGATCTTTCTCATGAACAACGTCCATGAGGACGAACCAGTGGTCTTTGAAACGCGTTGGTGCTTGTCGTATCTGCGCGGGCCTCTGACGAGGACTCAAATTAAGGCGCTGATGGACCCTGTGAAGCGTCAGGCGTCAAACGTCAAACGTCAAACGGACGGAATAGATGTATCAACTGCTTCACGAATGACGAATGACGGTGCACGTTTGACGTCCGCTCGCCCCATGCTTCCTCCGGACGTTCCGCAGCATTTTGTCCCGCTGCGTGGGAGCCGGCCGCAGGGAAGTGAATTGCTCTATGCCCCGACGTTGATAGGTTCGTCGCAGATCCGTTTCTCCGATGCCAAAAGTGGGATCGACAGCACGCAGGATGTGACGGTCTTGGCGCCGATTGCGGACGGTCCTGTCGCCGTCGACTGGGATCGGGCGACCGCGACGGATTTAGTCGTGGCTGATCTGGAACAGAATCCAGACGAGGGCGCGCAGTTTCTTGCGTTGCCGGCGAGTGCCGGCAAAGCCAAGAACTATGCCGAATGGAATAAGGACTTCGGCGGGTGGCTCTTCAGGACCCAAAAACTCGAGTTGTTCAGGAGTCCGAGTACAAAGGTAGTGTCCATGCCAGGGGAGTCCGAGCGGGATTTTCGAGTGCGTCTGCAGCAGACCGGACGAGAACAACGCGATAAGGGCGCTGAGACGCTTCGCCAGAGATATGCCCCGAAGATTACGGCGCTGCAAGACCGCATCAGGCGAGCGGAGCTGGCGAAGGAAAAGCAGCAGGCCGAATCCCGCTCCAGTCAGGTGCAGGCGGCCATTTCGGTCGGCGCCTCCATTCTTGGCGCCTTCTTGGGGCGGAAGACGATCAGCGCCTCGAACATCGGGCGCGCCACGACGGCGGTCCGGAGCGCCGGTCGGGTCATGAAGGAATCTCAAGATGTCGGGGCGGCGGAAGAAAACGTGGCGGCGCTCCAACATCAACTGGCGGATCTTGAAGCGCAATTCAAGTCGGAGAGTGACGCGTTGACCGCGGCAACCGACCCATTGAATGAAAAGCTAGAAACCATCTCCATCAAGCCCACCAAAGCCAACATTGCCGTCAAACTCGTGGCGCTCGCCTGGACGCCTCATTGGCGGGACAGCGAGGGCCAGCTCACTCAGGCGTGGCAGTGATCCGCGTCGCTCGTCGTTCGTGAAGTGTCGTTCGCGGGATGCGAGATACGTTTCACGAGAGACGCCGCGTCAGTGCTTCTTTTCCTTTTGCATGATTTTGTCGGTCCAGGCCAGCAGAATGGCGGAGGCGAGGAACGTCATGTGGATGAAGATTTTCCACTTGATGTGTTCGGGGTTTTCGTTCGCCACGTCGACGAAAGCTTTCAGCAAATGGATGCTGGAGATCCCGATCAGCGAGGCCGCGAGTTTAATCTTGATCGTGCCCGGATCGACATGCGTGAGCCAGTCCGGCCGGTCCGGGTGCGACTCCAGGTCCAGCTTGCTGACGAAGGTCGCATAACCGCCGATGACGACCATGGTCAGCAGATTCGCCACCATCGTGACGTCGATCAAGCCCAACACGCCCAGCATGAAGACGGTCTCGTCCATCTTATGGATGTGGGTTACCATCTCCCACAATTCCACGAGAAATTTGTAGGCATAGAGCAGCTCCGCCACGATGAGCCCGGCGTACAACGGGGCTTGAATCCATCGGCTGGCGAAGACCACGGATTCGAAGGCGCGCTCGAGAGGGTTACTGGGGGGATAGGTGTGTTTCTGTGGCGCGACGGGCGACGGTGACGAATGCTCGGTCATCAGTCCTCCTGCGGGGAAGAAGCGTACAGAATAGTTCACTACGGACAGCAACGTATCCTAGTGACTGAATCGGCAGCTGTCAATTTGAAGAAAGAATCGGCGCAGGTTGTGCGGAGCATACCGAGTCGGTGTTGCATGCCGGCATAACTGAGGGGGCGATGTCCGGACATAGGGAGAGGGATTTTATCAGCGCTGCGGCTCGTGTTCCGGCTTTTTGAATTTGTTCGGAGGTGACCCGCGCCGGTTCTTCCGTAGACAATCGATTGAGCAGCAGGTCGGCGAATCCATTGATGGACATGATGGTGTTATTCAAGTCATGCACCAGTTTCAGCATCGCGGCCGAACCGGTGCGCGACTGTTCGGGCGACGAGGGCCCGGTCTGCATCGCCGGCTGAGGCGCTCGAATCATCGCACTTTCGACGGCCAGATGAAATGTGTCTGCAGGCGTGTCGGTGAGGGAGAGGACGCCATGAGCCCCCGCACGCACGGCCTCAAGCAGCAGCGGTATTGATGGAGTCGCGCTGTAGACGATGAGCGCGGTATCAGGAACGGCGAGACGCACGGCGCGTACGGCATCAAGCCCTCTGTAGTCGGGAAGCGACAGGTTCATGAGTGTCAAGGCCACCGGATGGGTACTCAGGTGCGTCATCCCCTCGTGTAGAGAGCCGGCAACGGCGAGGTCAAGGGCAGTCTGAAAATGGCCCATCAGCAGATCTTGAAGCGTGAGTACAAGACTCTTCTTGGGCTCGATGAGCAGAACAGCGGTCGTCGGTAGCTCCGGCGCGGAGGGCATGGCTTCAGGGCAACTCCCTTGCTGAGAGAGTACGGGGCGACGTTATCTTCTCGGAATCGCGCGCCGAATCTTGAGCGCCCCATGCAGCAGCTCATCGTCGGTCCGCGGGGCACGTGTAAGGCAACGCCGAAGCCGCACGAGATGCGATTCGGGCTGATTCATTCTGAGCTGTTATGAAGAGCGCGGGTTAGCTGGTCTCGACGGAAGGAGAGAGGGGCAGTTCCTTCATGTACCAGGCCACGGCTTCGGTGCGTCGATTCACACCGAGTTTGTCATAAATATTCGCCAGATAGTTCTTGATTGTCTTGTCGCTGAGCCCCAGTTGTGTGGCGATTTCTTTATTCGTCCTGCCTTGTGCGAGCAGCGGCATGATCAGACGCTCCTGAGGCGACAGCTGGCTCATCCCTTGAATGTTACCGCCGGAACTTGCGCTGGTTCGAATCCACCGAAAGGTTTGTTGGGTGATGCGTGGATCCAGGTAGCAACGTCCCCCTGCAACAGTGCGAATGGCGCGGATAAGATCATCCGGTTTCACATCCTTGAGCACATAGCCGTGCGCGCCGCCTCGGATCGCGGCGGCGACAGTGGCTTCTTCAGCGTAGCTGGTCAGGACCAGGATTCTGAGCTGCGGCATCTCTGCAAGGAGCCGCCTGCAGGCTTCTATGCCGGAGATATCAGGCAGTTTCATGTCAAGCAAGACCAACTGCGGATGAAGTCGCCTGGCGATGGCGAGGGTCTGATCGCACGTGCCAGCCTCACCTACGATGAGCACGTCCGATTCCCGATCGAGAAGCGCGCGTAGCCCCTTTCGGACCAGTTCGTGATCGTCAAGAATGATAGTGCGAATCGGCCGTTTCATACAGGGACCAGTATCGGTTCCAACGAAAATTCAGCCGTGATGTCGGTACCATGTCCGGGTTCCGACCGCACCTGCAAGGTGCCCCCGATTTTCCTGGCACGCGCCTCCATATTGGCGAGGCCGTAGCCCCGCTTGACCGATCCCGCTGTCGTGGTGAATCCGGTGCCGTCATCGCAGACGGTGACCAGAATTTTCTCTCCGTGTTTGCGGATCGCAATCTTCGCATGGGCGGCGTGGGCATGGCGGACGCAGTTGTTGAGGGCTTCCCGCACGATATGCAGGATCTCCCGTTCTTCTTCCTTCGTCAGGACCTCAATAGCGGCGGTTTGAAGGTCCAGCGTGATCCGTATGTGGCCGACCTGGTCGTAGGTGGTTTTCAGCGCGTGGAGCTCGGTGGTCAGGTCGAATTCGTGCACGACACCCTGTTCAAGCCGTCGAATCATGTGGCGTATCTCGTCGATAAGCCGGTTGATTTGCACAACGATATCGGCAATAGAACGCTGCGATTGCGGAGTCATGCGAGGCTCCCCTCGTCGGGTCGTCTCGATGCTGAGACCGATGGCGTACAGCGATTGCAGGACGCCGTCATGCAGATCCCGCCCGAGGTGCGTACGGTCGTTCAGCAGAGTCGATAGTC
>JAYWIP010000109.1:0-16528 GCA_039794465.1 Nitrospira sp.
CCTGCCAATCCCGCGTCTTGGCCTGCTCGTCACTGGCATACCGATAGAGCGGAAAGAATCGATGTGTGAGTGCGGACGGAGTCCGATCCAGCGCAAACAGCGAGAGGGCCTGACCGCTCCCGTCGTGTGGGAGACCAATGACGGAGAGACGTTGATGCTCCGCCTCCAAACTGTACTTGTAGAGCAGGGCGGCAGCATGCGAGTAGCCGGTGGGCGACGATTGATACCGGAAGAAGGTCAGTGGGCGGATACCCAAGACCCCGACGTCACGTTCGTCCCGTTGCCGGTCATGCGCGATATCCGCGATTGGCAGAAAGACATCCCGCATCCATTGCGCTGTTTCCCGATGCCACCAGAGAAGGAGGGCATCCCAGTCACGCGTTTTGGCCTCATCGTCCCGCCGATACCGGTAGAGTGGAAACAAACGATGTGCCGTCAATGAGGGTGTGTCTACCCGTTCGAAGAGAGACAGTGTCGGGAGGGTCCCGACCTTGGGCCAGCCGATCATCGAGAATCTGCTGGCTTCTCCCGCCCGATCATAGTCGTACAGCGGGAAGAGATAGGAATGGCTCGCATCCGGGCCCCTGCCATAGTTGAATAGGGTGATCGGCTTGAGCCCCGCCAAGCTCAGCTCCATCATGCCCGTCTCGTCATCGCGTTCGTATTCATGCAGAGGGGGGAGTGTATCGAGAAGATGAGATCCCTTTTCCACGTGCCGGTACAGAAGCAAGGCGGACCAATTCACTTCCTTCGTTTCGTCATTTCGCTCAAAGCGGTACAACGGGAACAGGCGGGTCAAGAAATACGTCGGTGAGCCTCCCTGTTCGTAGATCGACCAGGCGAAGTCCCGCTCGCGAGGCGGGAATCCCAATAAGGACAGCCCCCACTCGCCTGAGGGAACGCTCTGATAGCCGTAGAAGGGAAAGAGGCGGTCGGCGGTACGCACGGGACTCGACTCATGGTGGAACCACGTCGCCGGCTTGATGCCCAAGAGATCCAGTTCCCATCCCGGCTGCTGTCGCTGCCACGATGCCTCCCAGAGCAGCAGGAATCGATCATCGCCCTTTTCTGGGGTCGAATGGTGCCGGTGGACAAAGAGTGTCTCCATCGTGACGTCGTCATCGGCAAGATCGTGGCGGTACCGATACAGGGGAAAGAGGCGGTGGGCGAACCGCGTCGGGCCGCTTTCTTGATGGAACATCGAGAAGTCTGATACCCCGATGACCGACAACTCCCGCCAGTCCCCATTGCGCCTCCAATCGTACAGTGGAATGAAGCGGTCGTGGACGGAGCCGCCTTTGGCGTCATGGCGATAGAGAGACAGAGGGCCGGAGAACAATGCAGACCAGTGCCACTCCTCGGCCTCAGGATGATCATAATCATAGAGCGGGAATAATCGGTGACCGAGGCCCTCCGGGTTCTTCCAATACCGGAAGAACGAGATCGGGCCGAAGCCGAGGGCATCGGTGTTGTGCGTCTGTGTCGTGAGATCCTCGGTCACTCGATACAGCGGCATTACCTGATGCCATCTCATGCTCGGGTCATGTCCGTATCCAGCCAGGGAGAATTGATCAAGGCCTAGCACAGACCATCCGGTGCGGTTCGCTTGGCGGTCATCTTCATAGAAGTACAACGGGAACAGACGATGAGCGGTGAGAGTGGGACTTGTTTTCATCTGGAAGAGCGTGATGAGGTCCAGCTGGCGGAGATCGTCCGTCGCAGCATAGGAGTAGCGATAGAGTGGAAACAGCCGATCCGAGTAGAAGATCGGAGTCGAGGCATGCTCATAGAAGGCCAGGGCCGAGGCTGTCGTTCGTGGCAGCGGCGGCAGTCCAAGGACTGAGGTGCGCGACTCCTGTGTGGATGCATCGGTCAGCGAGCCATAGAGCGGGAAGAGATAACTCAGACTTGTCTCAGGTGTGACGGACTGGCCGTAGAAAGGAAGAAGATAACGGTACCAGGTTCCCTCTTTGTTATTCTTGCCTGAGAAGTAGAGCGGTAAGACTCTGGTCTCATACCCGTTCTGGTCCGACCCATAGTGGAACAGCGGGAAGAGGATATCCCACTCCCGAAGATCGATCTGGGCGTCATACGTGGCGATCGCGACCGGGCCGAGCAGGTAATACCGGTGGTAATGGTCGCCGCGCTGATGATGTCCATAGAGCGGGATTACGTACGTGTAGCGTCGGTCTTCAGTGGCGTAGTCGAAATAGGCTGGGAGGAAGACGGTGTAGCGTCGTAACGGGTCCTCCGCATGCCAATACAGCGGCAGAATTTGGAAGTATGAGGCCTCCCCCTTGCGCTCGGAAATCCCGAGGGGCCACAACACGCTCTGCCGAAGGTAGCCCACGGCCGGATTCATTTCGCGGGAGTAAAAGGGGAT
This sequence comes from Nitrospira sp., assembly GCA_039794465.1. Classification (GTDB taxonomy): domain Bacteria; phylum Nitrospirota; class Nitrospiria; order Nitrospirales; family Nitrospiraceae; genus Nitrospira_D. Next base: position 2,384 of record JAYWIP010000109.1, read on the forward strand.
GAGTGTAAGTCGGGAATAGCTCCCGCGTTCTTCCGTTGAGTAGAGGTACAGAAATGCTTGAGTAGAAGTTGAATCTCCTTTGGTTTCCCTGCAATAGAGAAAGCCCTGGCAAAAACGGGACCGTTCTTCCGTCTGCTCGGCTGCTTCCGACAATGGAAGGGGTTCCATCCACAACGACACTCCTCCAACCAGTTGGAGTTGAAGAAGACCTATGATCAAGAAACGCCGGCACGCATGACCTATCAGCACTCGAATTCTCCCTCCGGAACGTGACCATCACATTCGTCATAAGGCCACACCCGCTTCGGTCGTCTGTTTCTCCAACAGCCCTGTGACGCTCACACTGAGGTGCAAGCAAAGTGCCGATCCCGTCAGCGCGTGGCTCACAGAAGTGGTCTGTAACGGTCTGAATGAGAAACCAGCTCACCTCGATCGCAAGGGCATGAGTGTACCTGGTGCACGCGCTCGTAATGACTCGTCCGCTGTTGCATCTTGCCTCACAGAGATCCACTTCTCTGTAGACGCCTACCCCAACCGATGGCCCGATCCAAGAGGTCCGCGCATCGAGACCCCATGTAATCAATCAGGGGAATCGAAGAACGATCTGCCCCTGAGCGCTGTGGCATCGAGATTGCTCGATACTAAAGTCTAGGCAGGAACCGTGCTCATCGTCCGCACAGAAGAGGAATATCGCCATGAAAGTCACCCTCAGCGTCATCAAAGCCGATATCGGCTCTATCGGCGGCCATATCTGTCCCTCGCGGCAAGTGCTGGAAAGCGTGCGGAACCATATTGCCGAGCATGGCTCCTCGTGGTTGATCGACCATCATGTCAGCAGCACCGGGGACGACATCGCAATCCTGATGAGTCATCGGCACGGCGTGGGACATGAAACTGTCCACAAGCTGGCTTGGGATGCCTTTCTGGCCGGGACGAACGTGGCCAAACAGCAGGGGCTGTACGGTGCAGGTCAGGATTTGTTGAAAGATGCTTTTTCAGGCAACGTGCGCGGGATGGGGCCGGCCGTGGCGGAGATGGAATTCAACGAGCGCCCGAATGAACCCTTCCTGTTCTTCGCGGCTGACAAGACCGATCCCGGCGCCTTCAATCTGCCGCTCTACCTGGCCTTCGCCGACCCCATGAACACACCGGGTTTGATCCTGGCGCCCAACATGGCGCAAGGCTTTCGTTTCGTCATCATGGATGTCAATCATACTGAAGGTGACCGGATCATCGAGCTCAATACCCGGAAAGAGTTGTACGAAATCGCCGCACTGCTGCGGGACACCGAACGGTACGTGGTGGAATCGGTCTGGTCCCTCGCCAGCGACGAACAGGCGGTGGCGGCATCGACCTCACGGTTACATAACATTGCCGGGAAGTACACCGGCAAGGACGATCCGGTGATGCTGGTCCGGGTGCAGAAGGATTTCCCGGCGACCGGCGAGATCTTAGCGCCCTATGCCATCGGTCCTTATGTGGCCGGTGGAATGCGCGGCTCTCATCAGATGCCCTTGATGCCGGTCCCGCTTCAGTCCGGCATCAGCTACTTCGATGGCCCTCCGGTGATTACGTGCGCCGCGTTCGCCATGCACGAGGGACGGTTCACCGAGCCGGTTGATGCGTTTGTTCATCCGTTCTGGAACCGGGTACGCGACAATGTCTCCGATAAGGCCATCGGCATGCGACGCCAAGGGTTCTTTGGTGCTGCCATGCTGCCCATGGCAGAACTGGAATATACCGGCATCATGGAAAACCTGAAGGCGCTGGAGCCACGATTCCATGTGCGCACCGATGCGTGATCCGAGAGGGGTGATGCGCTCTATGCCGGCCATGCAATCGTGCGGTTTACCCGAAAGACCGATCACCGCAGAATCCCGCTGACGATCAGTTCGACCGCTTGTTCTGGCGCAAGTCCCCGCGCCATCAACGTCTCCAATTCCTTCTTGTCCACACTGCCGATGGCGGCTTCGTGAGTGACTTTCGCTTCGGGATGAAACACCCGCACAATGGGAATCGCGCTGGCCTGTGCCCGGCCTTGTACGATTTCCATGCAATCCACATGGCCACGGGCTCCTTTGGCGTGGGCTTCAGTCGTCCCGACGATTTCCGCGCAGGCCTCGCCATCCAGCACCACGCGCGTCTTGATCAGCCCTCGCGACCGCTCTCCTCGGAGGATGACGGCTTCCTTCAGCGTGATCCGATCGGTTCTGTGCGCGAAGATCTTGGCGGTCAGTTCGGCGATGCCATCCTCCTCCACCTCGACGAGATAATCGATGTCAAGATCACCCACGGAACCGGACAGCAGTGAGAAGTCGGAAAAGTACCGCGCGCCCTTTCCGATCTTGATCGATGCATGGGGAACCACCTGCATGCCGCCGTGCGGGCCGTGGTAGTGGCCCTCGCTGTACGTCAGCGAGGCGCCGGGCCCGATGTCGATCGTCGCCTGCATCCGATGCTGCGCCGATTGCGCGACGGGGAAGAGGCAATGGGAAAGCACGCGCGCCGCCGCCCGCTCTTCCAGCACGACGTCGATGCGAATGGTCTGGCTGCCGGTCGGATGCGCCAGGCCAAAGCACATGTGGATTGGTTGCTCGAGGACCACGCCCGCGCGAATGGTCATCTTCCCGACGATCGCATCGGGCGTTTCTTCTATATCCAGATCAAGACCGGGAACGGACCGGCGGCTCAATATGCGGTGCCCCTGGCCGACGACGTGCGCGATCCGCTCGTCATCGAGGACCGCCGGTTCCGTGCCGACCATCGGCAACACGCGGGTGAGTGTTTCAAGCTCGGACATAGCCGCAGACTTCTCCATCGCATCGAACGCAGGTCCGCCCGCGAAAATGTTCGATGACATGGACCGGATCACCGGAAAAGACGATCCGCCCGTTGCACAATTGAGATGCCCTATCCGCGATCGCCACAACCTCTTCCTGGTGCGTAATAAGCAGGACGGCCCCGCCGTGGTCCTTCAGCGTGCGGATCACGGTGATGATGTGGTTGATTGACAGCATATCGATGCCAGCGGCCGGCTCGTCGAGGATGGCCAGCGCCGGCTTCATACACAGCACGGAGGCCAGCTCGATGCGATGCCGCTCCCCGCCGCTGAGGGATTTATCAACCCGCCGATTCAGATAGCGGTCAGGGTCGAGGCCGACCTGCGCCAGCACCGGTTCAGGATTGAGCGCGGCGCGGCCTAGTGTCAGATACTCGCGAACCGTGACGCCTTCGAAGCGCGCTGGTTCCTGCCAGGCGAGAGTCAGGCCGAGGTTCGCCCGTTCATGCATCTTGAGAGGAAGAAGGTCCGTCCCTGCAAATCGAACGGTTCCTGCCGTCGGCGTATAGCCCTCGCACCCCATGAGCAGATAGGCCAGGGTGGTCTTGCCGGAGCCGTTCGCTCCGAGGAGCGCATGGATCTCTCCGGGATCGATCGCCAGATCCAGTTGATCGAGAATCGTCCGACCACCTGCGGAAAAAGTGAGGCGGCTGATGTCTAAGAGAGAAGAGGTCATTGTAGCTACCACACCCCTTTACCGGGAGTGCATCAGGCGTGCCGATAGGATGGCTCCGATTTCAGCAGGTCTGTTGTTCGGCAACCACTTGGACCGTGGCGTTCTGCGGCACGGAGGCTGGACCTGTGGGGAATTAGTCCTCAGTATTCGGGCCTGTGAGATTCGGGACGGAAGGCGTGCGGACGAATATCCGCCTGATCCATCAATCAGTTCGCAACAGGACTCGCATGGTGACGAGCTGTATACGATTCAATCAGCGACGTTCCCCGATGCGGCGCTGGTAAGAACACTGCGCGTCGCGGGATTGAGCGGGGAAACGCTGCAAGTCACGATCCCGGCTGGGCCCCAACGCGGCACCGCGCTTCGGCTGAACGGGACGGGAATGCCGAAAGTCGGCGAGAAAGGGAAAGGCGATCTCTTCGTGGTAGTAGAAGTGCGAACTCCGACTGAGTTGTCCGATCGCAAGCGGGCGTTGCTGCTGGAATTGGCCAAGGTCCAGCCAGGCCATGAGGTCAGGACAACCGATTCACAGTTGCCCTGACGTCCTGAGTCTAGCTCGAATCTGAGCAAGACAATCCGGACAAAAGGTGTGGGTGAACAGCAGCTCCTTCGACTGCATATGATAGGCGTGGCGATATTCCTTCAATGTAATCCATGTCGTCTGCGAGGGGACCGACCTTCTGTCGTCCCTGATCAGCCCACAGACGCAACAAGCGGGGAGAACCAGACGCCCGTCGGTCCAATCTCCTCGCCATGGTGCTCTATCGGATGACACGTCGTATGAAAAATATCCGGCCATAACCTTCCTTTCCTCCTTCTCCGGTTTCAACCCCCGCTCCTATTCGATGTGCCCCACCGCTCTTCCACGCCTCTTCGCTTCACATCACCATGCGCCGGCGCTGGACTGGGAGCGGCGGCATACGATGCATCGGGGATCGTTCCTTCGCCGATCGGAAGGGGAAATACACTCCTCCCCGTTGCGACTTTCGATTCTGGAGCACGAGCTCATCAACATATTCGCCACAATTGACGCAACGACGCCCCATGACATCCTTCCCTGTATCATCAGGGCTCGCCGCCTCATCGTAGGCTTCAACCGTCATCCCACCGCATCGGTCGCACTGGTGTAAGTGATTGCTCATAGGCTTCTCCCTCCTCCTGTGCGGCGCCCCCGTGGATTCATTGGTGCATATCCCTCTCGTAATCGGTAGTGAGCGTTCACATGAGCAACCAGTATGCCAAGGCCGAATGAATCGAGCGTGTATATATAAAACCTGGAGCCAGCGACAGTTCGGCTCGGCCCAGCACACGTCACGAAAGAGACATTCGACGCGCTTGTGAGGACAACGTCGCCATGCGGCCGGTCGTCTCTGGCGCAAGAAGCGACAGCGGTTTTACGTCCTTGCACCTTGATCACGTAGAGACAGCACAAGCACAATTCTTCTTTCGTGTTGCTGACTCAGCAGCAAAAAGATTTGTGCCCGAATCGGCTGCGAACGTTCCCCCAGAAGATGACTCGCTCCCGCCACCGAGGTCGGTGGGCCGCTGTCCATCGCGGATTGCGTGGTGACGATCTCCTGGGCGATTGTCATGAGGCATCGGGGAACAGGCTGTGTCCTGGTAGGCGCATGCCAGTCCGGATCGATGATGCCAAGAAGCTCGATAGCAGTCCGGTCGATAAAGAGGAGACGATATGAGGCAGAAAACACGATTGCGCCGGTAGCACGAAGCGCCGGGATCCCCTCGCCTCGGCATAAGCCCGCAGCGGATTCACGCATGAATGCCCTTCACTTTGAGTCGTGAATGGTTCTTGAAGGGAGAAACGGGCTGCAGGATTAATGAATCATCTGTGAGCACTGTCGATTCTTTTAAACCAACTGACGGAGCCGGGGGACTAGGCATTCCACTAGTCTTCGGTACAAATTGCACTGGAGCCGTCCTTGGCCGACGACTTGGTTCCCTGCCACCCTTGCTTGACCTGCTGATGAGGCCTAAAATTGTGCCACTTCTCATGCCGCTGAAAATAATCAAGACGAAACCGCGGAAGGAGAAAGCCGGCTCGTCACCCGTGCGCCGTCCTGCCGCGCGTCAGGGTAGACCGACCGCCCTCCTTTTGAAAGAAGAGTTTCTGGCTATGGCGTTTCGGCTGAGCCCTCATCCGATCGGCATCACAGAATTGAAGACGGGACGCTGTCTCGAGATCAACGACGCCTGCCTGGAGATCTTCGGCTTTCGGCGCGATGAAGTAATCGGGCGGACGACCCTCATGTTGGGTATTTGGCCAGATCCCGAGGAACGGGTGCGGCTGATCGAGCGCGTGAAGGCTGAACGGTCGGTGCGGAATACCGAGGTAACGATGCGGATGAGAGACGGCGCCCTGCGCCGGTTCCTCATCTCCACCGAACTGATCAAGCTGGGGAAGACACGCTGCCTGTTGACGATCGGCAACGACATCACCGAGCGCAAACAGACCGAGCAAGCGCTACGGCATCTCAATGAGACGCTCGAACATCGCATCGCCGAGCGTACGGTCGCGTTACGCGAGAGCGAAGCACGGTTTCGCGCCTTCCTCGACCATGCCCCGAATCTTGCCTTTATCAAAGCGCTGGACGGCCGGTATCTCTATGCGAATCGCCCCTTCCAGGAGGCCTTCGGCCTTGACCAGACGAGTCTTATTGGCAAGACGGACACCGAGCTGTTCCCCCACGAACAGGCCGATCAGTTTCAGTCCAACGATCACCGAGTCCTAGCATCGGGCGAAGCCATGAAGTTTGAGGAGATTGCGCTCTACACGAACGGACCTCACACAAGTATCGTCGTCAAGTTCCCTGTGCGGGACGGAGCAGGGCGGATCTACGCCACAGGCGGGATCGTCACCGATATCACGGACCGCAAACGTGCGGAAGAGAACCTGCGACAAAGCCAGGAGGAACTTCGACAGCACCGGGCGCAACTGCAAGACCTGACGTCCAAACTGATCACGGCCCAAGAACAGGAGCGGCAGCGTATCGCGCGCGAACTGCACGACGATCTCAGTCAGCGGATGGCTGCGCTGGTGCTCGATGTCGCAGCAATCGAACACCAACCGCCCCTCTTACCCGAACGGCTCACTGATATACTCTGCCCCATTCGAGAACGTTTGGAGCAATTGTCCGATGACATCCACAACCTGGCCTACAAACTCCATCCGTCCCTCCTGGAACACGCGGGACTCCGTGCGGCCGTTGAAGATCAGCTTCGGGAGTTCATGAACCGGACCGCGCTGACCGTGTCGTATCAGTCTCATCATGTCCCGGATTCTCTTTCGCTCGACTATTCGACCGGTCTGTTCCGTGTCCTGCAAGAGAGCCTGCAGAATGTGGTGAAACATGCGAAGGCGACGCACGTGTCGGTAAGATTAAGTGGTTCGTCAAAAGGGGTCGGCCTGTCCGTCACAGATAACGGCAAAGGATTCGACGCACAGGACACGAGTGCCCATCACAACGGGTTAGGCTTGACCAGCATGCAGGAACGATTGCGGCTGCTGCAGGGATTACTCCGCGTCCATTCCAGGCCGGGAGGCGGCACGAAAGTCTGTGCCTGGATTCCGCTGAAAGGCACGTCCTCATGACACGCCCCCGTATTCTCATGGCGGACGATCACTCACTGGTGTTGGCCGGCCTTCGCAAGCTGGTCGAAGGGGAAGGCGAGGTGGTGGGCACCGTCGAAGACGGACGCGCACTGGTAGAGGAGGCACAGAAGCTCCGCCCTGACATCATCTTGCTCGATATCTCTATGCCGCTCTTGAACGGCCTGGATGCGGCTCGTCAACTCACCAAGCTGGTGCCGGAGGCCAAGCTCATCTTCCTGACGATGCACGCGACACCGACGTATGCCACCGAGGCGTTCAAGGCCGGCGCCTCGGGCTATCTGATCAAACGGTCCGCGGCTTCGGAGCTCAAACAGGCCATCCAGGCCGTCATACGCGGCCAACATTATATGACGCCGCTGATCACGAAAGACGTGCTGGCGGCGACGCTCCATCACCCGGAAGGACAGATGCGCCAGCGGCCTGTGACCACACTCACGCCACGGCAGCGGGAAGTCTTGCAGCTCGTTGCGGAAGGGAAAGGCACCAAGGCCATCGCTTCACTTCTCCATATCTCGGTCAAGACCGTCGAGTTTCATAAGGCTCGTATCATGGATTTGCTGGATCTGCATTCGACGGCCGACCTCACCAAGTACGCGGTGGCGGAAGGCCTGGTCAGCCTGTAATGTCTTGCCCGGTCGCGGCACCGACCGTGGCACGAACATCGGCGCCGCGTCGAACATCCCTCGAACGGCCCTAGTGATTTTTGTTCGTGTAACCAGTACTTTGCCGAGTGTCCCCCCGAGATCGGTTTGCTTACCATGTGCCTCGTCGACGTGAACCCAATCGAAGGAGGTGGCCCATGGCGATCTCAGCCATCGTCGCGCGCGTACAGGACGCACTCGAACAGCTGGACACCGACTGTTCCATGGAAGACGTCCCGGCGCTCTGTCCGGAACTCACCTGGAACCAGGTGTTCCTGGCTATCGACTACTTGAGCCGGACAGGGCAGGTGCGCGTCACGCTGGACCCTGATAGAACCTACAGAGTGCGGGCTACTCGTGCCGCAGCAGTCGAGGCTTCCCGTCTGACTCCTATGCGCTAGACCCAATGTCAAACGGTGCCCTAGGAGATTCCCTAGTCCCCTCCTACTACCGTATGTGCTAACGTGGGCCCGTACAACTTAGTCTCACGAGATATCTGGCCGGAGTTTCTCGATGGATCAGCCTCGCGAAGAGTCGGAACCTGTCGAGCCAACTCCCCTGGCAACGGAGGCACCCATGGACACTCAGGTGGTTCAAGAACCCGGTCGGATGACAGTAATCTCTGTGGCGAGCACAGGCTGCGTCCACCGGCGGCTCATCGATGACGTCCGGACCAGAAGCGGGAAGCCGACCGGCAAGGTGCGCTGCCTGGAATGTGGCGTGATCTTCGACGATCCCTACCGGAGTGTCGACTGACTCGCCGACTCAATGGCCATCGAGTCCCCTTCCGCTCTCGTGACGCGCCCCATATGAGTTCTCTCATTCTGCGTGAACATGGTTGCCGACGCCATTTCCCTTCCTTCGGTTCAAGATTCGACCGACTCCTTCTCTTTCGAGGGTCATTGAACTCTCGTTCAATGCAAATGTAGACTGGCAGAATGTTGCCTGATAACACCTCGTCATCGAATAATTGGGCGCTGAGGGGCATTATCGCGCGATCGGTCGGGATCGTCGCCGTTGCTCTAGGGTTCGTCATCGGCATGTACGGACTCGATGACCCTGCCTCACCATGGCTTCCGACGGCACTTGGGTTACTCGTGACCGGGCTGGCGGCCCAAGGCTATGGCCTCTACTGCTCCATCAAACGGCGACTGAGCTCCTGATTATGACCGGACGGTTATGGCATGAAGCTGTACGCCACTCGCCGGCGGTTACATCAGCGGAATCGGTCACGCTCGGAAGAAATAGGAAGCGCAAGAGATGGGACGGTCCGCGGAGCTTCACACCGGCACCATCGCCCCGGGCGTAATGGGCATGGAAATCACGCACTATACGGTGCGTCAGCAAGGCTCCATCCTCGCCGGTGCGTACGAAGCCTTCTCTGACGCCGGTGAATCAACACAACACTAGCCTACTTTAATCTCAATGGCTTTCGGTTTCGCCTTCACCGATTTCGGGAGATGCACCTGGAGCATGCCGTCATTGAAGTCGGCGGTCACCTTGCTCCCATCCGCATCCTCCGGAAGGGAGAAGCTGCGCACGAAGCTCCCGTACGCGCGTTCGACCCGGTGATATTTCCTCCCCTTTTCTTCCTTTTCGAATGTCCGCTCGCCGGAAATCGCCAGGACGTCGTTCTCGACCGTGAGGCGCACATCCTCTTTCTTCATGTCAGGCAATTCAGCCTTGATCAGGTATTCCTTCTCATCCTCCATAATGTCCACCAGCGGCGACCACTGGGTCACCGTCAAGGCTTCCTTTCCTCCGTTGCCCGTTGCCTCCCGACCGGCAAACAGCGTCGCCAGACGGCTTTCCAATTCATCCCGATCTTTGAATGGATTCCATCGAGTTCTGCTCATCGGATCCCAGCGTAAGATTGTGTTCATGGCCTCATCTCCTTGTCATCATAGAAGTGTCAGATATCCCTCACTGAGCGATTCCGGTCACCAGACAGGCCCCGGTTACGTCACTCGAGCGGTTCGCCCTGTGACCAGATGAATCACCAACAATACGATCCCGATCACGAACAGAATCCACGAAATCTGCACCGCGACCATCGAAACCCCGGCGAGATTCAGCGCGCCGGCGATCAAGCCGACGACCAGAAACAGCAGCGCGTAATTGAGCATGATGGCTCCTCTCTTGATGGAATGCGGATGTGAGTCGAGTCGTCCTCTGCGGCACGGCCGGCGTCCTGGCCGCCTCCATCAGCAGGCCATCACACCAAACCGGCAACGAGTCAGAGAGACGGTGATGTAAACGCGGCGGAGACTGGGGAATCGGTCACGCTGGGAAGAGTCAGGAAGCGCGAGAGATAGGACAGCCAGCGGGGCTTCACACCTGACAACATCACCCTGGGCGCATTAGGCATGGGAGTCAAGCACTATAATGTGTGCCGGGAGAAGTCACCGCTCCAGGCATGTTTCGACAGTCAGGCTCAAGGGGAGGAAGAAAGAGCGGCCGGGTGCCGTGCTCGTTCACAGGAGTGTGTCGTAGAAGCGGGCCCGTTCAGCGCGCGCAGGCACGGCACCGCAGGCGAGTCCCCGGTCATAGATCTTCACGGACGATTGGTCATGACATGGCACATTGGGGTTGACCCAGTGACTTGTCCGATGCTGATGGACTGCAGAATCATGCAACGATACCGTCTCTTCCCCTTAATAGCGCTTGACTCCTGTGCCTAATGCGCCCAGGGTGATGCTATGACGTATTGAGCCACGCCGACCGTCCTATCCTCGCGCCTCACTTTCTCTCCCTCACTTGCGCGACCGATTCCCTGGTCTCCGCCGCTTTTGCGCCGAATGTTCCTCGAAATACCTGTGTCGACGTCTTCTGTCCAAGCACCATCGTCGCTTGGGGTGGCAGAGGTACCTCCGCACAGGAGTGGAGCTGAGGTCAATCAACCACGCCGGTCAATGCAGATAAAGGAGCCACACCATGATTACCATCACACCGACGGCAGAAGAAAAGATCCGAGAGCTCATGCAAGAAGAGAAAGACACGGTCGGCCTGCGCGTCTACGTGAAAGGCGGTGGCTGCCATGGCTATCAGTACGGGATGGCCTTCGAGTCGAAGATGGAAGATGACGACACGGTAATCGAAAAAGGCGACGTGAGGGTCATCATGGACTCCCAGAGCGCCCCGCTGCTGGCCGGTTGCGAAGTCGATTTCCATGACACGGTTCAAGGTTCCGGCTTTGCCATCAAGAACCCGCAAGCCAAAACAACCTGTGGCTGCGGCAGCTCATTCAGCGCATAAAGTCCTCGCGTTCCGATATCGGTCCGAACGCGCAACCGGATCATGAAGGAGACTGGATCATGGACACCACGTCAATCATCGGCACCAAAAACAGAAAAGGCCAAATCATTACCGATCCGCGCGTGATGATGAACGAGGCTCCGCGTACACCGTCGTTCTTTACCGGCAGCGAAGTTATCAAAGAAGCCGTCCGGCGCGCCAACGTCGACATTATGGTGGCCTATCCCATTACACCTCAGAGCGAGGCGGCCGCCCTGTGTGGCGAGCTGTTTGCCGAGGGCTATATCGGTGATTACTTTCGCGGGGAGAGTGAATTTGCCGTCATGTCGCAGTGTGCCGGTGCCGCCTTCGGCGGGGCCCGTGTGTTCACGACGACCGCCGGGCCGGGGACCATGCGAGCCATGGAAAACTTCCCGATGTGGGCCGGAGCCAGGCTGCCGATCCAATGTATCGTGACCTGCCGCGGTATCAATTCTCCGCTGTCGATCCAGCCGGACACGATCGAGATCGCCTACCTCATGAATACGGGCATGCTGGTCTGGCATGCGGAAACCGCACAGGATTTTTACGACTGGATTCTCAAGGGCTACATGGTGTCGGAGGAGCCGGATGTACACCTCCCCCTGGCCCTTTGTTGCGATGGATTTTTCGTGACCCACACGAAAGACGTCGTCGACCTGACGCCCGACGACATGTGCCTGCCGCCCTATGATCCCTATCGCTCGCCCGTCCCCTGCATGGACATGGAATGTCCCCCGGTCCGGATGATGCGCGATCCCTTCGTGATGAAGAGCAACTACATCAGCTATGCCACGCACGCGAGCTGGCAACAGGAAGTCTGGGCCGCCGCGGAACGGTCGCGCAAGCACACGATCGCCTGGCTGGATGGCCTGATCGATGTCGAAGACGGCGATGCCGACATCCTCATCGTCTCGTCTGGAACCGCGGTCTCCCAGGGTCGGGAAGCCATCCGCCTGCTGGCCGAAGAAGGAATTCGCGTCGGACTGGTGAAGATCAAGACCCTGCGCCCCTGGCCGGAAGACGAGCTTCGCGAGGCGACCAAGCATGCCTCGCATATCATCGTGCCGGAGTTCAATGTCATCGGGTGGCTGGCGCGAGAGCTGAAAGCCACGCTTCCCCGCACTGAGCGGATCATTGCCGGACCACGCGTCTGTGGGGGCATGACCATGCCGCCGGAAATCATCGTGGAGGAAATCAAGAAAGCGATCGGGATGCGATCCGGCGTGCTGGCCGGACGGGGCGGATGAATGGACTCATCCGCACAGGAGAGAATGATCTGAGAACCGTTCGGGCCCATACCAGTGAACTGACACAACAGTTACGGCACATGAAATCTACATACCACCGCAACCGCGGACAACAAAGAGAGTGAGGTGTCGGATGAGTCTCAATTATGTGAAATTCACGCCGGGATTCGACGTGTTCATGCCGAAAGAATATCGGGATATGGTGGAGCACGGCCCCTTCGGAAAGAAAACGACGGTTTCGCAAATGGGGAGCTTCAAGGAAATTCTCGAGGAGCATCCGATGTGCGCCGGGTGCGCCATGACCCTGTTTATCCGGTTGGCGATCGTCGCCTTTCCGAATCCCGAAGACACGATTACGGTCGGGACTGCGGGATGCGGACGGCTGGCTATTTCGCAGGCCGCCATTCCCTTCGTGTACGGCAATTACGGCGACCAGAACGGTGTCGCCAGCGGGTTGTCGCGCGGATTACGGATTCGTTTCGGCGATCAGCCGAAGGATGTCGTGGTGATGGCCGGCGACGGCGGAACGGCCGACATCGGATTTCAGCAAGTCCTGCATTCCTGGTTCCGGAAGGAACGGTTCACGACGATCATGCTGGACAACGAGGTCTACGGCAATACGGGCGGACAGGAAAGCGGCATGACGGTCAGAGGCGCGGTGCTCAAGATGGCCCCGCTCGGCAAGAAGTTCGAAAAGATGGACATGGTTGCCATGGCGAAGATCGCCGGCTGTGCCTACATCGCCACCGTCGTACCCAACAATCCACGGCGGGTGGAAAGCTGCATCAAGAAGGCGGTCCTGATCGCCCGGGAAGTCGGCCCGACCTATATTCAAGCCTATACCTCCTGCAACATCGAGTATGCGATCCCGACCGACCAGGTGATGGCGGATGCCAAGACCGTCGAGGATGATCGCTACAAATTCACCGAGTATGTCAGCGACGAGGCCAAGGCATACTTGACGGAGCGGTACGGCTACAAGGAGTTCACTCAGAAGCCGGCGGCGGCTCTCGCGAGAGCATAACACTACTGCGGGGAAGGTTCGGACACAGGGTCCACACGACACGTCCGGATCTTCCATCGCCGACCGGTTGACCCCTGACCATCCACGACTCAGGCGTCGTCATCGCCGGAAATCTCCCCGACACCTCCCTGGGAGGTACGCGATCATGCAAACACTCAATATCGATCGCCCCAACATGCCCGATCTTCAGTTCGCTCTGTTGATCACGGCACTGTGCACATCCCGTCTGACCGTTCTCAATATCCCGGACCAGCTCCGCACACAGATTTTTGACCGCTGCTGGGTGCTGGTTCACGAGGGTCCTCCGCCCCGCAGGCAGGAGGAGCGGGTGCTGGACTTGCGGCCCTGGACCGAGGTGACGCTGGACGCGGTGGTCGAAACCATCCGCAGCATCTTCGCCGCGGCCGGCATCCGGACACTCAACTGGGATCATCCCGCCAGCGAGCCGAGGCAGGTCAGCACACCCGCCGCACAGCCTCTGATCGATCGATTCGAGCGACTGTATCCTCAAGTATCCAGGACGAGTGATGCGGCCGGTCAAGAGCCGGCGCCGGATGCGCCGGACCGCAGGCAGCACGCGGGACCGGACGTTCGGCAGTTGGTCGGTGAGATGGCCGCATTGATCGGCGCGTTGGCCCCTGCATTGAGGCGTCGCGCCGCAGACCTTGCGGTGAGCGGAAATGATACTGAGCTGACCGGCAGGTTGCTGAAGGGAGCCGATGTGATACGAGACAGCGGATTAATGTATCTGACGTGGGCCCGCCATTATGCCGCGCTGGCCGACGGCCACGGCGAAGGGACTGAAGAGACG
>JAYWIP010000110.1:0-3698 GCA_039794465.1 Nitrospira sp.
CAGTGCCATGACCGGCACTATGAAGAGTGGAAGGGAGTCCGAGAGCAGACGCCGGACTTGAAAACGTTCGGACGGGTGGATGCGGCGCTTCTGCACGGCACCTCGCTGGACTCACCGGTGTTCCGAACGGTGCTGGGCCTGTGGGGGCAGACCAATCCGACCGTGGAAGAGCGGGGCCGGTGTCTGGCGTGCCATGTGCCCTCCACGGCCGTCTTTCCGCAACACGTCGAAAAGATCATGGGGCAAATCTTGGCTGGCAAGCCTCAGATCGAAGGAATCGGCTGCGCCTCCTGCCATCTGATTCACGATGTGGATCGGACGATCAATCCCCCTCCCACCTTCAGGCTGAAACCGGGGCCGGTGTTCTACGGGCCGTTTGCCGATCCGGAAGAGAATTTGGTTCACCAGGCCGCGCAGTCTCCGTTGTTCCGGGAAGCCGCCTATTGCGCGTCGTGCCATTTCGATAAAGTGAAAGATGTCACACAAAAAGGCCTGCCGGGAGAAATTCTCCAGGGTACGGTCTGTCAGGATTGCCACATGGAACCGTCGACCGGCAGTTCGACGTCAAGGCGGGGGGCTATGACCCGAGCGATCGGGCGCCACTGGTTTCGGGGCGTGGTGGTGTCCGGCACCATGCTAAGAAATCGCAACCTCCAGGCCGAATGGACGCCGCGTGTCGATATCGACGTCAGGAAAACAGCAGGCGCGCTGGAGGGAACGGTGCTGGTGAAGATCGGCAGCCTGCCGCACAGTTTTCCCGATGGTGATCCGGTGCTGAAACAGTTTTTTCTGACCGTGACCGCGAAAGACGCAGCCGGCCACGTGCTGGCCGAAGAGACGAAACAGTTCGGGTTGCCGTATGACAAGATCCTCCGTGGCCCGATTCCTGATCCGTTCATCAAAGGGGGCCACACCAGAAAGGTCCCGTTTGCTTTGATGCTGCCGGACGGTTCGACAGCGGCCACGGTGGAAGCGGTGTTGACCTATGCGCTAATCCCCACTCCCGACCCTACGCTGCAGGAGAAATATCTTGCGACCTTGAGCGGCGGTAAGGAGAGAGACGAGGCGAAGCAGATCATTCATGAATACACGCGGCCGCGAATGCTGACCTATCGTGCGAAATCGTTGTAAGAACCCACTGGAATATCGGGTGCAATCCGCTGCCATTGCGGCGGGGCTTGTCGCATGCATAATGGGATGGGGCTGCCTGCTGCCTCGTGGAGCAACAGAGGCACTCGCTCAGGACGCCAAGCCTCAGGCGATTATCGAGAAGGCCTTTCCCCATTCCAATAAGTGCAAACGCTGCCATGAGCGGGTCTATGAAGAGTGGGAAACCTCGCCGCTCTCGAAGTCTATCCATTCGCCGGCCTTCCGGGTGTCCCTCGATGCCTATCTCAACTCGCCGGGCGGAAAAGACAAAGCGCTCTGTTTTCGCTGCCATGCGCCGCAAGTCCGGGAGTTTTCCGATCATGCTCAGCTGTTCGTCGATCAAGTACGGTCCGGCAATCCGTCGCTGGACGGCGTCGCCTGCACACAGTGCCATCTGATCAGGCAGGTGGACCGCGCCAAACACCCGCCGGAGCCGAAATATGAGATCGGCAGCAAGACCCTCTATGGCCCCTATAAGGATGCCGTCCAAAACCTTGCGCATCAATCGATGGATCTGGAGTTGTTTCAGAAATCCGATCTCTGCCTGAACTGCCACCAGTCCGTGCCGTCCGCGGCCAATCTCGGAAAAGCGAACGACCTGCTCGGTAACTGGGACCGTAGCCAGGCGGTGAAGTCCGGAAAGGAATGTCAGCACTGCCACATGCCGGAACAGGTCGGCGAATCGGCGAACGGAGAAAAGAAACGGAAGATTGCCAACCACACGTTTCCAGGCCGCATCGGCACGTTGCGCCAGGACGCGGCGAAACTGGATGTGCAGACGAAGCTCGATGGCGATAAGACCACCGTGACGGTGAAGGTTCAAAGCCTGGTGCCGCACAATCTGCCTGCCACCCATCCGGCTTGGGCCACGGTTGTCTTGAATCTGGAAGTGAAGGGCAAGAACCTCAAGACGGTCTTTACCGACAGCCGGGTCTACGGGCGGACCTATGCGGATGCCAAAAACCAGAAGACCGTATTTGATTTTGAAGCGGTCAAAGTGCTGGACGATACCGTGCTGAAGCCGGAAGAAACGAGACTTGAGACGTTTTCATTCCCCACGCCGAAAGACACCAAGACGTTCGATGTCGAAGCCATCCTCAGCTATGGGCCCATCACCGGCCCTGCGCCGTTTCTCGAACGAGTCGAAGCCGAATCTTCAAAAGGCTCGCAAGACCCGGTCTTTCAGCCAATCGAGATCACTAGACGGACGGATAACGTGCCGGTGGGCAAGTAGCGTCGTTCGTCCCTCGTGAAGCGTATCTCGTCGAGAAAAGAGCTGCTATTTGATGGATTTGAATCTATTCGGCCCTAAGGTATACTGAGCCTATGTCATTTAATCTTCCCCTCAAAGACATGAGCCTTCACGAGAAGCTTGCTGCGATGGAATCTCTGTGGGAAGATATCGCCCGTACTCCGGAAGCGATCGAGTCTCCTGCCTGGCACAAAGACATCCTTGATGAGCGCCGCCAACGAGTCGCCGAGGGGCAATCTCAATTCGTCGATTGGGAGACCGCCAAAGCGGACATCCGAAACAAGGTCTCGTGAGAATCAGGATCCTGGATGAAGCCCAGGATGATCTCATCCAGGGTTTCCGCTTCTATGAGGGTCGGGAAACCGGTCTTGGGGCCTACTTCCTAGACTGCTTGTTCTCAGATATCGATTCGCTTCTCATGTACGGCGGAATCCATCAAGTCGTATATGGGTATCACCGTTGCCTCTCCAAACGTTTCCCATTCGCCATTTACTATAGCGTCGAGGAAAACATCGTTCATGTCCGTGCAGTATTGGATTGTCGCAGGAATCCATTGTGGATCAGGAAACGATTAAAGAGAGAGGGCTAATCGGGAACTACACCTGAGAATAGAGATCGCGCGCAGACTGAAAAAGTCCAGGAACCATTGCTCCTGCAAGCCGTAGATAACGGAGGTTAATTTTCCGTTTTGTAGGGCCGTTGCAGTAGGGTGCCAGGATAGAGAGGATAGAACCCATGCGCTCCATTGTTGTGGTATGTGCACTCATAGCTCTGAGCTGCACGTTCGAACACGAAATTCGAGCGGAACAGATCTCTCAGGCGGACTTCGTTCAGTACCGAGATGAGAGATACAGATTCAGTATCCATTATCCCCGTTCATGGTCCAAGGTAGAAGCGACTCATGAGCAGACTCGGTTCAAAGCCGTGAGTGATGGTGGCTCAGGTGGCGATGACTTGAGTGTAGTTGTCACCACGGTGCCTGGCTCAGAAAAAGAAACACCCGAAGAGTTTCTTAAGTCGATAGATGCGAAAGCATACTTGAGCTATTTGCGCGAAAGTGTACCGAGTGCAAAACTGATGCAGCATGGGCCCACCAGCCTTAGCAATCAGGCCGCGTACTACTTCATCACGGATCTGACACATCGTGTTCTGGGAGTTGAAGTGCCGATGCGTCAGCTTCAGTTTCTAACAGTGCGAAAGGGCAATGTGTACACAATCACCTTCAGGACCGATCCTGAGCATTTCCCGGGGAGGCACACACTTTTCAAACTCATAACAGCAGGGTTTGTGTTTTGGC
>JAYWIP010000111.1:0-44112 GCA_039794465.1 Nitrospira sp.
CCGGCCCATTCGGTCTGCGGCAGGTCATGCCCAATTGAGACGCCTCGGCTGCCCCACGCGAGTTCTGAGAATCCGGACGGTTTGATCACAAAGTGCCGTTCCTTCTGGGTAGCGGTTTCCAGATCGCTCCAATTTGCAACCGCGCGTTCTCCGATGTGGAGGCCCGGGATCGTGGCCGTGGGAGGAATCGGCGAGGGGTCGAGCAGCCAGGTTTTCGGCATCATGGCCGTTAGATGAAGGAAGCAGTCCGGGCCGAGTTCCTTCTTCCAGTAGGGGTGCAAGACGGGATGATGCAGCAAGGCAAAAGCCGATTTTTCCTCCAGCGCCGGCTTATAAGGCGGCGTCACCGCCACCCAATCTTTTTTTACAGCGTATTGAACCAATTCGGCCTTGGGTATGTTCAGCAGGTCGAACAGTTCGTAGAACCGATACACGAGACCGACGGCCTGGTCGCCGCTGTCCGTGGGGAGGCGCAGCCCGTCTTCCGTAAAGCGGATCTCGCGCGGCTCGATGCACCAGACCGGCAATCCCTGTTGGCGGAGTTGCGCGGCCAGCCATGTCATTTCCGGTCGGTAGTCCTTGGCTTCCTCGGACACCACGATGGCCACGCAGCCGGCGTGTTGTCCCTGGGCCGATCGGAGCATTGAAGCATAACCTCGCACCATTCCGTCCCGGCCCCCGATGAGCTCATAACGGGGTTCAGTGCTATGTGCCGGGTGGTAAGCCGGAAGGTCGGCATAGGTCTGGGCCATCGCCGCAGTCAGGCCGATGCCGCCGGGCACGGAATCCAGTTCGGTAATGACCATCCCGTCTTGGGTCGGAATCACGTCCGGCCTGATGACGTGCGGCACCGAGTCCCGAAACCGCTTCATGCGGCTGTAGTTCACCAGCGCGTCCGGTTTGCCTTGATCGAGCCAGCGTGCCACCCAAGCCGGCTGGGTTCCCTTGACGCTCTCATAATAGAGGCGGTTCAGCGCCCGGTAAAACGACAGGAGTTGCGGGCCCAGCCGAGTAAAGAATGTCAACTGGTCTTGCGGCAGAATCAACGGGGTCGGGCTGATTCGCCATGGTGCGGTCGTTTGTTGAGTGGAGGGACCATCCTCGGTTGCCCCGCGTACAGACGAAGCGAGCAGGTTGGCTGCGTACAATCCTGCACGAACGGCTGCGCAGCGGCTGAGTGCCAGTTCAGTCTGCGGCGGGGGACGCAACGGCTCAGTCTGTGCCAATGAGATAATCCTTTGCTTGGTCGAGGCCCCCGCAGATTTCAACGCGCTGTGCGTCGAATGCTAACACGCACTGTATGGCTCCACAAGGGGCTTGGGCTTTGTGGAGGTTGCCATTCTCCAGGGTGTGGCATGAATGAATGCGAACCATGCTTGCCACGATGTGGTATGCGTCGTATGATGGGCCGATGGGCCTCCTTGTAGCGGAGTCCGAACCATCCGTGGTCGCGCCGAAATCACTGCCTCAGTTGGTGCCTAACGCCGCCTGTTTCCGCTGCGACGTCTGTTGCCGTTTCCCTGAAGCCGACAGTTTTCTGCGCCCCTATTTTGCCGGGCAAGAAATTGCCGCGGCGGTGGCGCACGGCCTGCCTCGTGAGTCCTTTCCAGACGAGTCCGGTTCACAGATCGATCTCAGGCACAATCCATCGGGAGAAGGGTACGTCTGTCCAGCCTTCGATTCTACGACCGGCCGATGCGGGATTTATGAGGTCCGTCCGCTGGACTGCCGTCTGTACCCCTTGGCTCTCATGTGGGATGCGGCATGCACAGGCGTTGTGTTGGGGTGGGATACCAAGTGTCCATTTCTCAGAGACACGGCTTCCGATACGATTGCCGCGCACGCAGAACGGGTTGCCGGTGAGCTGGCGGCCGAAGACATAGTCGAGATGTTGGTTGCCAATCCTCGCTTGATCGGACGATTCCAAGACGATGTCGTTATTGTGCGGTCTCTCCCGCAGCTCACGGCCCGGTTGAAGAAGGCACACCCCGATCCCCGACTGCATCCTCTGACCCCGACGGATGCTCCGCGATTCGTACAGGCACTGGAACGGGCACGACTACTTGCCGATGACGCACTGGCCGCCTATGCGTTCCCATACCATTTCATCTGGACACCGTTGCTGCCCTACTGGTGGATCGAATCACACGAGACGTTCTTCTTGTTCGCCCGATCTCCGGACGGGTGGTTCATGCCGCTCCTTCCGCTGGGGGCGGGGCCGCTGGACGATGCTGTGTCTGAGGCGTTCCAGCTGATGCAGGAGTGGAACGGGCCCTCGCCGGTCAGTCGAATTGAAAATGTGATGGGCCCGCAGAAACTGGCGTTGGAACGAGGCGGCTTTCAGTTCCGGCCGAAGGAGGCCGACTATCTCTATCCCGCCGAGGCGCTGGTGCAGCTGGCGGGCGACCGGTACAAGTCCCAGCGGGCGCTGTGCAATCGTGTGGAGCGCGAACACGCGATCACGGTCGAGCCGTATCGTGCGCATCACCGGACCGGCTGTCTTGCGCTGTATGATTTATGGTCGTCGCAGAAATTGAGCAAGGAACACCAGTCTCATGATTCGATGGGGCGACTGCTGCTTGAGGACGCTAAGGGTGCGCACGGCTGCGTCCTGGCCGCACCTGAGCGGATCGGCCTGTCAGGGACGGTGGCCGTCATGGAGGGCAGAATCATCGCGTATACGTTCGGCTATTGGTTGACGCCACGCACCTGGTGTGTCCTGCTGGAGGTCGCGGATCGATCCATCGCCGGCTTGGCTCAATGGTTGTTCCGCGATACCTGCCGTACAGCTCTCAAGAGAGGGGCCACCTCGATCAATGCCATGGACGACGCCGGACTTCCCGGCCTGCGCGAAGCCAAACGGGCCTATCGCCCAAGGACGCTGATCGAGAATTGGGTGTTGAAGGGATGAATGCATGACTCGTCCCGCAACCACGCAGGTGCCACCCGCCGCTCGCCGATATGGATGGTTGCCGTTTCTGCTCCTCGTCGTCACGGTCGTGGCCCTGGGTGTCGGACTATTTCTGCTCGATCAGGTCGGACGCGGTGTAGCCGCCGCCGTGTGGTTCCCTCTTCTGGCACTTCTCATCTGGTCAGCGGTTCGTTTGCGCATGGAATACCGCCAGGCGCTCCAGGAGAGCGCCTGGGCCCGGGCAGCCGAGGCGGCGTTGCTGCAAAGCCAGGAGCACAACCGGTCGATCGTCGAGACCGCGCTCGACGGCGTCATTACGATCGATGCATCCGGCATTGTCACCGATTGGAACAGCCAAGCCACGGTCATTTTCGGATGGGCTCGCGAAGAAGCGAAGGGAAAACCGCTTACCGAGACGATTATTCCAGATCGCGACCGGGAAGCGCACGTGCGGGGAATTCAGGAGTATCTCAGGACGGGAGCAGGCCCCGTTCTCAATCGGCGCATCGAGGTCACTGCACGGCACAAGGATGGCCGGGAATTCCCGGTAGAGCTATCGGTCTCACCAGCTCGGATCGGCGAAGTGTATTTGTTTAGTGCTTTTGTCCGCGACATTACGGATCGCCGGAGGGCCGAGCGGCGGCTGGCTTCGCAATATGCCGTGACGCGGGTGCTGGCCGACGCAGCAACGCTTGACGACGCGGTGCCCAAGATCATTCAAGCAATCGGCGAAAGCCTGGAGTGGGAGTTGGGCGTATTTTGGAGGGTAGACAGACAAGCAGGCGTCTTGCGATGCGTCGGTGTGTGGAATGCCGAGACACTCGCCGTGGAAGAATTTGTTCATAGGACTCAGGAACAATCCTTTAAGCCCGGGGAGGGCTTGCCAGGACGGATCTGGGATACGGGTCGGCCGGCATGGATACCGGATGTCCTGACGGACGGCAATTTCCCCCGATCGGAGACGGCGGCGAAAGCCGGTCTGCACGGCGCGTTCGCCTTTCCGATCCGGGTCGGCGGCGAGGTCGAGTGGGTGATCGAGTTCTTCAGCCGGTATGTGCAAAAGCCGGATGAAGAGTTGCTCAATATGATGACCGATGTCGGGCTGAAGGTCGGGCAATTCGGCGAACGCACCAGAGCCGAAGAGGCGTTGCGTCGGACGGAGGCGCAATTGCGTCAAGCGCAGAAGATGGAAGCAGTCGGACGGCTTGCCGGGGGGGTGGCCCACGACTTCAACAATCTGCTGACCGTGATTCGCGGGTACAGTGAGCTGACTATGCATCGCCTCGCTCCCGGCGATCCGTCCCGGTCGGACATTGCTGAGGTGAAGAAGGCGGCGGATCGGGCGGCCGGTCTGACAGGACAACTATTGGCCTTCAGTCGGCGCCAATTCGTGTCCCCCAAGATCGTCGATGTGAATGCCATTGTGCTGAACATGGACGGGATGCTCCGGCGGCTGATCGGCGAAGATCTCATTGAACTCTATACGGACCTCGAGTCGCAATTGTGGTCGATCAGAGCTGATGCCGGGCAGATCGAGCAGGTCGTCATGAATCTGGCCGTCAACGCGAGGGATGCCATGCCGACGGGCGGGCGGCTGACGATTGAGACTCGAAACATCACGATAGGAGCCGAGAGTCGCCAGGGAATGATGACCCTCGAAGCAGGGGAGTACGTCATGCTGGCGGTGAGAGATTCCGGCCATGGCATGAGTGAAGAGGTTCAAGCGCATTTGTTCGAGCCGTTTTTCACGACGAAGGAAGCCGGTAAGGGCACCGGTCTTGGCCTTTCGACCGTGTATGGTATCGTCAAACAAAGCGGCGGCATGATCGGCATCGACAGTCAACTGGGGCAGGGAACGACGTGCAAGATTTTCTTTCCGAAGGCCGAACCCGTGGAACAGACTGTGTCCGTCACGGCGGCAACGGCCGACCAGGCCCGGGGCCGGGAAACCATCTTGATCGTCGAGGACGATCCGGCGGTTCGGGGTTTGGTTGAGGAAGCACTGCGGTTAAAAGGTTACGATGTGCTGATCGCACGTCACGGGATCGAAGCCTTGGTGACTGGCGCCAAACATTTGGGGCCGATCCATCTGTTGTTGACCGATGTCGTCATGCCGCAGATGAGCGGGCCTGAAGTCGCGGAGCAGCTGGCGATTGTGCGACCCTCCATGAAGGTCATGTATATGTCGGGCTACCCCGACCATCCTGTATTCTCCAAGGGTGGAGTGAAGGAAGGCACCACGTTTCTCCAGAAGCCGTTTACGGTGGAGACATTGACGCAAAAGGTGCGTGAAGTATTGGATGGAGCGACTGTCGCGCAGACTTGACATGGACTGTCGTCCTGCTCCGATCGCTTGATCTTGATCTTGGGCCCGGTTGTGTTTATTGTGGCTTCCGAGTACTCCGGCCCTGAGTCTCGGAGAACGACCATCGGACGAGAGGGCGAGAAAAGATTCCATGGTACATCCAGGACGTGAGCGTGATATCGGGCAATATCGGATCGAGCGGGAGCCGTTCTACGCCGAGGTGCGTGGAGAGGTAGGGCTGTTCTCGATTGCCGCGCGCAACAAGATGCCCGTGATGCTCAAAGGGCCGACTGGCTGCGGTAAGACCCGGTTTGTCCAGCACATGGCCTATCGGCTGGGACGCCCGCTGATCACTGTGGCGTGCCATGAGGATCTCACGGCATCCGACCTCGTCGGCCGCTATCTGCTCAAAGGTCAGGAGACGGTGTGGATGGATGGACCGCTGACGCTCGGCGTCAAGCACGGCGCAATTGTCTATCTCGACGAAGTCGTGGAGGCTCGAAAGGACACGACCGTCATCATTCATCCCCTCAGCGACGATCGCCGCGTGTTGCCGATCGAGAAGAAGGGTCAGATTCTGGAGGCCGCCGATGACTTCATGCTCGTGATCTCCTACAACCCCGGCTACCAGAGCGTGCTCAAGGATTTGAAGCAGAGCACGAAGCAGCGGTTCATGGCGATCGAATTCGAGTATCCTTCTCCGGAGATCGAAACGACGGTGGTTGAACGGGAGGCGGGAGTCAGTCAGGCTCTTGCGGGCAGCCTGGTGAAACTTGGCGGCAAAGTTCGAAACCTCAAGAATCATGGGCTGGATGAGGGGGTCAGCACCAGGTTGTTGATCTATGCCGGGACGTTGATCCGGCAAGGCGTGCCGGCGGAACGAGCCTGCGATGTGGCGATCGCCAGGCCAATCACCGACGACCCGGATATGCAACGCAGTATTCTGGAGTTGGCCAAAGCTATTTTTTAGCCAGTACCCTGTTGTGAATTCCCTTCCTACGATCGTGCAGGACGGTCGGAACGGTGTCGTCCTCACGGTGCATGTCCAACCTAAGGCTTCCCGTACTGAATGTATCGGGGTCCATGGCAACGCACTGAAGATTCGCGTGTCGGCTCCGCCCATCGACGGCGCGGCCAACGACGAGCTGGTCCGGTTTTTGGCCGAGTGCTGTGCGGTGCCACCGGGGAGCATTTCCATTCATGCGGGAGCGAAGAGCCGCTTTAAGCGAGTGATCATCAAAGGCATCACGGCCGAGGCGGTCCTGGCGCGACTGGCGACCCCGAAGAGAAGAGGAGGATGCAAGGGATGAACGCAGTACGAACAGGGGCTATAGTCGGCATGTTGTTTCTCACTGCCTGCTCCAGCGCGCATCCTGTCCTGTATCCCAATCCCCATCTGCAGTCGGTCGGAAAAGAAGCGGCGGATCAGGATATCGAGGCCTGTAAGCTGGCGGCTGAGGAGGCCGGTGCTCAGGCGGGGGGAGGCACAGCAGGCCGGGTGGCGACGAATACGGCGGTCGGCGCCGGGGTTGGTGCCGCAAGCGGGGCGGTCGGTGGCGCCATTTCAGGAGCCGTCGGAAGGGGGTCGATGATTGGCGCGGCCAGTGGTGCTGTGTGGGGTTTGCTGACAGGGCTGTTCCATGCTGCTGGTCCCTCACAGCCCAGTCAGGCCTACACGAATTTCGTCAACCGGTGTCTGCAAGAGAAGGGATATGAGGTGACGGGATGGCAGTGAGGGGAGAGTGGCTGCGTGCGGGAGGAGTTCCCGTGCTCGCGCATCGCGCACACAAGACACAATCTGAGCGAAAGTTAAGGGCGGTGCTCGATGCATGCGCGCAGAAGGAACTCCTCCCGTACGCAGCCATAGGGTGGTGTAAGAGAGGGAAGGAAGGCAAGCCTTACTTTGATGCGCGCCATAGAATACTCACCTGTCTGAGCTGGAAGAGAAAAGGAAATAGCTCGATGCGATGCACAAGTCAGGCTATTCTTAGGCACGGTCGGGAGGAGAGCAAGTGGCGATGCCTGCAGGCAGCAAATTCGTCGGTCTATTCGTCGTGGTGTCGTTCCTCGCGGCTTGTGCGGGACCGGAGCCGCTGCTGCAGTCCAACAAGCAGCTACAACTGTATGGCAGAGAAAAGGCTCGCCAAGAGATCGATGTGTGTCGGAGAAAGGTGGAGGCCACGGGGGTAGGTACCGGAGTGCACCAAACCGGTAATGCCGCAACAGGTGCTGTACTGGGTATGACTCTGGGTGGAGCTGTCGGGGCCTCGGCGGGCGTGGTCGGTGGTTTGCCGGGCGTGACGATCGGCGCCGCCGCCGGCGCTGGATTGGGCCTGGTGATCGGATTGGTCGGGGGTACCTTCAAACCACTGGTGCCTGACCCTCCCTATGCCGACGCGGTTGAGAAATGCCTGAGAGAGAAAGGCTACGAAGTCAGAGGCTGGGAGTAACGATCAGTTCAAAGATAGGACCTCAGCGGTTATGTTCCACGGTCCCCGCTGCGCAGAAAGCTGCGGCTCAGAATCCGCCGGCCTATGCGCAACGGGGGCGACGACAGTAATTATTCCTCTTCCATAGAAAACACTTTGTAGCCGATTCCCAGGATAACACTAACTGCCAGTCCGAGAATGATTAGTGCCGGCATGGTTGCTCACCTCCTTCCGATTTGATGTCATCACTCTACCTCCGCTGGATGAAGGCGCCATGATGGGATCATGAAGAATTCTTCATGATCCGAACATCTCGTGCACAACACGACGATCGTTGCAGTTGGGACTATTGAGAAACTATCGACGCGGGAACCGCCTGTGTCTGACGGGTCAGGATGGGCAACCGCAGTGTGAAGACAGAGCCTTTGCCGACTTGGCTGGTGACTGAAATGGTGCCGCCGTGAGCCTCTGTGATTTCTTTCACGATCGGCAGGCCCAACCCGGTGCCGGCGGCGTCCTTTGATCGGGCCCAGTCGGTTCGGTAAAAGCGCTCGAAGAGATGCGGAATATGTTCCGGCTCAATGCCATGGCCGGTGTCCTCGACCGCTATTGAGATTTCCTGGCCAGCTGCCTGCAATCGGACGGTGACTGTGCCACCGGAAGGGGTATAGCGCAAGGCGTTGTCGAGCAGATTGATCAGCGCCTGTTTGAGCCACTGGGCGTCGCCGAGTATCGGAGGGACCGGTTCGGACTCGAACAACAGGGCGATATGCCGATCGTCGGCCAGTAGCGTCAGTTGGTCCACGAGCTCCTGGATCAGCGGTTCGACCTCGAGTGGCGCAAGCCGGACGGGCGATTTGTTGCTGGTGAATTTCGCCAAGGTCAACAGGGGGCGGGTCAACCCGATGAGCCGCTCCACTTGCTCGAGGTTGTTGAGGAGTACCTCGCGATATTCCTCGGTCGTCCTGGCCTTCAGCAGTGCAACTTCCAGATTCCCACGCAGGATGGTCAACGGCGTCTTCATCTCATGCGCAGCGATCTCGCAAAAATTCCGCTGGACCTCGCTGCTCCGTTGGAACTGATCCAGTACCGCGTTGACGGCTTGGGTCAGCCGCCGAAACTCCTGATAGGGCGAATCCATTGCCAGGCGTTTCCCCAGATCGGCCTCCGACATCGTTTCGGCACCTGAACATAGCGCTTCGATCGGGGCCAAGACTTTCTTGGTTAGCCACAGACTGCCGATCCATGTCACCAGCAGGGTGGTGCCGGATCCGAGAGCCAACAGCAGCACCAGATCGTTCAGCGCCGTTCGGTAGTGGAGGAGTGACGTTTCCGCCTGGAGGATGTATTGCACTTGTCCCTCCCGGGCGCTGGCGATAAAGAGGTGCCGAGCCGGCGTTCCGTCCGGCGAGTCGATGGTCTCATACACGGTCCGTTCGATCAGGACTCGTTGCAGCATATGTGACGGAACGGACAACTGTACCGAGGCATTGGGGCTTTTCCAGATGAGCCGTCCGTCAGGCGAGAAGACCCGCAGGGCGTCAAGCACCCCCGGCAGCTCGCGCTGCTCTTTCTTGTTCGGACTCATCTTGCCGGAGAGCGAGAGATCCGTACCGCTCTGATCGATGATGCCGGGGTGATGCTCGACGAGCTCGGCCAGCGTCTCCGCCAGCGCCAGGAGCCGTCCATCCACGAAGCGGTGCAGCAGGGCATCGCTCGCGAGGTACACGAGCGCGGAGAAGAGGAGGAGTCCCCCCATCAGGATGAGCGTTGATCGGCTGATAAGGCTGCGTACGGAATTCATGCGGCTGCGTTCGGCTCTTCCAGCATGTACCCTGCGCCGCGCACGGTGGCGATCAACGGAGGCGAAAAGTCACGGTCGATCTTTGCCCGCAAGGCCCGGATGTGGGCGTCCACAATGTTGGTCATGGGGTCATAGCTGATGTCCCACACGTGTTCGATGATCACCGTTCGCGTCAGGACTCGGTTCTTGTTTCGCAACAGGAATTCGAGCAGGGCATACTCCTTGTTCGTCAGAGAAATTTCGTGTCCGGCTCGCCAGACGCGGCGGGTTGCCGGATCAAGGGTCAGATCCGCGGCTTGAAGGTTCATCGCAGGCTGTTGGCCGCCTCGGCGCAGCAGGGCCCTGATTCGGGCCAGAAGTTCTACGAAGGCGAAGGGTTTCGGCATAAATTGATCCGCGCCGATATCGAACCCGGACACTTTGGTCTCCAGCGTGTTGCGCGCCGTCAACAGCAGGACGGGGGTGGTGTGGCCCTTGGCCCGGATGCGGCGGCAGAGTGTAAGGCCGTCCAGCTTGGGCAGCATGACGTCCAGAATCAACAGGTCATATGGGTTATTCAGGGCTAACTCCAATCCCGCTTCACCGTCCGCGGCGAAATCCACTGCGTAGTGCTCCTCCTTGAGGCCCTTGCGAATGAATTGTGCAAGGTTGACATCGTCTTCAACCAACAGAATCCGCATCGCCTCTCCCGACACCTGTCGTCGCTTGAACGGGAGTCACGCAGCGCAGAGTCTTGCGCGGCAGGCACTCCTCATTGAGATGGCCCCCATTATATGCCATCTTGGCTGGGCAGGTGTGAACGGAGCGTGAAGGAATGGTGAAGAAGTTCTAATGCCCCGGACCGAAGAATTTTCTGGCTTGACCTGGTTCTAACTAGGACTAATATACTGAAGGTGATATGGCTATCGATAGGCGAGGTGTAGCGGGCATGGCTGCGATGCCGGGGAACGGCTTTACAGGTCCGCGTTCCGGCGTCATCATGCAAGGCTCGAGGCCGTGTTCAGTAGTGGCAGTACGATTAAGACACGAGAGTGGCATTGAACAGAGGGGGAGGTTCCATCATGTTTGTAGTCGTTGGTGCAACAGGCAATACAGGATCGGTGGTCGTCGAGACCTTGCTCAGTAAACAACAGGCAGTACGGGTTCTCGTTCGTTCGGCTGAGAAGGGGGCTGGATGGAAGGCTAAGGGGGCTGAGGTGGCCGTCGCATCACTAGACGATGTCCCGGCCTTAATCAAGGCTTTTGAGGGAGCGAGAGGCGTCTATCTGATGGTCCCCCCGAACTATGGAGCGGCGGCCTGGTTGTCGGATCAACGAGCGCGGATGGATCGTGCCGCAGAAGCCGTGAGAAATAGTGACATTCAGCATGTGGTGTTTCTGTCGTCAGTCGGCGGACATATCGCTGGCGGGACTGGTCCGATTCGGGCGGCCAGTTATGGGGAACATGCGTTGGGCTGTGTGGCAAAGCGCCTGACGATTCTCCGTCCCTGCTACTTTATGGATAACTGGGTACCGGTGATTGGTGCGGCGAAGGCTGAGGGAGTTCTCCCGACGTTCATTGCACCTCAGGCCAAGATTCCCATGATTTCGACGAAGGATATCGGCAGGATCGGAGCCGAACAATTGATGACTGGGGGTTATGGTAAGCAGATCATGGAAATGGCCGGCCCGGCAGAGTACAGTCCGGATGAGGTTGCTTCAGCGCTCGGCCAGATCTTGGGGAAGACGGTCACGGCCCAACATGCGCCCTTGAGTGCCGCTGTTCCGACATTCAAGTCGTTTGGGTTTTCAGACGAAGCGGCAAAGTTATTTGAAGAAATGTACACCGCGTTCTCAAAAGGCATGATTGGGTACGAACATCCCGGCAAGCTGGTGCGGGGCAGCGTCACGCTGCGGGAGGCGCTACAGGGGATGGTGTAAAGGAGGCCATGGCTATGAGTACTACTATTACAGCTGATAAAAAGGTCGTCGAGATTCACCAGTACGGGTCCCGCCATTGGGTGGGCGATGGGTTTCCCGTTCGCAATCTCATTCCTGGGAATACCGTGGGCGAGCAGCTTTCCCCGTTTCTCCTGTTGGACTATGCGGGTCCTGAGAAGTTTGATCCGACCGATAGCCCTCGCGGTGTGGGCGAACATCCGCACCGGGGATTTGAAACGGTCACCATTGTGTATGACGGTGTTGTGGCACACCGAGATTCGACCGGCAACGGTGGCGTGATCGGACCGGGCGACGTGCAATGGATGACAGCCGCCTCCGGCATCGTCCATGAAGAAATGCATGAGAAAGAATGGGCGAAGAAGGGCGGCGCCTTTCATGCCATCCAACTATGGGTGAATCTGCCGAGGTCACACAAGATGTCCAGCCCCGGCTATCAGACATTGCTGAAGGCAGATATCCCCGCAGTCGAACTTGGCGGCGGGGCAGGACATCTACGCGTGATTGCCGGAGAGTTCCGCGGCATCAAGGGGCCGGCAAAGACCTTTACGCCGGTTCATCTCTACGATGTCCGCTTGAAGGGCGGATCGATGGTGGAGATCACGGTACCGTCGAGTTTCAATACAGCGGTCTTTGTGCTGCAGGGTGAGGTATCCGTCAATGGATCTGAGCCGGTGAAGGAAGCCGAGCTCGCCCGCCTTGATCCCAATGGAAAGCGTATCACCATTGTGGCTGCGACCGATACAATTGTGCTCGTGCTGGCTGGCGAGCCGATCAACGAGCCGGTGGCTCGCTCTGGGCCATTCGTTATGAATACCAAAGCCGAATTGGTTCAAGCGGTGAATGACTATCAGGCCGGCAAGATGGGTCACCTGTCATGATCTCGTCGTTCGTCAAGCGTGAAGCGTATGAATAGCCAGGACGCAGCGCTCCACATCGATGTGTACTCGGATGTGATCTGTCCCTGGTGCTATGTGGGCAAGCGGCGGCTTGAACGGGCATTACGGCAAGTATCAGACAGGGTGAACGTGGAGGTTGCCTGGCGCCCGTTCCAGTTGAATCCGATGATGCCCGAGGACGGGATGCATCGAACGGCCTATCTCCGGGCGAAGTTCGGTACGGTGGATGCGTATGGGCAATTGGAGGAACAGGTGTCGGCTGCCGGTTCAGCCGAGGGGATGGCTTTCGCGTTTGAGAAAATCACGCGCACGCCCAATACCTTCCTGGCCCATCGGCTGATTTGGTATGCCGGCCTCCAAGGCCGACAGGACGCGGTGGTTGACCAGTTGTTTAAAGGCTATTTCGAAGAAGGCCTCGATATCGGGTCGGCATTGGTGGCCGGAGAGTTAGCCAATCGAGCAGGACTGCAGGCGGACCAGTTTCTGACGAGCGAAGATGGCACCGCAGAGGTCAAGGCTGAAGAATTGGTCGGTCATCAGTTAGGCATTCGCGGGGTGCCGTACTTCGTCCTCGAGGAGACCTATGGCATCTCAGGTGCGCAACCGGTTGAAGTTATTCTTTCTGCCCTGGAAAAGGCTCAAATGAGGCTATCCACAGCCAGCAGATCTTGAAGGCAGGAGGTGCTCATGGCAGTTCAAGTGTACGGCTGCAACCACGTGGTGATCGAAGTCACCGATGCCAAGAAGGCCGTGAAGTTTTATTCCGATGTTTTTGGCCTGAAGATGTTGCGAGGTGGCGAAGGGGCGGCCTGGTGCAAGCTGGGCGAGCATCAGTTCATGGCGATTTTTGAAGTCGAGCAATTACAGCCGGACCGCACGAAGCATTTTGGGCTCATGGTCCGTGACGCGACACAGATCCAGGAAGTCCGTCGGAAACTGACGAAGAAGTACAAGCTGAAACTCCAGCCGAACTTTCGTTGCGACTTCCGAGATCCGTGGGGCAATCGGATTCAAGTGGGCGATCTGAGCGATGAATCGCTCGTGTGGCTTCTCCCGTATCAGGAAGTACAGAAAGCGGGAATTCTGTTCTCCTCGAAGAAGAAATGAACGGAGTGTTGCGATTTCTCCGCGATAGCGCAAGAGAGGCAAAGGAGAAGACCATGAAAGCAAACCTCGAAAAGGTTAAGACGTTTGCGAAAGATCTCCGGACAGGCTATCCACGCAGCCCTCGTGAGAAGCTGGGCGGCTATGTCATTGCTGCTCGCTGCGTGGATAAATGCCGGGCGTTCTTGCTGGGCATGAACGGTGAGTACAATTACTGGCCCTGTTCGTTGGCCGGTCAATGGTTTTCGTTCACCGGTATCACGCCGGAACAATTTAAGGGCGTGGTTGCGACGGGAGCAACCGATGAAGAACTCGCGACCTGGATCGCCGGTAATTCCAAGATTAAAGATCCCGACGAAGTGCTGAAATGGAATAACGTCATGCGCGATACAAAATTGAGCGACATGAGTCTCCAGGCTCAGCAGTACCTCGAAGAATACATTCCCCGGTTTGTCCCCAACCATCGTCCCGTCTATGTGTGGTTCGATGTCTACGATCTTGAGGAGAAGCGGTTGTGACGGTTTGACCGACGGACGCAGGAAAGAAGTCAATCGCGAGAATGGTCCTTGCGAGGAATCATCATGCCGGGACAGAACAATAGAGACGTCTCACCGTACGATGTTTTTCACGCGATGCTTCGTCTGCATAAAGCCTTGCTCGACGACGAGCGAGTGTCTTATGAACGCGTGCATGGACGTATTCCGTCCAATGGAGCGTTTTTGCAGTTGGCGGTGAACGATCCCTGGTTCGCCTGGTTGCGTCCGCTGTCCCAATTGATGACCAAGCTGGATGAACTCAGTGAGAGCAAAGAGGCCTCGGCATCTGCGGAAATCGCCGCGGTGTTCCAATCGTTTCAAACGCTCCTGACGCCGACGGAAGCGGGGGAGGGATTCAGCCGGCAGTATCATGACGCGCTGCAACGAAGCCCCGATGTCGTGCTGGCACATGCGGCGGCCAGAGCATTGCTCATGCAGTCTGTTCCCAACAAGAGGTGAGTCCAATGAACGCCCACTATCTCGGTCATGTCGTCTTTTACGTGAAGGATTTGGAACGATCACTCGCGTTCTATCGCGACCTGTTGGGGTTCAAGGAAGTCGGACGGATCTTCAATGGAATGGCAGCGGCGCTCACGTCGGGTCGTACTCACCACGAGCTGTTGCTGATCCAGGTCGGTGATGCGCCGGGGCCATCGTCCGGGAGTCGACGCGGGCTCTATCACATCGGCATCAAGGTCGGCGATTCGTTGGATGAGTTGCGTCAGGCCAAGAGCGAGTTGGAGCAAGCGGGGGTTGCCATCGATGGCATGAGCGACCACACGGTCAGCCAGAGCTTGTATCTCAAAGATCCGGACGGAAACGAAGTGGAACTCTACGTGGATGCGGACGAATCAATCTGGAAGAACGATCCGTCGGCGGTTCTGTCGCCGATCAAGGCGTTGCGGTTATAACTCCCGCTATGTGAGTATCGTTGGCCGGTCTGTCAGCTCTGTCCTCCATCGTGCGCGTTGCGCTCATTTAACTCGTATGCCGCTTCGTTTCCATAGACTGCCGGTACTGTTCCACATAGTACAGAATGCGATCTTTCGGTACACCGAACCAGTTTAAGGCATGCCGGATGAGTGTCGCCGATGCCTCGACTTCAGGCTGAATGATCTCGGTTGCCCCGACGGCACCGAGTCGTTCCGCTTCTGCTACTCCATGCGCCCGGGCTAAAATTGGGACTTTTGGATTGAGGTCGCGGATGCGACGCACTGTCAGTACAGCGGGCTCGATTTCAGGCAGGGCTACGATGATCAGAGACGCATCGGCTGCTCCCGCCTTCATAAGCAATTCACGGTGGGATGAGTTGCCATAGAGGCAGACAGTTCCTCGGCTCTGTGCCCGGCGAATGATGTCCGGATCTCGGTCGATGACCACATAGGGAAGACTGAAGGCCTCCAACGCTCTTCCGAGCGAGCTGCCGACGCGGCCATATCCACAGAGTACAACATGCTGCCGAAGCGGTTCGCCTTCCGGATGCCCTGGCGCCATGTCGTGCTTATCATGGTCGAGACGCCGCCGGACAAACCAACCGGGCACATACCTCACAAGAGCCGCATTCATGAGAATGGTGATGAGGGAAGCGGCAAGCGTCGCATTGTATACTTCGCTGCCGATATGGCCTTCCGCTTTGGCGACCTGCACGAGGACAAACGAAAACTCACCGATTTGAGTGAGGCCGATCCCTACCAGGAATGCCGTGGTCCAAGAGTAGCCGAACAGCCGCACGACGGTCGTCCAAATCATGAACATCCCGGCTACGATCAGGCCGATCATTGTGGCAAGGAGAGAAAGATTATCAATGATCACGCGAGGGTCGATCAGAATGCCGATGGTCACAAAAAAGAGCGCGACGAAGGCATCCCGCAACGAGAGAAGCCGGGCCAAGGTTTCGTGCCCATACTCGGATGCGCTGATAATGAGGCCGGCCAGGAAGGCTCCTAAAGCAAAGGAGAGCCCGATCATCTGCGTGACAGCGGCGGTCCCAAGGCTGATGGCCAGGGTGACGAGTAAGAACAGTTCATGGTTTTGCGTCCTGGCAACGTGTGTCATGATCGGCGGGATGACTTTGGCGCCCAGGTATCCCCCCGGCACGAGAATCAACAGGGCTTTTGCCAAAGCTTGACCGATCACGAGCAATCGTCCCGAGTCGAGCTCCCCAAGAGCCGGCATGAGCACGGTCATGGCGACGACTGCGACGTCTTCGACCAGAGCGATGGCGATCATCACCCGTCCGTGCTTTGAACGAAGTTCGCCCCGATCATAGAGCATACGGGCGAGTACCATGGTACTTGCGATGGAAATGACTGCTCCGATCACGATGCTTTGGGTCATAGGCCATCCGATCAGGCTTCCCGTCACGACGGCCAATCCGATGGCCATGAGAATCCCCAGCGGTCCACCGGCGAGCGCGACCCATTTGACGCGCATCAGGTCCTTCACGGAAAACTCAAGTCCGATCGAAAACATTAAGAGAATGACGCCGATTTCCGCAAAGAGATCGAATGTATGGGATTCCGAGATAGTAGGTCCCGGGGTAAACGGACCGATGGCAATCCCGCCCAGCACGTAGCCGAGGATCAATGGCTGCCCGGCTAGTCGAGCGAGTACGCCGCCTAAGAGAGCCGCAAGGAATACAATGGCAAGATCTTGAAAGAATACGGGATCAGGCTGCACAGGATCTCCTCTTCAGCGAACTGTATTCGTACATCGCCCATGCTATGGCCGATCGTCAGAAGCCGGAGCAACGTAAATACCACAGATTAGGGGGACAGTGCTGCCAACTTGTCAACGGCCCTATTGTGTTTCCCCTAGGCCGGAATTAGACCAGGTTCAGGGAACAACGCGATGAAAGGCGTCCGTGCAAGAGAACGTGCGAAGTTCGCGATGAAAGGTTATACTTCAGCCGCGCAACTTGATCTCAATCATCCATGGGAGGAATGATCATGGGACAACCACGCATTGCAGCGAAGGAGCCGTCAGTCATCACCTTGGAAGCAGGAACGTACTACTGGTGTGCGTGTGGACGATCAAGGGATCAGCCCTTTTGTGACGGATCTCATGCAGGAACCGGCACTGAGCCGGTAGAATTTGCCATCGATGAAACCAAAGAAGTGGCGTTGTGCCAGTGTAAGCACACCAAGACACCGCCTTTCTGCGACGGGACGCACAAGACGCTGTGATGAGGGTGATCCCCACGCTTGTCCGACATGAGATCTCGGATGAGTCGTGCAGAGAGGTGGCTGTGGGGAAGATTCAGGTTGGCGCGTATGGGGCCTTGTCAGACCGGTTTGAATTGAGATAGCCCCCGTTGCGTACCGGTTGGGGGTAGCGTCATACTATGCGGCAATTCGACGCCGGCCGGGGGTTGGATATGTCCAAGACCGACCATTACCGCGCGCTTCTCGATGTCAGCAAAGCGATCCTCGGGCATAAGGATCTTCCTGCTCTCTTCCGTGAACTGGCTCACAATCTCCCAACACTGTTGAATTTGGACTTTGTCGGTCTGGCTTTGCATGATCCGAGCAGAGCGGTCATGCGTGCCTACACGATTGCGACGCCGAGGGGCATCAATCTGCCGCAAGGACTGGAGTTTCCGGTGGATGAGGCTCCAGGGGGTTGGGTCTGGAAAACGCAGCAGCCTCTCGTGGTCACGGATCTGGAAGCCGAGACTCGATTCCCCAAGGCTATTCAAATGATGCGGGCTTTCGGTGTGCAGTCCTTCTGTGTCCTGCCCTTGACTACTGCGCTTCGTAAGATCGGAGGTATGGGGTTCGGGCGGCTCCAATCAATTCCCTTCGACAACGCTCAACTGGACTTCCTCCAGCAGGTTGCCAACCAAGTCGCTGTGGCCGTGGACAATGTGCTGAACTACGAGAGTTTGGACGCGGCGCAACAGGGATTGGCCCGAGAACGAGATCGGCTACGGTTGCTTCTCGAGATAAACAATGCAGTGGTATCGCATCTCGACCTTCGCGGACTGCTCAAAAGTATCTCGGCCTGTCTCCGGCCGATCATCCCCCATGATGCGGCGCTGTTGACGCTGCAAGAGTCCGGGAATGATCAATTGCGTCTCCATGCGTTGGATTTGCAGATGTTTGGTCAGGTGCCCTTTGAGGAAGGTGTGCTGATCTCGATGCACGATACACCGGAAGGGCAGGCCATCATGTCACGCCAACCGGTCATGGTCGGGCCAACGGTCGATCTTGCAAGGTTTTCTTCACCCTGGGTTCGTCAGGCGGTTGAGAACGGTGTTAGGTCGGGCTGTGCGGTGCCATTGATCACCCATGAACGGACGTTCGGCGCGTTGAGTGTCGTGAGTCAGCGAGAGGACGCTTTTACCGCTTCCGATGTGGAACTGCTGGGCCAATGTGCCAATCAGATTGCCATTGCTGTGGCGAATGCTCTGAACTTCGAACGCGCTCGGCAGGCCGAGCAGGCGTTAACACGTCAGCTCGAGCGCGAGCGCTTGATGTTGGAGATCAACAATGCCGTCGTCGCGCACCTCGAACTGCCGAAACTGTTAAACGCAGTTTCCGCCTGCCTTCGTCAGGTCATTCCGCACGATGTCGCGGCATTTTGTATCTATGATGCCGCGACCAACCAGTTGCGAGGTCATTCGCTGGATTTCCCAATTAATCATGAGTTTGGCGGGGTCGGCGATCCAATTCCGTTTGACGGAACTCCGGAAGGGTTGGCGTTCACATCTCAGAAGACCGTGCTAATCAAGAAGCTAAACCTCGCAGAGTTTTCCGCTGAGATCGTACAGCGAGGGGCAGCGGCAGGACTGAAATCAGGCTGCGCGGTCCCTCTCATCGCACGCGAGCGAGCATTGGGCACGCTCAGCGTAGTCAGTCTCCGGGAGAATGCCTTCAAGGAAGATGATGCGGAGCTGCTCAGCAATATCGGTTCTCAACTCGCGATCGCGGTCGAAAACGTGCTCGCGTATCAGGAGATTGCGACTCTGAAAGACAAATTGAACAAGGAGAGACTCTATCTCGAAGACGAAATTCGGAGCGAATTGAACTTTGAGGAAATTATCGGCGAGAGTCCGACGATCAAGAAGGTGCTGAAACAAGTAGGCATTGTCGCGCCCACGGACTCAACCGTCCTAATTCTCGGGGAGACCGGGACAGGGAAAGAACTGCTTGCCCGTGCCATCCACGACCGGAGCAGGAGACGTGAACGCACTTTTGTGAAACTGAACTGTGCAGCGATTCCCACCGGATTAATCGAGAGCGAGTTGTTCGGTCACGAAAGAGGGGCGTTTACCGGCGCGATCGCCACTAAAGTGGGGCGGTTCGAACTGGCAGATGGGGGCACCCTCTTTCTTGATGAGGTGGGGGACATTCCCCTTGACCTTCAGTCGAAATTGCTTCGCGTTCTACAGGAACAAGAGTTTGAGCGGCTCGGTAGCACACGAACGATCAAAGTCAATGTGCGGCTGCTCGCCGCCACGAATCGAAACCTTCTGCAGATGGTAGAGCAGAAACAATTTCGCGGCGACCTGTATTATCGGCTCAACGTGTTTCCTATCATTAGCCCATCGCTTCAAGATCGAGCCGGGGATATTCCGCTTCTTGTCCGCTACTTCACGCAGCGGTTCGCTCGTCGTATGGAAAAGCGGATCGAACGAATCCCCACAGAAGCCATGGACGCCCTCTGCCGATATCCATGGCCTGGGAATGTCCGGGAACTTGAGAATTTCATCGAGCGAGCCGTGATTCTGTCTCAAGGGACCGACTTGAGTGTTCCGCTCGGTGAGCTGAAAACCACGGTGCACGACGGACATCAACCCATGACAACTCTCCAAACGGCAGAGCGCGACCACATCCTGCGCGCCCTCGAAAAAACCAATTGGGTCATCGCCGGTCCTTCCGGCGCGGCAACACTTCTCGGAATGAAACGGTCCACGTTGCAATCAAGAATGGTCAAGCTCGGAATCTCCCGCCGGTCCTGATGCCGACATTTCGGCACTTACCGATATCTCAGCACTTCGGCCTCCGGCATCACGACGCATTCTCAACTTCCGTTTGCTGAAATTCCCACGCATTCAATCGCTGTTTCAATGGCTTACGAGCCAATTGAGAAGGTGCCGTTATGCTGGAATACCTCATGCTATGACGCATAGTCCGAGGACGGCAGCAACAGTGGCACTCAACTGCAAAACTTATAGAAAGGACGAATCATGTTTCCCACACAGATTGTACTTCTCGGCACTGTAGCAGCTCTTATGACAGGTTGTGTCTCAAGCATGCAGGCACGGAACGTTCAACAACAGGGCCCCACCAGTGAACATCAAGCGTTGCTAGCCGATGTGAAGGACGACCGTGCCGCGCTCAAGGGTTATCGCAACCCGGTCGCCGACTGGCGCGCCTATGACAAAATTCTGCTTGAGCCGGTCATCATCGGCGACATGCTGGCATCCTCGTTGACCGACGAGCAGCGGAACGAACTTAAGACGCTCACGAGTAGTTTCTACGCCAAACTCTATCGCAACCTGTCGAAGCAATATCACATGGTCGAAACCCCTACTGCCGGCACGATGCGGTATCGGTTTGTGATTACGCACGCCGAGCAATCTTGGATGACTCTTGCCGTGCTCACCAAGGCCGTATGGCAACTGCAAGCGGTGAATACCCTTTGGACGTTTGGCAGTGGCAAGCCTGCTTTCGCGGGGGAAGTCACGGGCGAGTTCACCATCACTGACGCGGTCACGGGCGAACTACTTGAAGCGGGAGTGGACCGGCGTGTCGGCGGGCAGAACCTCTTGGACCGTGAAGTGTTCAATTCATGGGGCGATGTAAAAAACAGCTTAAATTATTGGGCGGATTCCTCCGCCTATCGACTCTGCGGCGCCCGTGGTGGCGCGAACTGTGATGAGCCTAAGGCTGGGTGGATGGACATACTTCATTTCTGAACGTACACAACAAAATGCGATCGATGATCGCGATCAAGGAGGACATGATGGAACTCAAGATGCCGAATCACGAGCAAGCCTACTGGGGGTTACGCGCCATGAAAACGATTGCCATAGCGGACGGAATGCTGAATGAGTCCGAGCGACACATGCTGGCATCAGTTCAGCGGGTAATCGGTACGACTTATGAGATCGAGGGCCTCGCTCCCATTACACCGTTGGAACTGGCCCAGGCATTCCCCGATCCGCAACTAAGGAGGCAACTGGTCCAAGGCCTGATCATGGTGTCCCTGATCGATGGAAAACCCGACGAGCGGGAGACTCCTCTTGTCGAACAATTCGCGCAGGCGCTGGAGGTTGACGCCCCGGAGGTCAAAAATCTTCGACATGTTCTCAACGGGGAGGTCCTCCAATTGCGCCTCGATCTGGTGCGTCGATTTTGGTTGCGGCCCAAGGTTGAGGAGATCTGGAACGAAGAGGGTATCAAGGGACTCTACAAGTTTGTTCGAGGAATGATGGGCAGGTACGAGAACAAGGAGTTGGCGGCCCGCTACCAGGCTCTGGAACACTATCCAGCCGGCTCACTTGGGCGGTCGTATTGGGAGTATTGCCGCAAGAACGGATTTGCCTTGCCGGGGGAAAAGGGTGGCGCGCCGGAACAGATCCTATTTCATGATTGTGCGCACATCCTGTCCGGATATGGAACAGCCCCTGAAGAAGAAGTCCAAGTCGCCTGCTTCAGCGCAGGATTCCAGCGACGGGAACCGTGGCTCTTCGTCTTCTTCGTCTTGTTGCAATTCCATGTCGGCATTCGGATGACGCCAATTACCAAGGCCCGAACAGGATTGTTCGATCCCGAGAAAGCGATGATTGCCATTCGCAGAGGGGCGGCGATGAACATCGACCTTAATAATGGCTGGGACTACTGGCCGGTGATGGACGAGCAGGTCGAGGAACTGCGGCGGCGGTACAACATTCTTCCGATAGAGGCCTTCAGGCCGAAGGATCAATATCTAACTCCGGCCATCGTATAAACAGTATGGCAGCTTGATGCCGCATCTCTAGGAAAGGAGAGGGTAATGACGACCGTGAATCGTTATTTGACATCCTGGGAAAGTTACTGGAGTTCGTTGAGTGGTGCGCCGGGCGAAATATTTTGGGATGCCGACCCTGCGCATGCCGCCCAACAAGATTTGGCTCTGTTTCAAAGCCACGTTGATCCACAGCTGCCGTTGATCGATGTCGGATGTGGGAACGGCACGCAAACGCGCTTTCTGGGAAGTCATTTTGCGCGAGTGATTGGGACAGAGATCGCCCCAACGGCAGTCGAACTGGCTGGAAAAACTAATGGGGCTGCGAACATCTCCTATCGGCTGCTCGATGTGCTCAATCCTCACGATGCCCAGGTTCTTCACGACGAGATCGGCGATGCCAATATTTATCTACGGGCCGTGTTGCATCAACTGTCACCGGCGGACCAGCCGACGGCCGTGCAGAGTATCGAGCGGTTGATCGGGAAAGAAGGAACGCTGTATCTGGTCGAATTGTCTTCATCCGCTGAGTCGTTCTTTGCTCAAATGATTCAACAATATGGACCGCCACCAGCCCTGGCACGAGTGTTTCAGCACCAGATCACCCCGGGGATGTTGCATGAAGACAATTTGGCATCATTGTTCCCAGCGGATCGCTATACCCTTCTCAAGACAGGTCCGAGTCACATCCGCACGGTGCATAGCCTTCCATCGGGTGAAGTGGTAAATGTCCCGGCCTTCTATGCCATTCTTCGACGACGATGAGGGACTCCGTTGGGGCATATCGAGTGATCGAGAGTGAAGAACAGATCTGCAAGGAGGAGCATCCATGGAAACGTCTAGCCCGCTCGATGTGATCACACAACTCGTGACAGCCATGAATGCGCACGATTTGAAGATGGCTATGACATTGTTTGAGCCTGGTGCGTCATTCGTCATGAAGCCAGGCGTCGTCGCCAGCGGGACTGCAGGAATACAGCAAGCCTTGGAAGGTTTCATGGCGCTGAAGCCGATGCTCACCATCGACGCACAACAAGTGGTGCAGGCTGGCGATGTAGCGCAGTACTGTGCCAGGTGGAGCATCAAGGGGGTCGATCCGACGGGAACCGCCATACAGCTCAGTGGTCGATCCTCCAGTATCTTGCGGCGTCAACCAGATGGTCGGTGGCTTTTCTTGGTGGATAACCCGTGGGGAACGGAGATTGTCGGATAACTCATCCTGAGCGTGTGGTTGAACAAACCAGTTACACTGAAAGGAGCGGTCATGCGGATCATCTATTACGTCATCGTTGGGATGGGCTTGGTCACGTATCTTGTTGGAAGCGACGGTTCTTCGGTAGCTGCAAAGACTCTTGAAGGAGGGTATGCAAGTACGAGTTGGCTCGGCAGCGGAGAGATCCATGACCTTGGTGATGCCGGGCAAGTGATCAATGCAATCGTGAAAGGTGTGATGGTCGTCCGTCATTCTCAGGGTGTAGATAGCAGAATTGTCCATACAGCGCAGCTGGAATGTCCCATTCGTGTAACTCTGGACAAGAAGGATACTCAAAGAACCTATCTCGGCCTCTGTACAATTTTTGCGCACGAGGGCAAAGACATCGGCTATGCGGAATGGAGATGTTCCGGCGATGCAAAAGAGTGTGAGGGGCAGTTTACATTTACAGGGGGAGCCGGCGGATTCAACGGTGCCTCAGGCACGACTCCCTTTTTCAGTAGGATTATCTTTGAGAAGCTGGAAGGCGGCAATGCCCGGGCCGTCGGGTATGCGTACTGGCCAAACATTTCAGTGCGGCTGCCTGAATAAGGGAGGCCAAAAGTCGAGGGCAGAGCTGCGGGCCTCACGGCTGTATGACCAGGTGGGTGGTCGAAGAGATCATCGGAGGCGGCAGACCCGACCCAGTGATGAAGATTTGTGATGAGTCCTCCGTGAAGGCTGAGCGAGATGACTCGTGACGGATGGCCGTTCATCGCCGGAATGCGGAGAAGTCTTGTTTGTCTCTGACTTGCCGCCGTCTCATCAGGGTGAGTACAATGCCACATTTATATTGCAGGGGAAACATGGATGTACGCGACAAGGTAGGGTCGGTGGCATGGTGAATCGTCATCGGTCGATGGGATGTGCCGCGGCGTTGCTTGTATTGGGTGCAATAGGATCGGTCGGATGCAAGCAGGAAGCCGGATCGATGCCGGCGCAGCCGGTGCCGCAAGTCGAGGTGGTGACCGTCGCCACGCAGGCGGTGCCGGATGAGCCCGAATTCATTGGCCAGGCGGAGGCGTCGCGGCCGGTCGAAATCCGACCGCAGGTGACCGGGATTCTCAAAGCGGTCCTGTATCGGGAAGGCCGGGATATCAAGAAAGGTGATCCTCTCTACCAGATCGATCCAATTCCATTTCAGGCGGCAGCAGCGGGCGCACAGGCCAAAATCGCGCAGGCGGAAGCCAGGCTGGTCCAAGCCAAGCAGGACTTGGCCCGGGTGAAGC
Organism: Nitrospira sp.; assembly: GCA_039794465.1. Classification (GTDB taxonomy): domain Bacteria; phylum Nitrospirota; class Nitrospiria; order Nitrospirales; family Nitrospiraceae; genus Nitrospira_D. The sequence continues at coordinate 24,360 of JAYWIP010000111.1, forward strand.
CACTGCTCGTGGAGCAGGCGGTCAGCCAGAAAGACGTCGACGATGCAGTCGCCCAGGATCTTGCCGCGCGGGCCCTTCTCCAGGCGGCGCAGGCCGAGTTGATCAAGGCACAGTTCGATCTCGACAATACATTGATTACGGCGCCGATCAATGGGTTGATCGAACGGAGCCGATATTACGAAGGCCGGCTGGTCTCGGCACAAACGGATCTCTTGACCGTGATCCATCAGGTTGAGCCGATGTACGTGGTCGTCAGCGTACCGGAGACGTTTATGCTCAAACGCCGCCGGGACATCGAAGCCAAACGCATTCAGCATCCAGGCATCTATAAGTTGCGCGGTGTCCTGACCTTGATGGACGGCACTGTGTATCCCCACGAAGGCGTGCTGGATCTGTTGGAGCCCGGTCTGCGAACGGAAACCGGCTCGCGTCAAACAAGAATGACCTTTCCCAATCCGAAGCGCACCCTACTGCCTGGCCAATTTGTGAAAGTCCGATTCACGGGTGATACCAAAACAGACGCGGTGCTCATCCCTCAACGAGCCGTGTTGCAAGGCCCCCAAGGCCCTTTTGTCTTTGTGGTGAATCGGGACGAGCAGGTTGAAATTCGAGACGTGGCGGCGTCCGATTGGAAAGGGGACCAGTGGCTCATTGATAGTGGTCTGAATGCAGGTGATCGCGTCGTCGTGAACGGAGTGATGAAGATCGGTCCCGGTGCTCCGGTGAAGGCAGTCCCCTGGGTCCCAGCCAGTGCATCACGTACCGAATCTGTTTCCCCCGCAACTCAATAAGGACCATTTGTGATCTCGCATCTCTTTATCGACCGGCCGATTTTTGCGTCGGTGGTCTCCATTGTTGTGGTCGTGATGGGGCTGCTCAGCATGCAGTTTCTGCCGATCGCGCAGTTTCCTGAAATCACCCCTCCGGTGGTCCAAATCGACGCGGACTATCCCGGTGCCAGCGCCGAAGTGGCGGCGGAAGCGGTTGCCCGTCCGATCGAGGTCACGCTGCCGGGCGTCGACAATCTGCTGTATTACGAATCAACCAGCAGTAATGACGGGCACGTCTCGATCAAGCTGACCTTTGAAATCGGGACGAACCCGGATATTGCCCAAGTCCAAACGCAGAACCGTGAAAAGCTCGCCGAGCCGCAACTTCCTCCGGAAGTGATCCGTCAGGGCATCTCCGTCAAGAAGCTGTCTCCCGATCTTGTATTGGTGATCGCGCTCAAGTCGACCGACCCAAGACATGACGCCGTCTTTCTCTCGAACTATGCCACGCTTCGGATTGTCGATGATTTGAAGCGGGTCAAGGGCGTAGGAGATGCGCTGGTGTTTGGGCAGCAAACGTACAGTATGCGGATCATCCTCAATCCGCTGCAGATGGCCAAGCTGAATCTCACCCCCAGTGATATTTCCGCGATTATCCGCGAGCAGAATCGTGACTATCCCGCCGGGACGATCGGGCGGGAACCGGCTCCGATGGGGACGGAGCTCACAATCCCGATCATCACAAAGGGCCGTCTGACGGAGGTCAAGGAGTTCGAGGAGCTGATCGTGCGTGCGCTCCCGGATGGCTCTACCGTTCGGCTCAAGGACGTCGCGCGCATTGAGCTGGGAGCTCAGTCTTATGGGCTGGAAGGACGATGGAATAGCAAACCGACGACGTTCATCCTTACCTTCCTGTCTCCCGGCGCAAATGCACTCGATACGGTACGCCGCACGCGCGCACAAATGGAGGAGCTCGCCAAGAATTTCCCTCCCAGTGTCTCATACGATACTCCGTATGACACCACGCGGTTTATCGAAATTTCGATCAAGGAAGTGGTCATAACGTTGCTGGAAGCGATGGTGTTGGTGGTCCTTGTCGTGTATCTGTTCCTCCAGACCTGGCGGGCTACCATTATTCCCACCGTTGCCGTGCCCGTCTCCTTGATCGGAACCTTCATCGGGCTCTATGCCCTCGGTTTCTCCATCAATACCATTACCTTGTTTGGGATGGTCTTGGCGATCGGGATTGTGGTGGATGATGCGATTGTGGTGGTCGAGAACGTTGAACGCCACATGCGTGAGGATCGCCTTTCTCCGAAGGAGGCGGCAAAGCGGGCGATGAGCGAGGTGACGGAACCCATCATCGCGATTGTCTTGGTGTTGGTTTCCGTCTTCGCTCCCGTTGGGTTTATCGGTGGGATCACCGGTGCCCTCTACAAACAATTTGCCGCGACGATCGCCATCTCGGTGACCGTGTCGGGTTTTGTCGCACTGACCCTGAGCCCGGCCCTCTGCGGTGTCGTCCTCAGGCCGCAGCATGGGAAGCGAGGTGGGTTTTGGGAGCTTTTTGACCGCGTGTTTGCGCGAACTCAACATGGCTATACACGCACGACTGCGGCGATCCTGGTCAGGCCGCTTCGTGTCATGGCGGTCTTTGTGCTGCTCCTCGTCGCGTGTGTCGGACTGTTTCAGAAGTTGCCGAAGAGTTTTTTGCCTGAGGAAGATCAAGGTTATTTCATTGTCGTCGCACAACTGCCTGATGGGGCGTCGAAGCAGCGGACGGTCGCGGTACTTGAACGGATCGAGCGGTTCTTCCAGGCGATTCCAGCGGTGCATTCCACCGACGCTTTGGCCGGACAAAATTTTGTGTTTGGTACCAGGGGACCGAACTCTGCGACGATGTTTGTCCCACTGAGATTGTGGGATGAACGGCCGGAGCCACAATATCATGCAAAGGCGCTGGTCGGGGCGGCCTATGCAGAGTTCGCCAACATTCCGGAAGCCTTGCTCCTTGCGTTCAATGCCCCGTCGATCCGTGGAGTGGGTGCCGTCGGGGGGTTCTCCGCGCAGATCCAGGATCCGAGCAGCGGCGACTTCAAGAAATTCGCCATGGTGGCGCAGCAATTCGTCGAGCGGGCACAACAAGAACCGGCCATCGGACGTGTCGGAACGAATTTCCGTGTCTCCTCACCGCGGCTTTATGCCAACGTGAACCGAGAGCGAGCCAAGGCGTTGGGGATTCCGATTTCAGATGTCTTTGATACGCTCCAGGCCTATTTCGGCAATTTCTACATCAACGATTTCGTGAAATTCGGCCGCGTGTACCACGTGCAGACGGAAGCGGATGCCGAGTATCGGTCCACGCCGCAGGACCTTTCGAAAATCTTTGTGCGGGCCCAGAGTCCACGGGGGATCAACATGATCCCGCTCGATACGGTTGTGACGGCGGAATTTCAAAGCGGGCCGGACCCCGTGAACCACTTTAACGGCTACAACACGGCGCTGTTACTGGGGGCGGCGGCACCGGGCTTTAGCTCAGGTCAAGCACTTGAAGCGTTGGAGCGAGTGGCGAAAGAAGTGCTGGTTCCGCAGGGCTATGCGATCGATTGGAGCAATATTTCGTTTCAGGAGCGTCGAGTGGGCGGGCAATCAGGGCAAGTTTTCGCGATCGGGTTGCTGATGGTGTTCTTGGTATTGGCGGCGCAGTTTGAGAGTTGGGTCGTGCCGTTTGCCGTGATTCTCGCCGTACCCTTTGCGGTATTTGGAGCGCTCACGGCGGTCTGGCTTCGAGGGTTCGAGAATGATATCTATTTCCAGATCGGTCTCGTGACGTTGATCGGCTTGGCGGCAAAAAACGCCATTCTGATTGTCGAGTTTGCCAACAGCCGGTATGAAGCAGGGCGCCCCTTGCTCGAGGCGACGGTCGAAGCGGCGCGGTTACGATTCCGGCCCATCATTATGACGTCGATGGCGTTCATTTTTGGCATGTTTCCTTTGGTGATCGCGTCGGGCGCCGGCGCAGCCAGCCGGCAGTCGATCGGCACCGGTGTGTTGGGCGGCATGGTGGCCGCGACGTTCTTGGCGATCTTCTTCGTTCCGCTGTTTTTTGTGTTGCTGAGAAAACTCAGCCGGCGCAAGATTCAACCGACGGCGACAGCGGACCCATTATCTGCACCCCGCACTTCGATGGAGGACGGACACTAGCCGTGCGAACCGTACTGGTCATTGGATTCTCGTTCCTGTTGCTGTCCTGCGCGATGGGGCCGGATTATGAACGGCCCAAGACCGACATGGAGGATCGCTTCCGGATGGCCGACGGTTCGCCGGATGCGCCGTCGCTGGCCAATCTGCCCTGGTGGGATCTTCTGCGTGATGAGCAGCTGCAGCAGCTCATCCGGGTGGCTCTTGCTGAGAACAAGGACATGCAACGCGCTGTGGCGACGATCGAAGAATTTCAGGCGAGAACGATGCTGGCGAAGTCGGACTATCTGCCGGGAGTGACCATCGCCACGAGTATGCCGGCGGCCCGCAAAGCGAACTTTTTGTTCCCCGGGTTCGCCAGCCCGTTCAATTATTATCTGCTGGGGAATTTGGCATGGGAGGTCGATCTGTGGGGCCGTGTGAGGCGTTCCAACGAAGCGGCTCGGGCCGATTTGCTCTCCAAAGAAGAGACCCGCCGCGCACTGACCATCCAGTTGGTCAGCGCCGTGGGCGAGGCCTACTTCAATCTGCTGCAGTTCGATACGCAACTCGATATCGCGAAGCGCACCTTGCAGTCGTGGGAGGAGTCGGTCCGCATCGCCCAGGCCCGGTTGAGGCAGGGATTGAGTTCCAGGCTCGACTTGGATCAGTTCGAAGCGGAGCGCGCCAATGCCGCCGCGCGCATCGCCGAGTTGGAACGGCAGATGGTGCAGGCGGAGAATCATTTGAGTGTGCTGCTGGGGCGCAAGCCGTTCACGATTCCGAGGGGGAAGGCCTTGACGGATCAGCCGATGCCGCCGGACGTGCCGCCCGGTCTGCCGTCCGAGCTGCTGCAGCGGCGGCCCGATCTCCTGGCGGCTGAGCAACAGTTGGCGGCAGCCACTGCCCGGATCGGCGCCGCAAAGGCCGAGCGATTCCCGAAAATTACCTTGACCGGATTACTCGGCGTGGCGCATCCCGAATTGTCCTTGCTTTTTACCGATGCGTCTTCTTTCGGCGTGCTGGGCGCCGCGTTGGCTGGTCCCGTGCTGAACGCGCAAGTGTTGGGATTCCAGCAGGAAGCAGTGGAAGCTCAAAGCCGACAGGTGTTGGCCCAATACCAGCAGTCGGTGTTGACGGCCTTTCGAGAAGTTGAAGATTCATTGGTTGCGGTACGCACGGCACGGACGCAGAACGAGGCCCAACAGCAGCAAGTGACGGCGCTGCAATCGGCGCTCAAGCTTGCCGAGCTCCGGTATAAAGGCGGATTGGCCAATTATCTCGAAGTGCTCGTGGCTCGGCGCAATCTGTTTGAAGCCGAACTCGGCATGACCGCCACACATCGGCTGCACCTGGTGTCGGTGGTTCAACTGTACAAAGCGCTCGGCGGAGGCTGGTCGCCGGACATGAAGCAGGCTGACAACCAAAAAGAATAGGCGATTCGTGGAGAAGCCGGTGTCCGTTCAATTCCCGATTCACGAGTTGCTGGCTCGTCGCTGGAGCCCGCGCGCCTTCGACGAGCGGGCGATTGAGCCGGACACATTGAAGAGCCTGTTTGAAGCCGCTCGTTGGGCGCCTTCGTCGAACAACGAGCAGCCCTGGCGATTTATCGTTGCAAACAAGGAACAGCGTCCGGCCTACGACCGGCTTTGTGCTTGTCTCGTCGAAGGCAATCGCACATGGGCTTCCCGCGCGCCGGTGCTGATCCTGTCTGTGGCGAGCCTGAACTTCACGGATAGCGGTAAACCGAATCGGCATGCCCTGCACGACGTCGGTATGGCAACGGAAAATCTCCTGCTCCAAGCGACAGCGCTCAAGCTCGCCGCTCATCCGATGGCCGGCTTCGACGTGGAACAGGCGCGCGTCAACCTCAAGATTCCGTCCGGTTATGAGCCGGTCGCCATGATTGCTGTCGGTCACCCGGGCGATCCGGGCATCCTGCCGGACCGTCTCAAACAGCGTGAGCTGGCTGCTCGTGAGCGCGACCAGGTTTCCGGCTTCGTGTTTTCCGGAGAATGGGGCCTGCCCTCGTTAGGACGATGACACGGACAGACACACCGGCGGCACACCATCTCGCACGTGTCGATCCTGTCATGCGCCGGTTGATCCGCGCGGTCGGCCCGTTCACGCTCAGGCCGAGAAACCGGCGGTCGCCGTTCGAATCGCTGGCCCGTGCGATCGCTTATCAACAGCTGCATGGCCGGGCCGCTGAGCGCATCCTCGCGCGATTCATCGCGCTCTTTCCTCGCCGGCGATTCCCCAAGCCCGAGGAACTGCTGGCGATGAAGCGTACAGCCGTCAGGCAGGCGGGGTTTTCACGGCTCAAGATTGCCGCATTGCGGGACCTTGCGGCGAAAACATTGGACGGCACGGTGCCGACCAATCGCGTGATCCGAAGTCTCGATGATGACGCGATTGTCGAGCGGCTGATCGCTGTGCGGGGCATCGGACGTTGGACGGTCGAGATGCTGCTGATCTTCCAGCTGGGAAGGCCGGATGTCTTGCCGGTCGATGATTTCGGCGTGCGCAACGGCTTTCGGATCGTCTACGGGCTTGGTACGATGCCAACGCGGAAGAAGGTATTGCAATATGGGGAGCACTGGAAACCCTATCGCACTGCCGCCTCGTGGTATCTCTGGCGCGCCGCCGATCGGGCAAAGCAAGGTGAACCGGTATTCTGATGGCCAATCCAAACAAGCGGCTCGATTCCAATATCGCCGGCAACTTCTATGTCGATGGGACCTGCATCAACTGCGACACCTGTCGGCAGTTGGCGCCGAAAACTTTTGAAGAAATCGGCGAGTTTTCCGCGGTGTCGTGCCAGCCTGAGAGTGACGACCACCTCCATCGCGCCTACCAGGCGTTACTGGCCTGCCCTGTCGGTTCAATCGGCACGGAGCAGAGTGAGGCCTCGCGCATGCAGGCGGCGATGGCGAGTTTTCCGCTTCATCTCGAAGACGGGGTGTCCTATTGCGGTTTCAATTCGGACAAGTCGTTCGGGGCGAATAGTTTTTTCATCGCGCATCCGAACGGCAACTGGCTGATCGATTCGCCGCGCTATCTCAAACATCTGATTACCGCTTTCGAACATCGAGGTGGCATCAAGTATATCTTCCTCACCCATGAAGACGATATCGCCGATGCTGACAAATATGCGGCACATTTCGGCTCGAAACGGATCATCCATGCCGGTGACGCCGATGTCGTTCCCGATGCGGAATGGTTCGTGGAGGGGGTGGAGCGTACGCAACTCGTTGACGATTTTTATGCCATTCCGGTGCCTGGTCATACTGCCGGTAGTATGGCACTGCTTTACAATGAAAAGTTTCTGTTCACCGGGGACCATCTGTGGTGGAATCCCCAGTCGCAGACAGTGCAGGCTCCCACGCAACGGGTCTGGCGGGCGAATGTGCTGACGGCGTCAATCCGGAAACTGCTGGACCACCGATTCGAGTGGGTTTTGGCGGGGCATGGGGATCGGGTCAAGTTGTCCCATGAGGCCATGCGGTGGCAGATCAAAGCGCTGCTGGACCGCCGTCAGGATGGATCGCCGAGCGTCCGGTAGGGTAATGATAAGCGTTTAGATCGGAGGAAATCTGGATATGGCTGCATTGAGCGGGAAAGTGGCGATTGTGACAGGGGCGTCGAATGGAATCGGTCGGGCGATCGCGGAGCGATTTGCCGAGGATGGAGCGATTGTCGTCGTCAATCATTCCAAAAGCCCAGAAAAGGCGCAACAGGTCGTGATCGGCATTCAAGCCAAGGGCGGCAAGGCGGTTGCCTTCCAGGCGGACATGAGCCGTGTATCCGAGGCGCGGCGGCTGGTGCGCGAGACGGCCAAACAGTTCGGCCGGCTGGATATTCTTGTGAACAATGCCGGCCGGTTCATGCCCAAGCCGCTGGCAGAGACGACTGAAGAGGATTTTGACCAGGTCGTAGCGCTGAATGCCAAGGGACCGTACTTTGCCATGCAGGAGGCTGCGCTCGTGCTCAAGGACGGGGGACGGATCGTAAACATTTCGACCGACGGCACGCACTTGAGCTTTCCTGGAGCCACCGCCTATCTCGGCAGCAAGGGCGCACTGGAACAATATACGAGAGGATTGGCCCAGGAGCTCGCGCCACGAAAAATTACGGTGAATACCGTGTCGCCAGGGTTCACGGAAACCGGGATGATGACGGATCAGTATCGCCAGATCGGCATACAGATGTCGCCCCTCAAGCGGCTGGGGACGCCGAAAGACATTGCCGACGTGGTGGCGTTCATCGTGAGTGACGAGGCCCGCTGGATCACGGGGCAGAACGTTCATGCAGGCGGCGGCATCGTGATGTAGGGGCCGTCCGTCAGGTCGTATTTCCGATACACGCGCGACGCTTCGTGACGAAATCATTTCTTAACTGGATTGACCGCAACATTCTCTCGCTCGGTCGCGAGATGCGGCTGTCGTATCTGCCGCCGCTCATGGTCTACGTGGCCTATGGAGTTTCCGGCCTGACCGGGATCGTCGGCACCTTCTTCGTCAAAGACTACCTTGGGCTCTCCGCTTCGTTTCTCGCCGCGCTCGGCTTCTGGGCCGGCATTCCCTGGGCGCTTAAGATGCCCATCGGTCACACCGTCGATTTGCTCTGGCGTTGGAAAGGCTGGTTGGTTGGGATGGGGGCGGCCTTGTTGACCGTGAGTCTCGGCATTATGGCGGCGCTGATCGGGAATCGCGAAGCGATGACGGCGATATTGCCTGCGGAAGTGTGGTTTGTGATCAGCACATTGCTCGCACCGGTGGGTTACGTCGTCCAAGATGCCGTGGCGGATGCCATGACAGTCGAAGCCGTCCCTCGCGTCGACGAGCAAGGGCATCCGTTCGACGAGGCCACGCGGAAACTCATGCATACGACGATGCAGACGCTGGGCCGGGTGGCGATTATTGGCGGAGGCATCATCGTCGCAATGGTCAACGTCTACGTGTTTTCCGGTACCGATGGGCTGCCGCAACCGGAACTCGTGAAGATCTATCAGCGAATTTATCTCTTGGCGCTCGTCATTCCCTTCGTCTCTGTGCTGGGTCTTGGATTGGCGTGGCTGCTTCGGAGGAATCATCGGGAGGAACTCATCCGGCAAGGGTTCACGCGAGACCAGGCCGTGCAAATGATCGATGCGCGCGAGCAAACCGGGGAAGGGACGAAGCCCAACTGGTGGATTCTGGGGGGCAGCCTCGTCTTTGTGCTGTTTACCCTGACGGTCGGATTGGGAGGATTACCGTTTCGAGAAGAGGTCGTGTTTGCCGGTTCCATGGGGATTGTCCTCTTCCTTATGGCGCGATTGGTACGCGAATTGGAGCCGGATAAGCGTCTCACGCTCGTCGGTACGGCGGTCGTCGTCTTCATGTTCCGGTCGATTCCGGGGACCGGACCCGGCACGACCTGGTGGATGATCGACCAACTCAAGTTCGACCAGCAGTTCCTCTCCATCCTGTCATTGATTGGCAGTATGTTGACGCTGGTCGGTATGTTCGTCTTTCGTCGATTCATGGCTGAACGGTCGATTGCCTATGTCGTGGGATTTTTGACCGTTATCGGCACGATACTCACGCTCCCGATCGTCAGTATGTTTTATGGGTTGCACGAATGGACGGCACGGATGACCGGCGGAGTGGTCGATGCCCGGTTCATTGCATTAATCGATACGGCGCTGGAATCGCCGCTGGGACAAATTTCGATGGTGCCGATGCTCGCCTGGATCGCCAACTCGGCGCCGGCCAATCTGAAAGCGACCTTCTTCGCTGTCATGGCGTCATTCACCAATCTCGCGCTCTCGTTCAGCCAGCTCGGCACGAAGTACCTGAATGAAATCTTCGTCATCACGCGCGAAGTGAAAGATGCCGCGACCGGTGCAATTCAAACACCGGCTGATTACAGCCAGCTGGGCTCGCTACTCATCGTCCAACTACTCCTGGGCCTTGCCATCCCCTTCGCCGCGATCATGTTCGCCAAAGTCACGCGCTTTAAGAGCGCATAGCGGAGTCATAGATTTCATGCGGGGCGGCAGTGGGTATTCCGTTGCCGAAGAATTATGGGATCAACGCCGCCAGTGTAGTGGGTGCGTATGAAATTCAGAAGGCGTCCCCGGTGGAGCGGTCTGTGCGGAATACGGGTCTCAAGCGGCGTCTCGGTACATACGTAGCCGTGAAGGGCAAGCTTGGCACTAAGCTGGCCGCCCCGGCGGCGGCCTGGATCAGCGAGGAGAATCTGGCAGGTCGGGTTGGCGTGATCGACCAGAAAATTGGCGAGCAGTGAAGGATGATCCCGTTCGTATAACAGATCGCTGCCGATGATCAGGTCAAATCGTCCAAGTACGAGCGAAGGCGCCAACCAGGGTGCATTGAAGAAGGGGATGGGCGCAAGGCCGTTCAGCTCAGTGTTATGGCGCAGGAACGCTTCAGCGAGCGGATGATGATCGCAGGCGGTGATGTCCGCGCCTCGGTGCTGAAGCACCAAACTGGGGAACCCGATCCCGCACCCCACTTCGAGAATATGTTTCCCCTCGATGGGAAACCGGCTCATCTCTTCAGCGAGCGCCAGCCCGACCGGCCACATAACGCCGAACATCGGCCAGGAAGCGGAGGAGATCCCGGCTCGTTTTGCGCAACCGTCAGGGTCGGAGAACTGTTTCCGGTCTCGAAGCGTGCGAAGCCGATATGTCGTCGCGCAAACCTGATAACTGGTCGTCTCAACCTCGTAGCCGACTCTATTGGTATCCATTAGCCTCTGAGCTTAAACCTCCGTGTTGCCCGTGGCTATGGAATTTATCGTCGAGGCGGTCGATGGGGCGTTCTGGCAGAGACCTGGCATCCCCTTGACCGGTGCGGTATGATGAGCATCTGTAAACCATGTCGTACGTGAAATGCGAAGCGTAACTCGTATCAGGTAGGAAGGTAGTTTGCGCTTCACGAATGACGGGTGACGCTTCACGATTTTCAAGAAAGGGGGGCGACCGGTTTCGACGGGGATACTGAGGTCACTGTCGCATGTCGAGCTCTCGGGAACTCGTAAAAGTCCGAGAAAACGCAACTGCCAATCAAGAACTGGCACTCGCAGCCTAATTTAGGCTGAGACGTCGTTCCATCTGAGGCCCGCGGGGGTGGAACGGCGCGATGCAGCGGGCTGGTCCCAGGCCGGTGCTCAGCGGCCGAGGACGAGACAATTCTGGGCTAGCGGTTGTTCTAAGCCTGCCGATGGGCGTGGACGGCTGCGAAACTCAAACTATCGGCTACACATGTAGACGCAGTGCACTGACGATCTTCGGACAGGGGTTCAACTCCCCTCGCCTCCACCATACCAACCTTCGGTTGACCCGGCGCCTCTTTATTGCTGTATCGCGATCGAAGGCGCCGGATAAAACCCTCCAGGGTTTCTGGCTCCGATTACTTGCGCGTGCCGCCCGCTCTTTATCGCTTTATCATGACAGACGCGGGCGGATAAGCACCCCCAGTGAGCTTCTGTGCTAGTTCGTACCGCCGCGTTCGATCAAATTGCGGCGGAGAGTTTCTTTGCCTCCAGTAGGCTTAGATGATTTACTTTGTGAGTCTGGGCGAATTGCGCGAGGCCGAATGGGCGGAGATTGACCAGGGCACGGCGTTGTGGCGCTATACTGTGACCAAGACCAACGCCCGCATATCGTCCCCCACTCCAGGCAGGCTGTGGAAACCCTGTGCGAACAGGAACCGCTCACCGGGCGCGGTGGCTTTGTGTTTCCTAGTGCGGGTGGCAACAGCCGGCCGATGAGCGATAACGCGATTCTCGCTGCCATGTGACCCATGGGCATCGGGAAGGAAGAAATGAGGGACACGGGTTCCGCGCTGCGGCGCAAACTATCTTCGATGAGGTGCTGGGTGTGCGCCAGGATTATATCGAACACCAGCTTGCTCACGCCGTGCGCGACCCGAACGGGCGAGCCTACAACTGCACAGTGGACCTGCCCGAGCGGCATAAGATGATGCAGCAATGGGCGGATTACCTCGACAAACTCAAAGCCGGTGCGGAAGTTGTCCCCCTACTATAACGGGCCTAAACAAACGGGAATTCCCATCCTGGAATGTGGGGGTGTGAGCCAGTGTAATGCTCCCCTGGAATCAAGCCACCAGGGTTGACTGTTACGCGCAGAATGGACCCACGGCACGTCACCTGCTGCTCAGGATAAGACTTGTCTCGGAATGGGGCTAACGTCAGGTGCAGCTCCCTGCCGGGGACTTGACATGATATAGTTGTATATGCAACAGTGTGGCATGGTGAAAATGGAAACAAATAAGCGGATGAATCAAGGCGACGGCATTATTGATCAGATCGCGAGTGAGTGCCTCTTGATGCGCGTGCGCAAACTTGATCGAGTGCTTACGAGCATCTACGATGCTGAGCTTCGTCCATTAGGCTTGAAAGCCACTCAAACCAGTCTTCTGGTTCTTATCGCCAAGGCTGGCCCTGTTCGGCGCTTTGAGATTGGGAAGCGTCTGAGCCTTGACCCGTCAACACTGACCCGGAATCTGAAAATCATGTTAACCAATGGCTGGATCAAAGAGATTGAGGATGGAGAAGACGGCCGAGGCCTTCCAGTACAAATCACGGCTCAAGGTCGTGACCTCCTGAACCAAATTGGTCCGGCGTGGCGAAAAGCCCAAACTCGCACAGAGACGATTCTTGGGAAAGAGGGCGCGTCCCTTATGCGAAAGCTGGCGGCCAATAAAGCGGATGGGGGCATGTAGAGTTTTTTTGATCATGTGTTTGTATATACAACTACATGCGTGCCATCGCGCCGGATCATCGTTAGCTCATCTCGCAAGGAGAACATCATGAAGCGTACTCGACTCAGCCTTACATTTTTTGTCACGTGTTTCGTTGGTGTCTTCGTTGTGGCTTTGCTGACGACACTAGGATGCACCCATCAAGACGAGCAAACCAGACAGATTGCCCGGCCAGTGAAAGTCTTCCGAGTCGTGAACCAGGGTGACAGCGTGATGAGTTTCGCCGGGGAGGTGCGAGCGCGCTATGAAACGATCTTGTCTTTCCGCGTACCGGGTAAGTTATTGGCGCGACACGTCGACGTGGGTGACCGGGTACGCAAGGGCCAGGTGTTGGCACGGCTGGATCAAAACGACTCCCGCCTCGCCGTGCAAGACCTTCAAGCTCAACTGGCATCCGCAGTCGCCAATAGGGACTTTTTACGTGACGATGTCGCGAGATACCGTGAGCTGTTGGCGCAAAAGGTCGTCAGCCCGCCTGAATTCGACCGCCGTCAAACCGCCTACACCACGGCGCGAGAACGGGCGGCCGCGCTCGAAGCTCAACTGGGCCACGCGCTCAATCAGTTGGCCTACACCGAGTTAGCAGCTGACCGGGACGGGGTGGTGACGGCTCTGGAAGTCGAGAAGGGGCAGATCGTGAGCGTCGGCCAAGCCGTCGTCAAGCTAGCGCAACTTGACGAAAAGGAAATTCATTTCGATGTCCCCGAGCATCGCCTGGCGGGACTCACACGCCGACAGGTCATCCAGATCACTCTATGGACTGATCACGAAAGGCGTCTGAAGGGGCAAATCCGAGAAATGGCGTCCGCCGCTGATCCGGCTAGCCGCACGTATCGCGTCAAAGCGACCCTCCTTGAGAATCACGAAACTGCCCAATTAGGCATGACGGCGACCGTCTGGATTCCTTCGAACACGTCCTCTCGCATGACCATTCCGCTTTCGGCTGTGTTTACTCCGCAGAATCAACCGGGACAACCCCATGTGTGGCTGGTGGATGAGCAGACCGGCACGGTCAGATCTACGCCGGTTCAGGTCGGAGAACCTTTGGATGGGGAACACATCACCGTCACGGGACTCGTCTCAGGGCAGATGCTTGTGAGTGCCGGCGTCCAGCGCCTTGCGGAGGGACAGGCCGTGCGGCTGCCGGACGCGCACACTTTGGCGATGAACCCCGAGAGCGCTGAACATGGAGGGCGTCAGCCATGAAAGACTTCCATCTGACCGAATGGGTCCTCACACATCGCGCGTTCACGGGGTTTGTGATGGTGCTGGTCCTGCTGGGGGGCATGTTCGCCTATGCCCAACTGCGACAGCGGGAAGATCCGGAATTCACATTTCGCGTGATGGTCGTCAAAACGATGTACCCCGGCGCCACTGCGCTCGAAGTGGAACAGCAGGTGACGGACCGCCTGGAAAAGAAGATCCAGGAACTGCCGAACCTGGATTTCGTGCGGAGTTACTCGAAACCCGGCGAATCGGTCATTTTTGTCACCCCCCGTGAAGATAGGCCACCCAAAGAGATTCCCGATCTCTGGTATCAAGTGCGCAAGAAGGTAGGCGACATCCGCATGACGCTGCCGCCCGGCATCGTCGGACCATTTTTCAACGACGAGTTTGGCGATACCTACAGCCTCCTCTATGCCTTTTCTGGCCAAGGCTATAGCTACGCCGATCTCAAGCAGGTCGTCGATTCGACGCGACAACAACTCCTGCGCCTCAACGATGTCGAGAAAGTCGATCTCATCGGCGTCCAGGACGAAAAGATTTTTGTCGAGTTTTCCGACAAGAAGCTGGCTGAACTTGGACTGGACGCGTCAGCGGTGGCGGCGGCCTTGCAGGCGCAGAACGGCATGGCCCCGGCCGGAACGGTGATTTCCTCTCAGCACAATCTGCCTCTCCGACTCACCGGTTCCTTCGATTCGGTGGAGAGCATGGCCAACCTTCCCATGCGGATCGATGGCCGAACGTTGCGCGTCGGCGATTTTGCCACGGTCACTCGGGGCTACATCGATCCCTCCGAATTCAAGATGCGCTTCAATGGCAAAGAGGTCATTGGCCTCGGCGTCACGATGAACAAGAACGGCGACGTGCTGAAATTGGGACAAGCGTTGGCAGTCACCATGAGCCACATCGAGGAGGGACTTCCGGTGGGCATCGACGTGGAACGCGTCGCGGACCAATCGCGGGTGGTCCATACCGCCATTGGCGAATTCACGCGCACCTTCTACGAGGCCTTGGCGGCAGTGCTGCTCGTCAGCTTCCTGAGCCTCGGCTTTCGTACTGGCTCCGTGGTCGCGCTCACGGTGCCCTTGGTTCTGGCCGGGACGCTGTTGTGCATGTTGCTGTTGGGGATCGACATGCATCGTATTTCGCTGGGAGCGTTGATCCTTGCTCTTGGCCTTTTAGTTGACGACGCGATGATTGCCATTGAGATGATGGCTCGCAAACTCGAAGAGGGCTGGGATCGGATGCGCGCCGCAACCTATGCCAACCGGGCCACGGCGTTTCCCATGCTCACGGGAACCTTGATCACCATTGCGGGCTTTCTGCCGATCGGCCTGGCGAAGTCCTCAGCCGGTGAATACACGGGATCGATTTTCCAGGTGGTGGGGATTTCGTTGTTGCTCTCATGGATCGGCGCGGTGACCGTCACGCCCTTTTTGGGTCTTCTCATGCTCAAGGTCCGGTCGAACGCTGGGACGCTCCGACACGACTTGTTTGATACCCCATTCTACAACCGGTTGCGCCGTTGGGTAGAGGCGTGTGTTGAGCGTCGTAAAACCGTCATCCTCGGCACGGTGGCGTTATTCGGCGTCGGTGTCGCAACCCTGAGTCAAGTTCCCGAGCAGTTTTTCCCGCTCTCGAACCGATCTGAAGTCATGATCGATCTCTGGTTGCCGGAGGGCAGTTCCTTCACGAAAACCGAAGCCGCCGCGAAGCGCATGGAGGCGCTACTCGCCAAGGATGAGGACGTGGTCAATTATGCGGTCTATCTCGGTGGGGGGAGCCCGCGCTTTTTCCTGCTCATCGTCCAGCAACTGGCGAATACCAACTTGGCGGAATTTGTGGTGATGACCAAAGACAACGTCGCCCGCGAACGAGTGATGCAACGCGTCCGCCAGGCTTTGGCATCGGATTTCCCGGAGGTACGGGGCCGTGTCATGCGCCTCAATGTCGGACCACCGATGGATTATCCAGTCGTGTTCAGGGTGCTCGGCGAAGATCCCATGATCCTTCGAAACATCGCGGACCGCGTTACCGAAGTCGTACGCGCCAACCCTCATACGGTGGATGTCAATGACGACTGGCATGAGCGCCTCCCGTCGTTTCGTCTCGTGCTCGATCAAGACAAGGCGCGTGCGCTGGGGGTGTCAACGGCAAGCCTCTCCCAAGCGTTGCAAGCTCACTACACGGGAATCCCGGTCGGGCAGTTCCGCGAGGACGACAAACTCATCGACATCGTGTGGCGAGCACAAAAGGATCTGCGTGTAACGGCGGGCGAATTACCGAACGTTACGGTTCGGACGGCCAACGGTCGATCCGCACCGCTGGCCCAATTCGTCAAGTTCGAAACCGTGTTTGAGGATGGCGTACGTTGGCGCCGCAACCGTTTTCCGGCTATCTCGGTCCGCGCCGACGTCGTGGATGGGAAGCTCGCTCCCGACGTAGCGGGAGAGATCATTCCCAAGCTCGAACCCATCCAAAAGGAACTGCCGGCCGGCTATTTCATCGAAACTGGCGCCGCGAAGGAGGACGCCTGGACTGCTCAAAAGTCGATCTTGATTTGGATACCATTGGTTGTGATCGCGACGCTCGTTCTCTTGATGGTGCAGTTGCAGAACCTGTCCCGGACGTTCCTGGTGTTCGTCACGGCGCCCTTGGGCATCATTGGCGCGGCATTCGCCCTGCTGCTGTTCGGGGCCCCCTTCGGCTTTGTGGCCCTGCTCGGCATCATTGCCTTGGCCGGGATGATCATGCGCAACTCGGTGATCCTCATCGATCAGATCGAACAGGATGAAACGGCCGGACGCGACACGTGGTCCGCCATCGTCGAATCGACCGTGCGGCGGTTCCGGCCCATCCTGTTGACCGCGGCGGCGGCCATTCTGGCCATGATTCCGCTGTCGCGCAATGACTTCTTTGGGCCCCAGGCGATCGCCATCATGGGGGGGCTGACGGTAGCGACCGCGCTGACGATCTTCTTTGTTCCGGCACTCTATGCCGCGTGGTTTAAGGTCGAACGGACGCCTCAGGTGAAGAGTCCGGAGGCTGCGGTTCCGTGTTATCCAATGCATAACGGTACACCAGAGGAACAGGCGCTTGCTGTTCCGGGAGGTCTCGCATGAAAGCCTGGTATTCAATGATGATGTTGTTCCTGGCGTTGATGGAACTGGGCGGGTGTACGCCAACCCGCGTCAGCGATCGCGTCCCGCTCGTCGTTCCGGAGCGCTGGCAGAACGCCCCTGATGCTCAACCCGTCTCGACCTCGAAGGACCTCAGAGAATGGTGGAAGGGATTTGGCGATCCCGTGCTGAATGACTTGATCGGCCAAGCACTGGCCGCCAACCACGATCTCCGACTCGCCAAGGCGCGCGTGCGTGAAGCGAAAGCCATAACCACCGTCGCTCAATCCCAGCTCTACCCCAGCATTGATCTGTTCTCGTTCGGCGGTCGGGAAAAGAGAATCGACCGAATCTTTCCAGTGCCTGGCGCACAGGGCGTCGAGCTGATCGCGCCCACCGCCAATGTGTTTACGGGCGGACTGGCGGCCCGGTGGGAACTCGACGTATTCGGCGGCAGACAGCTGGAAGCGGAGGCTGCCATCGCGCAGTCCGCGGGAATCGAAGAAGCCCACCGCGTGGTGCAAGTGGGGTTACTGGCTCAGGTCGCGACGAATTACCTGGAGCTGCGCGGGATACAACGACGGACTGACATCCTGCTGGAGAACATTGAGGTCCAACGCGAACGCCTGAGAGTCCTGCAAGCATTCTATAAAGCTGGCTTGGTCACTGACATGGATGTGGCCCGTCAAGAGACTTTGTTACATAATACGATGGGTACGCTGCCAGTCCTGACCAACACGGCGAAAACCTTGATCCATCGACTCAGTGTCCTGCTGGGACAAACCCCGGCAAGCCTGGAAGAGCGATTGACTCATTCCATGCCACTGCCTGTCACCCTGCCGAACATCCCGAAGCTTCTACCGTCGAATGTGCTGGAGCAGAGACCGGATCTGCGGTTCGCCCACACGGAAGTCAGTGCGGCAGCCGCCAATCTCGGTGCGGCGAGAGCGAATTTGTTTCCGAAATTCGTCCTGTCGGCGAGCGGCGGATTCGGTGCACTGGCGGTCGGGGGATTTCCTGGCCTGGCAGAAGGGGTCTATGCGCTCGGTGCTGGTCTCACGGCGCCGATCTTCAATGCTGGTCGTATCAAAGCCCATATCACTGCGGCGGATGCGCGGCTCGATCACGTTGCGGCCTATTATGAGAAGACCTTTCTTCTCGCCTTAGAAGATACAGAAAACGCCTACGTGGCGCATACCTCGGCCCTGGAGCGCCGCGATCAGTTAGTCCGAGCCGAAACGGCAGCGGAGCGATCCCACACCCACGCCCAGGCTTTCTACCAACGCGGGGCTGCGGACTTTCTATCGGTTCTCGACGCCCAGCGAACAAAGCTTTCAACCAGCGACGAGCGTACCCAGGCCGAAACTGCGGTGCGCGTTTCCTTGGTTTCAATTTACCGGGCCTTTGGCGGTGGTTGGTCTGACCAGGTGGATAAGGCTCTCGATGGCGGAGGCAATTCTCCGCTTCCTATCGCGCCAGACTAGCAACAAGCCAATGGATGATCGCGGTGGAATAGAAAGTTAATCGTATGATGCCGACAGCACATCCAAGGCCTGAATTTTTGTGCCTCTGTGGAAATGTAATCTCCTAGAGACACAAAGCGAGTAAGGGGGGCAACTTTGGGGCCAAGTCTCGAAATTCAATTTTCAAGGGCTAATTAAATCAATCAGGTACAGCGACTATTCGGTAGCCCTCGCCGCTCGACACAGAGCCCCTACGATGGTTCCGAGCGACGGGATAAAACGCCTCCAGTGATTTCTGTTCTTATGCCTGCCGGCGGCTCACCTCACTGTCAGTGTGCTTGTTCCCGATGACCTTCTCCGCCGATCAGCAGGTCGTACGGCGCGAAATCGTCGGTCAGTACTATTCCTGGAGGCCACGGATCCGTCCGCCGCGTGCTCAGCAACGCGATTGTTTCGATCGGCAACTGCCGGTTCATCGCCGTCTCAGTGACTTTCCTGAGGAGATCCTCCGCCGACGCGGTTTCGATCGGACGACCTCCAAAGAAGATCAGATTTCTGGCCTGACTCATGTCAGTTTTCCAGGGGCCTTCAATGGGAAATGTTTGAATGACCGGAAACGCACGTGTCATGGTTTGCACCACTGCCGAGGCACGGGCGAGATCTCCTTCTCTCCCGGACGATGCCAAATTGACCGCCACGACACCGCCGGGATTCAAATGTGCCCGTACCAAAGAGAAGAACTCCACAGTCGTCAAGTGAAAAGGAATCATGTCGCGCGCAAACGCGTCGATCCACATGACGTCGTAGGTGTGATCCGTTCCATTGAGGAAGGCGCGCCCGTCTTTGACCGAAACATGGTGAGTGGCTGGCGGGCGATAGTCGAAGAAGGTTTCTGCCACGCGCACGACGGCGGGGTCAAATTCCACGATGTCCAGTTCCAGCTCAGGCCGAAACTGGGCCAGCCACTTGGCCAGCGAACCCCCGCCATGGCCGAGAATCAACCCGCGCTTCGGTTCGGTCACCAGTGCCAATGATGACACCATCATCTGGCTATAGGGCAGAAACAGAGCAAGAGGGTCGGCTTTCCACATCGTGGCATGAAACGTCCGGTCCAACACCAGATACCGGAACAATTGATCGTCACGAATGCGGATTTGCTGGTACGGGCTGTCTTCCTGATAGATCGGCTGGTTCAACCGCTGAAG
>JAYWIP010000112.1:0-32234 GCA_039794465.1 Nitrospira sp.
CGCCCCGCGGCGTGACGGCGCCGAGGCGGATCTTTCGTTTTTCACCCGGTTCGACTGTCAGGAGCGGCGGGAAGAGAATGACCTCGTCGGTCTCCTTCAGCAGCAGCTCGCCCATGGGTGATTGGTCCCAGGAGGAGACGGAGAGCTGTAACCGCAGGGGCTCAGCGGACTGGTTGGTAATTTCCACAAGTGCACTGGAAGATTTGCCGGACAGCACGATTTTGAGGGGAGATACATTGAACGTACTTGTCCTGCCCTCCTCCGTCTGGAGGAAGAACAGGACAAGCACGATCGAGAGGATCAATCCGGCCAGCCTGGGCACAGGGAAAACCTAGAAATTCACGGTTGCCGTCACTGTGTCAGAATAGTTCCCGACCGCGCTGTCCTGGCCGGCCGGGATGCGGCCATAAATCGTGAAGGTCCGTGGAGCCCGGCTGGGAGCAGTCGGCGGGACAAAGGCATTGCCGGGGTTCCCCACGCCCCATACTGGTGTGAACGTGTTGTCTTGGTACAGTTCGTAACTCAAGTAGCTAGGACCGGCGGCAACCATGGCGCGCGTGGTCCCGACTGCATTGGCCGAATTGGAGCCGGGGCTGAGATCAATCCAGGTGTTGGTGCCTCGCGTACACGCGATCGTGACCGATCCATTGACATCCAGCGGGGTGGTCGCATGGGTTGTGATCGGGTCGTAGTTGCCGAAGTTCATGTTGACCGTTGAGATAGAGCAGGTTGCTGTGACGGCGGCGCTCACAGTGAAATTGGAGACCGCGGTTGCCGCGTGGGCGGCCGGCGCCTCCAAGGCCAGGGCGACGGCGGGGACGCTCCACAGACAAATATGTTTCACAAGCCGTTTCACGTTCATGCGATTCCTCCCCTAAAGATAAGAAGTGGATGAGCGCGTTGTTCGCGGTGCTCATTGCAATATCCGTGGCAGTTTGTTCTTGTCGGTTATTGCCGAATAGTGGAGGCTGTAAGTGGTTGTGTCACCGATGAAATTCATGGCCATTCGGGAAATGGTTGAGGCAAGGCCGCGCCGATCACCATCAGAATTGAACAGAAACGTCAGGACGAAGTGACAATTTTCGGCAACGGGGATTAGAACGGGAGCTCATACATTGCTGGTTGGGTCACGATCAATCAGGGGCGAGCGATCGAGTTGTTCTTGCGACAGAGGGTCGGCGAGAGGGGGGATGCAGGCGGAAAGCCACTCAAAAGTTGACGATGGCGACGATCGTATCGTGATAGTGGCCTATCGACACATCCTGGCCGGCAGGGACGCGGCCAAAAATCAAGTAGGTGCGGGGTTTCGTGTCCGGTGCAACAGGGGGCACGACCAGATGTGCGCCCGAAGTTCCCCACAGCGTGGTATGGACGGCATCTTGGTAGAGGTCATAGCTGAGATACTCGTCCCTTAAAGCGTGTTTCATGGCCCTGGTCGTACCCTGGGTATAGTCGGTATGCAGGCCACGATCCAGCCCGATGGTCGTGGCCATTCCTTTGCTGCAGGTAATGGTCACGGAGCTGGTGATGTCCAGAGGAGTTATCGCGTGGGTGGTAAGCGGATTGTAGTGGCCGAAGGTTGTCGGCGTTGTCTGGACCGTACATGTCGGGTCAAGCGTAGCCGTCACGCGGAAGGCCGAGGTTGCTGACCCTGCCATGGCCAAGGACGGCATGAACATCATCGCCAGGCTGGCCAGATATCGAAGTCGATGTGCTGACTTGATCATAGAGAATCCATCGGGTCTGCCGGCCAAAACTTGATAGCCTGTCACTCTGTTCCTTATCCGTGAGAGGGGGAGCGAGATGCAACCCTACAGATGAGGGACAGGGGAACCGAATGTAGGACAGAGATCCGAGCCCGCTCGTGTTGCGGCCGTTTGTGGTTCCGGCGAGAAGCGGCCAGGGCTTGAGAGGAAATGAGCGGCCGCTGTTGTCTATTGGGCTTGAACGTCAGTGGCTTCAGTCTGATGGCCGAAACCTGACGGCGCAGAAGGTGATTGTGGGAGAGTATTTCCAGGTGAAAGCGATGGGATGCTGTTCGAAGTGATGCCAGCGGAGGACAACGGCGCGATGAGACAGAGGCGATCAGTGGTCCAGCGTGTAGCGTACGAGACGGCGGATTGCTTCGACTGAGAAGGGTTTCTTGATCACGCGCCGTGCGCCGAAAAGCTTCGCGACGTTCAGGAAGTTTTGATCGCCCGTGGCGCCGGTCATGGCGATGACTTTGGCATCCAGGAATTCCCGCGTCAACTCCAAGGTGACCTCCATGCCGTCCCGCTCCGGCATCAAGATATCGGTGATGACAAGATCCGCTGGAGCTTGGCGGTAGAGTGCCAGACCGGTTTCACCGTTGGTTGCTTCTCGGATCTGATGCCCATCCTCTTCGAGAATCTTCCGCAACAGGGTTCGGATCGACGCTTCATCGTCTACGATCAGGATCGAGGCCATAGTTGCTCCACCGGTAACTTGAAAGCGATGTTGCTGGCATCAGGCCCGAACGCCTCCAGCATCGTGAGTCTAGCTGGACCTCGGATTGATGATGGTGCTCTCACTGAGGCCTTGGTCTCAAGCGTCTGGTTGTCCGCCGCTCATGCCGCAGATTCCAGATGGCACAGATATATCCGACAAGTCCTGAAAAATCCAGGAAATGCCCATTGCCTGTCACGCCACGGGATCTGGAGCCAGATGGTGCGCCGCCGGATGCCATCGGTGACTTCCTCCGCCGCATAAACCGACCATTGTCCGAAAGCGTTTCCTTCTGTGGCCGCACAGGGTAAGCTGTGCCATGCTTGGCCACATATCGCCGTCTCGTCCGTTTCGGATTCGGCGCTGGATGCTGGCGATGCTCGGCCTGCTCGGGGTCGGGGTTGCCGCGCTGGTGGGATACGGTCTTGTCCTCTCCGCAACGCTGACGTTGCCCAGGAGCGATGAGCACCCGCAACTGCTGATCTACGGCGCGCCGTTTGTTCTGACCCCAGGGATTCATTTCGCCGACTCAGGGCTCCTCGATCGGTTGCATCGGTTGGAATATCGATCTGTTGCCACTTCGCCAAAGGCACCCGGCGAGTATGCGCTCACGGACGAGGCGATCGAGATTTTTCTGCACGCCCAGGAGGAAAGCCGCCTTCCAGCGAGGGTAGTCCGATTGCGGCTGGTGGAGGGCATGGTCGCTGAAGTGCTTTCCCTTCCGGACGGACAGCCAGATCCAATGGCAGTGCTCGAGCCGGCGGTCATCAGCGGGATGCGCGCGGGTTCCAAGCAGGTTAGGGAATGGATTCCGTTCAGCCGCATCCCCCCGCTGCTGGTGCAGACACTGCTGGCCGTCGAGGACCGCCGCTTCTTTTCTCATTACGGAGTTGATCCGATCGCCGTTGGCCGGGCCTTGTGGACCAACATGACCCGGGGCGCCGTCGTGCAAGGCGGGAGCACGCTGACCCAACAACTGGCTAAGAATCTCTACTATTCGCCACAGCGGACCCTGCGGCGCAAGCTGCAAGAGTTCATGGCGGCTATTGTGCTGGAGTGCAAATATCGGAAGGAAGAAATTCTTGAAAGCTATCTGAACGAAATCTATCTCGGCCAAGCCGGGTCTGTCTCCATCTACGGCGTCGGGGAGGCCGCGCACCGCTATTTCGGCAAGAGCCTCGACGAGTTGTCGATTGATGAAATGGCGATGATCGTCGGGTTGATTAAGGGGCCCAACACCTATTCGCCCGTGAAGAACCTCGAGCATGCGGTCGAGCGGAGAAATGTGGTGCTCCAGCGCCTGCGGGACCAGGGTCTTGTGTCCGAGACGGTGTGGGCCAACGCTCTGAATCGGCCGGTAAACGTCGTGTTGGCGCAAGATGCGCTGAGCGATGCCCCCCACTTTGTGGACAATCTGCTCCGGGAAGTCGAGGGAGGAACCGGCGTCGGTATTCCGGAAGGCGCCAGAATCTTTTCGACCCTCGATCCATGGATGCAACAACACAGTACTCAGGCGTTGCAGCAGGGCCTGATAAAGCTGGAAACCACGTATCCGTGGCTGACGCACGCGGAGCCGCCACTTCAGGGGGCGATCGTCGTGCTGGAAGCAAAGACCGGCCACATTCTCGCGATGGTCGGCGGGCGCAACTATCGTGTGAGCCAATTCAACCGGGCGGTGCAGGCCCGCCGGTCGGCCGGGTCGCTCTTCAAACCATTCGTGTATCTCGCTGCGTTCGAAGCCGCGCGGGGTCAAAGCGCGGCGGGATTGACGCCGGCGACTGTGCTGGAGGATGAGCCGGTTACGCTGGACTCGGGCACCGGCCCGTGGTCTCCACAGAATTACGACCGGCAATATCGAGGTCCGGTCACGGTGCGGACGGCGCTTGAACAATCGTTGAACGTGCCGGCGGTGCGTGCAGCCCACCGGACGGGTATCACGCCGTTCATCAACCAGCTACGGGCATTCGGGATCACCGCGCCGCTGCCCAATAATCTGTCCGTGGCGCTGGGAAGTTCCGCCGTGTCCTTGATCGAGATTACGTCGGCCTATGGGGGGCTGGCCAACGGCGGCATCGCGGTGCGCCCGAGCGCCGTGATCAATATGGTGCGGGAGACCGGCGAGACAATCTGGAACCAGACTCCCGATCGGCGCCAAGCCAGCTCTCCGCAGGGGGCATATCTCGTGACGTCTCTGCTGAAAGGCGTCGTGGATCGAGGCACCGGCGCCAAGGCCAGAGCGTTGGGGGTGCACGGCCCTCTCGCGGGCAAGACGGGCACAACAGATGGGTATCGAGACGCCTGGTTCGTCGGGTATACGGCGGATCTGGTGATCGGCGTATGGGTTGGTTTCGATGATGAGCGGCCGATCAAATTAACCGGCGCCCAGGCGGCGCTACCGATTTGGAGCGCCCTTGCCATGCGGCTGCTGCGCCAAGACCGGCCGGACTTCGAGATGCCGGAGGGGGTGGTTGAGCGCGAGATCGATCCGCACACCGGTCAACTCGCCACATCACAATGTCCAGAAAAAGTCTCCGAGGTGTTCATCGCCGGAACAGAGCCGACCGTCTATTGCGAAGTGCACGGAGAAGGAATATGGGATCGGTTGAAGCGCACGTTCGGATTCTTCTGACGGGATGTGAGCGAGACGCTGGATGCGGGGAGTTTGCGCAGAGAATCAACAACTGCTAGAAGTCTGTCGCTTCTTGGAGTATCCTGAGCCTCGATCGGACTCAACCAGGAGCTTGTATGAAAAAGACCGGCTATATGGACGACGGCAATATCACCTTACTCGCCAAAGGGGTTGAGCTAAAGGGTGAGATCAAGGTCGACGGCACGGTGCGCATCGACGGCCGCCTGGAAGGCGAGGTGCATACCAAAGGGGAAGTCATCGTGGGTGAAGACGGCGTCGTCAAAGGGATGATCACAGCCGGATCGCTCATCAGCAGCGGGCGTATCAAGGCCGCGGTTACGGCAACCGAGCGAGTGCAACTTCTGAAAACAGCGATTCTTATCGGTGAAGTGCATTCGCCGATCATGGTGATGGAAGAGGGAGCCAAGTTTCAAGGTGTCAGTGACATGGGTGCCACCGCCTGGCCGGAAGAGACGCAAAAGCTGCCCGGCAATCTCCGTGACCTCAATCCGCACCGGAACAGGCCCATCGCCTTGATCGGAAAGGAACAAAACTTCTAGGTCTCGCACGTTCGTCCTGGCCCACGCCGCTTCAACCGCACGTGCCCGCGTCCTGCTTCCGCTGCTCAGATCTAGCTCCACCGGTGACAAGGTTCACCGGATCTGCTATCAACAGATCCTGCCCGCGCACGAACTCGAGAGGCCATGACTCAACAACACCTGTTCTCCGTCGTGTTCTTTGCCCTGCTGGCGCTGCTGGTCTACCAGATGGGCCTCATGTTCCAACCGTTCGTGTTCCCGGCTCTCTGGGCCGGCCTCTTAGCGCATTGGGCGTTTCCGCTCCACCTCGAGCTCTCGAAACTGTTTAGGGGAAATGACAAACTGTCCGCTGCGGTGCTCACTATCGGCGCCTTGGGCATGGTCGTTGTGCCCTTGGCTGTGATGGGTGTGTTGCTTGTGGACGAAGCCGGCGTAGCAGAACAGACAATTCGAGCCTGGATAGCCGCCGGCGGGTTGCACCGGCTGCCGGATCAGCTGGCGACGATTCCGTTGATCGGGGGATGGTTGCGCAACGCCGCCACCGGCATCGATGCCCAGAAATTCTCCATGGAAGAGTCGGTGGTGGCGGGCGTCAAGGGAATGAGCCAGTTTCTCGTCGGCCAGATGGGCGATCTCTTGAAGAATACAGCCATTTTGGTGACTGATTTTTTTATCATGCTGCTCGTGCTGTTTTTTCTCTTTAAAGATGGGCAGAAATGGTTCGCGGCCTGTTACGAATTGATTCCGATGGATGAGTCGCACAAGCAGAGGATTGTCGTTCGGCTGGACCAGACCATTCGCGCGGTGGTCAAAGGAATGCTGGTAACGGCCATTGTCCAAGGTGTGCTGGCCGGCGCGGCGTACTTGGCCCTTGGCGTGCCGTTTCCCATGGTGCTCACGGTGCTGACGATCCTGCTGGCGCCGATTCCCTTCGGCGGGACCGCGCTGGTGTGGGGACCGGTCGTTTGTTATTTGCTCTGGGTCGGTCCGGTGATGAAGGCCCTCATCATGCTGGCGTGGGGCGTCGGTGTCGTGTCTATGGTCGATCAATTCCTCCGGCCCTGGTTGATCGGCCAGGATGTTGAAATTCCCGTGCTACTGCTGGTGTTAAGTGTTCTCGGAGGGCTGGCGCTTTACGGTATCCTGGGACTCTTCGTCGGGCCCGTCTTAGTCAGTCTCCTCATGACGGCGGTCCAGATCTATCGCGAGGAATATCACACGGCCGCAAGCGGGTCGCCTCCCGCGCCACCGCCGACCAATCCCGCGTAGCGTCAACCGTGAATCGTCATTCGTCAATCGATCGGATGACAATCCTCTTCCCCCCGTGTTTCATGTGACGATTGACGCCCCTCATTCCAGCGGGATCGTGATCGCGATTCCGCCCATCACGTCGCTCACCTTAAAATCCTGCTTCGGACTCAAGGGATGACTGTTGTGGCACGTGACGCAGGCAGACGAGACGGCACGGTCTGCATAGATGGCTTGGAAGTACTGCTTCTTGCCGCTTGAAACAACCCCGGTGACTGGCCGTTCGGGCTGGCGTCGGAGCACGTCCAGGGCTTTTCGCTCGAACTCGGTTGCCGGCGCGTTACGTTGATAGATTGGGGAGAACCCGATCAGCCGGTAGCGAATCCCGCTCCCGCTCTCCGCCGCGAGCCGCCCGGACTGTTGAAGGAATTGTGCCGGAAGAGGGAGCGCATTCTCCTGTTCCCAATGTTCGGTCGCGGCGACGATGCCTTTCTCCTGCATGCGGTTGACGATGTGTGTCGTGTAGATCGTCCGATCGGCCTCTAGGACGGCATGGACATAATCGGCGACTCTCTCCGGAGAGATGCTGCCGATAGATGGGTTCTCCTTGGCTGAGGGGAGAGAAGCCCCCCCCCAGAGTCCTCCTAAGAGGAATGCGATGGTTGCGGCTCGGAACGTGACGCGGAAGGTGTCCATGGGCCTCCTTCTGGAGACAGTGGAGAACTGATCGGTAGAGTGACAAGGCAGGTGGTGCCTCGACCTTCGACGCTCTCGATGCGGAGATCGCCTCCGAACTTTCGGATAATCCGCCTCGCCACCGTGAGCCCGAGGCCCGAACCTTCCCCCTGTCCCTTGGTCGTAAAAAACGGGTCGAAGATCTTTGACAGGTGCGCTTTGGAGATGCCGGGACCGGAATCGGCGATCGTCGCAGTAACCGTATGGTCCGACACGCCGGTCGTCAACGTGAGCGTGCCGGTGCCCTTCATGGCTTGGGCGGCATTGGTCACGAGATTCACCAACGCTTGCCGAAGTTGGTCTGGAAATACCAACACAGGCGTATTGCCCGCATAGGTCTTATGAATCACAATGTCTTTCATTTCAACGGTGGTTTGTGCCGTGGCCAGCACTTGGTCCAAGATCTGCTCCAAATACACCGGCACTTGCCTGTCGAAGGCCTCACGGTTGGTCACGCCGGTAAAATCTCGAACGATCGTCGCCATGCGACGGCCATGAGCCACGATGTCCCGAGCGCAGGTCCTGATATGCTCCAAGTCCTGTTCCTCTTGAATCACTTCTCCCAACCCGATGATTCCGAACAAGGGATTGTTGAGTTCGTGGCCGATTCCAGCGGTGAGCACACCGAGGCTTCCCGTTTTCTCCGCCTGGACCAGCTGGTCTTGCAGCCGACTTTCGTCCGTGGTGTCTCGAAGCACCAGCCCAATGCTGTCTTCTTCCCCTGGTCTCGCAGGCAATCGGAACCATTGATAGTGATAGATGCGCGATCCGATGTGGAGTTCAGAACGATGGCTGGACGATTCGTGATCGGCACTCGGCGCAAGTGGATCCCTTGGTACCGTCTCGCGCTCAATATCGGCTGCAGCAGAAGATGTGTCTCCGTTGGTACGAAACTCTGCCTGTAGCTGCTTCTGAACGGCTGGGTCGAGTGGAAGAATCTTGAACAGCGACGTTCCCGACATCGGTTCCTGGACCTTGAAGGATTCGCGGGCTGCCTGATTGATGTAGCGCACGACTTCGTGGGCATCGATCAGGAGAATCGGAGTGGGGACGGCGTCTAAGATCTGATCCGTCGACTGCTGGAGGACCTGGACTTCCTGGGTTTTCAACTTGACCTGGTCGGTCAATCCGGCGAATGCGGCTTTCAACTGTTGGTTCATGCGGTTGAATTCTTCGGCCAAGTCCTCCAATTCGTCACCAGTCTGGATCTGAATCGGTGTCCGCAATTCACCGCGTCCGATTGACTGCGCGGCCTGTTGTAGTTGGCGCACTGGTGTCACGATGCGGCCGGCGGCGACGTAGCCCAGCGAGGCCAGCAGTACCACAGCGACGGCTCCGAACGCCGTCACCCAGGTGAACAGATGCTGAATCGGCGCGAAGAGCTCATCGGAGGATTGCCAGACGAAGGTGTGCCACGACCCACTGGCAGTCGAACCGTTGGTCGCCCGGCTTGTTTCCGGGAGAGGGGCAAAGCCGATGACGGAAGTGGACTGTCCGCCGTGACCATCGCTCGAGGCCTGCACCCAACCGGGATGCTCCGGTGTGACGAGCGGGATTAAGTTCGGATCGGACAACGGGACGCCGGTCGGAAGAATGGGACAGCTGACGACGATACCCTTCGTGTCAATCAACATGACGTGACCGGTCTTCCCGAATCTGGTGACATGGGTCGCGGGAGAAAAGAACTCTTTGGCATCGATCACGCGGTGAAGTACTCCGACAACTTCATACCGGAGACTATCCATGATGGGGAGGGAGATGGAGAAGACATAGGCGTTCACCTGATCGTCGAAACGGACATCTTCGATGTAGAGTTTGCCCACCGCCTTATTGAAGGCGCCCTGCCACCATTGGGTCTTCTGGTGGCGGAGCGCCGGATGCTCGGTCATCGTTGCGACCAGCGTGCCCTGCGCATCGGTGAGGAACAGCAGTTTGGTCGATGCACGGACGACTTGAGGAAGCAACTGGCCTGGTGCACTGTGACCACCGGCATAATATTCGCGGAGTAGTGTGCTGAGCGGGTTTTCGGTGAGAGACTTGATGGCGGCCGCGTCTCGCGCCGCCCATCGACGTTCGAAGTCCGCGAGCGCCGCGGTCTGGCGTGTGGAATCACTCTGCATATCACGCCGCTGTTCCAGTGCATGGATGATCGCCGGGTCATTCGCGATGCGTGCGGTGTGCGCGATTTCTTCGGCGAGGAGGAGGTCGAGTTTGCGGGCGGCTTCAGTCGCCAGTGCTTTAAAGCTTTCCCCGCTGACTTCCCGGATTTCTTGAGACCCTTGCCAGAATGCCATCCCCAAGCCGACAACGAGCGGGATGACGCCGACGAGCAGCATGGAGAGAATGATCTTGGTTTTAAGCCCCCATCGGGCTCCTGACCTCAAGGGTGCCGGCGTCCCGGTCATGGCTGGGCGCTCCTCTCGCCGACGGCTGAGTCATGAGGAAATGTGATTGTAAACGTCGAGCCTCTGCCGACCCGGCTTTCAACCGCGATGGTGCCGTTCATGTGGTGAATGACGCTCTTGATGTTGTAGAGCCCCAGTCCGGTCCCCTTCCCCGGCGGTTTGGTTGTGAAGAAGGGTTCGAAGATCCGGTCGAGCAACTCGGGGGGGATCCCGCAGCCTGTGTCGGAGACACGCACCTGCGTGGTGCCGGCTGTAACGGCGGTTTCCAGTGTTAAGGTGCCCTGGGCTGCCATGGCCTGGACGGCGTTGGTAATGAGATTGACGAACACATGGAGGAGTTCATCAGGGTTCCCTTTCACAACGACGTCTGGTTGGTACAGCTTACGAATTTCAATGTCCTGGAGCGCCACAGCATAACGGGCGATCTTCAGGGCCTCGTCCAGCTTGCCGTTGATGCTAAACAGACAGTCTTGCCGTAAGGATGCACGGCGCGAGTAGGAGGTGAGGTCCCGGCAAATGGCGGAGGTGCGCTTGACCGCTTCGATGATATCCCGTGCTTGGGTGTGGACGGCGTCAAGGTCTGTTTCGTCGGTCAGATTTTCCGCCAGGCCGAGAATCAACTGGAGTGGGTTGTTCATGTCGTGGGCGATCCCGGCGGCGAACGAGCCGATTCCCGCGAGTTTCTCTGCATGGAGCAACTCGGCCTGCAAGAGCGATTCATGCTGGACGAGGGTCCACAACAGCCGCACGGCCTGCCCGCTGAGCAGGTCGGCACCGGCCGGGAGTTGCTCGTGGAGCATCCGCTCCATCGCCGGATCGCCGGTGACATCCATCACAAGGTTGAGGCCTTGCTGCTGGATCAGGTCGGCCGCCCGGTCATAGACCGGCACGTTGATCTCGTGGGCCCGCGTGAGTCCGGGAGCCGAGGGATCTCTGTCGGCAATGCCGACGATCTCAATCGTGCCGATCTGATGGAGCAGATCGAGCAGGGCCATCCCCCCACGGCCTGCCCCGATAATGGCCACTCGCATCGGAAGCGGGACAGGAACTGGTTCGATCCCTCCCCTCCCGATCCTCGGTTCAGCCGGGGCCGATGTCCCCGCCGCGCCGGTCTTCTGTGCTGCCGGCCAATCCATCATAGATGAGCCAATTCGCGCTGCTCCATGGCACGCGCGACGGAGGCTTTCAATTTCTCGCCTTCCACCGGTTTCACCAGGTAGTCCACCACGCCCTGCCGGAGCAGCGATGTGGCCATATCGGTGTCTGGGAATCCGGTCAGGACGATCAGCGGCACTCGGGGATAATTTTCACGGAAGTACGCGATCGCCTCGATGCCGTTCACTTTGGGCATGCGGATGTCGCAGATCATGACGTCAAGTAGGAGACGATTTTCTCCGCTGTTGATCGTCTCGATGGCTTTGGCGCCATTTTCCGCCTCCAGCACGTCGTACCCGGCTTTTTGAAGCGTCATCCGGACGACCTTACGGATATCGGGCTCATCATCCACAACAAGGACGCGACCATTGCAGCTCTCACCTCCCACGAAAAACCCGGACTTGAACTCGCTCATGGCGACCTCCTGGTGAAGGGTAGAGGGTGATGGATATCTTGGTTGTCATCGTATGCTGTTTGTTGGAGGCGCAAGGTGCATGCCGGACAATACGACAGCCTATGTGCTTGAACTTCAAGCGATCAGTCATTGAGTCCGTCGTGCTGCTTCGGTTCTGTGGCTCAGATGCACCACCAGGTGTTGAAATACACCAGTGCTACGCGTGGTCTCATTGCCTTTCCGGGGCAATTTCGGCTAGGGTATCGACTTGGATAATCAGGGAGGTCTTGTGATTACACCGGATGTATTGGCCGACTATATCCGCAGGAGCATGCCTGATGCCGTGGTGACGGTGACGGATCGTACCGGGACCATGAACCATCTCAAAGTCAGTGTCGTCTCTGCGGCCTTTCAGGGTAAGAACTTGCTGGACCGGCATCGGATGATTTATCAGGCTCTGGATGCACCGATGAAAGATGGGCGCATTCATGCGCTGGAGCTCACGGCGAAGACCCAGGATGAACACTAAGCGCGAATGGCTCGCAGTCATTCGTAAGGAGGCTGGACGATGGCGGATCCGATCGAAGAAGAAATTCAGAAAGAAGTGAAGGCGCACAAGATCCTGATCTACGGCAAGGGGACGAAGCAGATGCCAATGTGCGGGTTCACGCGGGAGACGATGCAGTTTTTTGATAAATACGGCTATCCCTACGAACTGATCGACGTCCTGTCGCAGCCGGTGAAGCGGGAAGCTCTCACGAAGATGACGAATTGGCCGACCCTGCCGAAAGTCTTCATCGACGGCACCTTCTATGGGGATACCGACGTCCTTGACCCGATGGCGGCCAAGGGCGAGATTGAACCGCTGCTGAAAAAGGCATTCGGGAAGTAACGGAGGGAGTCTCGGCTGGAGAACGGCGCGCGGGCTCGGTGACGCCATGATGCGGCGAGTCCAGACGGGTGACGAACCTCTCTCCTTTTCGTCAGGTGCGCCCCTAAGACTGCGACATCCGTCGCAATGCCGTCGCACCTGATCGTACACACCTACTGACCCGGCAATGCCCGCCATGGCGTCAGCAGATCCGCGCATCCGTTCCATCCGAGACTTGGTAGTGATTGGCGAGGGATGGGCGGATGCTGTCAGTGTATCCTTCAGCACTCTCAACTTCGTTGACCACAAAGGAGCCTCCTGTGGCGAAGATGTCCAGCAGCATAGGGACGTTCGTGTGCGGGGCGCTATGCCTGGCTGCAAGCGCGGGATGCGGGGTCGGTATTGCTCAACTCGATCGTGTTGATTGGGAGAAGGCGCGGGTGGTTGACCTGACGCACTCGTTCGGCGCCGACACGATTGTCTGGCCGACGGAGCAGGATTTCAGGCGTATCATTCAGCACGCAGAGGACACACCGGGTGGGTACTACTATGCCTCGAATCGCATTGAGATGCCCGAGCACGGCGGGACTCATATCGACGCCCCGATTCATTTTTCCCGTGGGAAACAGACGCTGGATCAGATTCCGATCGACCGTCTGGTCGGTGGAGCGGTCCGAATCGATGTACAAACCCAATGTGCGCGTGACCGAGATTACCAGGTCACCGTCCGAGATGTTGAGCAGTGGGAAACGACGCATGGGCGAATTCATGACCATACGATTGTGTTGGTGGACACCGGCTTCGCCCGATTCTGGCCAAATCGGAAGGAGTATCTGGGAACGGAATTGCGGGGGCAGGAAGGAGTGCGGGCACTGCATTTCCCGGGGGTACATCCCGACACTGCGGCTTGGCTGGTGCGTGAACGGCATGTGAAGGCGGTGGGGATTGATACCGCGTCGATTGACTACGGTCTATCAACCATGTTCGAAACACACGTGGCGTTGCTCTCCCATGAGATGCCGGTGTTTGAAAACCTTGCCAACCTGAACGGTCTTTCCGAAACGGGTTTCAATGTGATCGCGCTCCCCATGAAAATTGCCGGCGGCACCGGCGGGCCATTGAGAATTGTCGCGGTACTGCCTGGCCTGCGCTAGATGTCCATCCGTTGCTGTTCTCCTCAAAGGGATCTGTGTATACTTGCCTGTATGAACCCCCGGCGACCGACGATGGCACATGGTCTCCAGCGGCGGCCAAGCAAGTTGAGCGAGCGGCTTTCGCACGAGAAGATTGAGCGGGCCAGGCGCATGACGCCGGAGGAGTGCTTGACGGTTGCGTTGCACTTGTCTGATTTCTGCCATGAGCTGAGCCGCGCGTGTTCCCCGAAGTCCTGAGCCAAATCATTGAACGCCTTGAACGAGCCCGCGAGAACCGCCTGCTTCAGACGTATGCGCTGATCGGCGGGTTCGCCGTGTCAGCATGGGGCCTCTCTCGCGCGACGCGGGATATCGATTTCGCCGTTGTGCTCGGAACCTCCGCGCCAAGCGCGCTGGCGGCTCATCTTGGCGGAACATACGAGGCGGGGGATGCTGATGATCCGCTAGGGGGAGTGTTTCGGCTTACCATTGAGAGCAATGAGCAAGAAGTGCCGGTGCAACTCATTGTGCTCAGGCCGAAGTGGGCAGATGAAGTGTTCCAACACATCGAGATGGTGAAGTTGCTGGGTTGCACAGTTCCCATAGTAAACTGGAGATCACTGGTGCTCATGAAACTCTATGCCGGAGGTCCGATCGACCTCCAGGATGCGAAGGGGATTGTCGCAGTGAGGAAACCAAGTGCGGCTGAACAGGAACGCCTGATCGCACAAGCTGATGGGCTGGGACTTGCGCAAGAAGTGCGGGCGCTGCTTAACCCTTCTGCCTGAGCTGAGAGCTCCCCGGATCCACCCTAAACCACAATGTCGATTCTGTGCCTCCGGTCATCGCACGTTCGACCTGACTTCCCACCAGCCATGTCAGGAAATCCAGCCTGTCCCTATTCTCTCTCCCCGAGCGTGGCTAGGTCCCGATCGTTTGTCTTGTTTCGTCGAGGTGCTTCTGCAGGTAGGTCATGAAGGGGGTGCCGCCGGTGCCGACTGCCGTCGGATTGGTTGTGCTGGTTTGATGCTGACGATTGATGTAGCTGTCGGCGTAGCCAATGTGGATCTCCCGGAACTGCGCAAGCAGGTCGATACAGGAACAGTAGGCGGACCACAATTCAGGGCGACGCTGTCGCCGATCTTGAACATAGCCTGACAGCATCGCTCTTCCTTGGCCGTCGGTCTGGCTTTCCATGGCTTGAAGAAAGGCGCGGTGGCGGGGAGGCATGTACTCCCGCATTTCTTGAAGATATACGGTCAAGGGATCGGGGGCATGGCGAATGCCAAGTCCCGCATCAAGGCATGGCACGATGGAACTCTGCGCACCGGTTTCACCTCGGAACTGCTGCGGCTGTTGAGCATAGGCCTCAACGTTGTCATAGATGAGGCCCTGGGGGAGAGACGGGCTATTCTTCCAGCCGTGTATATAGGGTCTCACGCGGGTGTAATACACATAAGGATCGCAACGCTCCTTCATGCGCAGCAACGTATTTCGCATGCCGGTTTGAGCAGACGCCAACGCCTGTAAGCCCGACAGAACCTCATCGTCCTTCCCTTCAGAGACTGCGTTCATCGCCCGCACGAGGCCCACCAGGCCCGGCCCGGCTTGCCGCTCGATCTGGAGGTGGACTACGACGAACCACTCCTCATCCAGCCCGCCGAGAAAATTCTGCAGCAGCACGATGTTGTCGAGCTCCATCGGCCTTTTCGGATCGAGTCGTCGCCAGTTGTCCAGTGCGTACGAGGCATAGGATAGGACGGGAGGACGGCCGAGTTTCTGGGCTACCTCGTACCAGGGCCGTGCGAGTTGGGAGGGGAGCTTGATGGCCGGCTGTTCAGGTGTTTCCCAAACATAGGCATGGCCGGCGAAGGACAGGATCCGCATGGCAGCTCGGTAGTGCTCTTCACGCCAGTTCGATGGAACGGACGGGATGAACGACGGTTGTTCGTCGATAAACCGCCGAACCTGGCGGGTGCTCAACATCTTCGGTAACTCATGCCCCAGACGGTTCAGGACGGGAGTGTCGGGTAGTGCTTCACTGGGATCAGAAGGCAGGAATCCCCGTTCAGGGGAGAGTCCGAAATCAGCGAGAGAAAGCGGCTGGGGCGCACGGGAGTTCACAGAGGCCTCCATGTCTTCACTCTACCATTCCGCTATGAGAGTGCAATCCGTTCAGGTCATGATTAATAAGGCCCGGGTTTAAAAGAAGCCCTGGCGGGGGGACCGTGACCGCCTGGAAGAAGAGGGCCGCCTCAACTGAGGCGGCCCTCTTCTTTTCTCTCCCTGGCAGGTGCGGTGCGGGTGCTCTCGACTGCGCGCTCCCTTCCTTTCTCTCCCCCCGTTGTGGGAGTGGGAGGGCTGGGTTAGCGTCGCGCAATGGTGCGAAGGGTTGGGCCCCGCACTGGCTGATCGGACGCGGTTTGCCAAGGCAAACGCCGAGCACTGTTCGAGCCGGGCCTGCGCGTAGCGTATTGGCCGGGCGAGTTGCGCAGGCGAGCAGACGTGAAGCCTAGTGCGGTCAACCCGAAGCACTGAGCAGGCTGACCCAGACTCCCCACTCCTACGTTCCCATCTCCCACGACGCCAAATACTTCTTCTGCTCCGCCGTCAGTGTATCGATCGCCACACCCATGCCGGCCAGCTTGAGCCGCGCGATTTCCTTGTCGATGTCCGCCGGCACCGGGTACACCTTCTTCTCCAGTTTCTTGTAATTCTTCACGATGTATTCCGCGCCGAGCGCCTGGTTGGCGAAGCTCATATCCATGACGCTGGACGGATGGCCTTCGGCGGTGGCCAGATTAACCAGGCGGCCTTCACCCAAAAGGCTCACGCGGTGGCCGTTCTTGAGCGTGAACTGTTCGACGCCGGTGCGGATCGCCTTTCGGCTTTTGCTCAGTTTCTCCAGCGCAGGAATGTCCAGCTCCACGTTGAAGTGGCCGCTGTTGCAGACGATGGCACCGTCTTTCATGTCGGCGAAATGTTCACCGCGGATCACGTGGATGTTTCCGGTTACCGTGACGAAGAAATCGCCGACCGGAGCGGCCTGTTCCATCGGCATGACACGGAAGCCGTCCATGACCGCTTCCAGGCCTTTCAACGGATCGATCTCGGTGACGATCACGTCGGCGCCCATGCCCTTTGCTCGCATGGCGATGCCACGTCCGCACCAGCCGTAGCCCACGACGACGACAACGGACCCGCACACCAATCGGTTGGTCGCGCGCACGATGCCGTCCATGGTGGATTGCCCGGTGCCGTACCGGTTGTCGAACATATGTTTGGTATCAGCGTCGTTGACGGAGATGACTGGAAACTTGAGGACTTTCTTATCAGCCATACTGCGGAGCCGGATGACTCCCGTGGTTGTTTCTTCCGTGCCACCGATCACGTTCTTCAACAGCTCTTTGCGCTTGGAGTGGAGATGGGAGACGACATCGGCGCCATCGTCCATGGTAAGGTGCGGACGGTGCGCGATGGCGGACTCGATATGGCGATAGTAAGTGGCGTTATCCTCGCCTTTGATCGCAAACGTCGGGATGCCTTCGTGCTGGACGAGCGCGGCGGCCACCTCATCCTGCGTACTGAGTGGGTTCGAGGCGCAGAGGCGGACGTCGGCGCCGCCGGCCTTCAAGGTGATAGCCAGATTCGCCGTTTCCGTCGTCACGTGGAGACAGGCGGTGATCCGCACGCCCTTCAGCGGCTGTTGCTTCGCGAATCGCTTGCGGATCAGCCGTAGCACGGGCATCGTGGCCTCGGCCCATTCGATCTTCAACCGGCCTGCGTCGGCCAACTTAATGTCTCTCACGTCGTAATCCACGGAAACCTCCTTTGCAGAGCGTCACTCGTCATTCGTCAGTGGTCATTCGCGGCCAAGATAAAGGGGGACGAGTCATGTAACCCGCCCCCCCCTTGGCCATAACTTTGGCCTCAGCCTGTCAGTCTTAAAGCCCTGCGTCTTTCCGCAGCACCTTGGCCTTGTCGATCTTTTCCCAGGTGAACTCCGGTTCGTTGCGGCCAAAGTGTCCATAGGCGGCGGTCTTTCGGAAGATCGGCCGGCGGAGCTTGAGATGCTCGATGATGCCGCGTGGCGTCATCGGGAAATGTTTGCGCACCAGTTTGTCGAGATGATCGACAGAGACTTTCTCCGTGTTCTTCGTATCGACGAGGACCGAGACGGGGTCAGCCACACCGATCGCGTAGGCCAGCTGCACTTCGCACTTGTCGGCCAGGCCGGCCGCGACGAGGTTCTTGGCGATGTAGCGGGCCATGTAGGACGCGGAGCGGTCCACCTTCGTGGGATCCTTGCCGGAAAAGGCGCCACCGCCGTGGCTGCCGTGCCCGCCGTAGGTGTCCACGATGATTTTCCGGCCGGTCAAACCGGTGTCGCCCATCGGGCCGCCCACGACAAAGCGGCCGGTCGGGTTGATGTGGTGCTTCACGCTGGTTGGGTCGTAGAGGTTCTTCGGCATCACGGGCTTGATGACTTTCTCCATGATGTCGCGCTCGATTTGCTTCGTGGTCACATCGGGGCTGTGTTGTGTGGAGACCACGATCGTGTCGATGCGCACCGGCTTGCCGTTCTTATATTCCACGGTCACCTGTGACTTGCCGTCCGGGCGCACCCAGTCGAGGATTTTCTTTTTCCGCACCTCGGCCAAGCGGCGGGTCAGCCGGTGGGCGAGCACGATCGGCATCGGCATCAACTCGTCGGTTTCGTTCGTGGCATAGCCGAACATCAGGCCTTGGTCGCCGGCCCCTCCGGAATCGACGCCCATGGCGATATCGCCGGACTGTTGATGAATGGCGGTCAGGACCGAGCAGGTATGTGAATCAAAGCCCCAAGACGCGTCGTTATAGCCGACATCCTTGATGACGTCGCGGATGATGTCGGGAATTTCGACGTAGGCTTTGGTAGAGATTTCCCCCGCGACGAATGCGATCCCGGTCGTCAAGATCGTTTCGCACGCGACGCGGGAATACTTATCCTGGGCGATCAGCGCGTCCAGAATGCCATCGGAAATTTGATCCGCAATCTTGTCCGGGTGTCCTTCCGTCACTGACTCCGAGGTAAACAAATAATTGTTTCTCATGCGCCCCTCTTTCTCTTAGGTTCAAGCTGTTGTGCGTTCCCGGTGATGGTCCCAGACCGTGGCACCATGCACCGCGGCAGATCCGCCCGGTAGAATATTGGGGATTTTAGAGGAGATGACCTGGTTTGTCCATTACTCCAGATGTAGGAGGAAATGGCACGGGGGGCCGGACGTTTCCTTGACAGTGCTTTTTGCACGTTTGTAAGATGACCTGATTTCAAGGGAATCGTGTCGGACTAAGGATTCGGGCCGAATGACGATCTCTACTTCCCTCCTATGGATGTCTATTGGGCTGCTTGCCGCTTCCCCCGCCATTACGGCGTTGGGGGCGCAGGCAGAACCAGTACCATCTGTACGGACCCAGGCCAGTGAACGGCATGCGGTGAGGGTCGGCGACGAGGCGCCGAACTTTCGTTTGCGCGACCTGGATGGCAATCTGACGAGCCTGTCGCAATTTCGGGGGAAGGTGGTTCTGCTCAATTTTTGGGCAACCTGGTGTGGGCCCTGTCGAGTCGAAATGCCGGCGATGGAACAAC
Source organism: Nitrospira sp. (assembly GCA_039794465.1). GTDB lineage: Bacteria > Nitrospirota > Nitrospiria > Nitrospirales > Nitrospiraceae > Nitrospira_D. Next base: position 19,205 of record JAYWIP010000112.1, read on the forward strand.
TCTATCGGACCTATTCTCGCAGGGAATTCCAAATCCTCGCGGTCTCCACGGACCCGCAAGGGGCGGCGGTCACTCGCCCATTCCAACAGAAGACCGGGTTGTCGTTTCCCATCCTCCATGACACGGAAATGCAGATCGGCTTGACCTATGGAGCCCGATCGCTTCCGATGACCTTCATGGTCGATCGTCAGGGGGTGGTTCGCCAGAAGATTTTCGGTGCCCGAGACTGGGATTCGCCGGAAGCCCGTGAATTGATCCAGCTGCTCATGAAATTGTAAGCATGACCCAATCGCTCCCTCAGATTTCGTTGCTCGCCGCGTTTTCAGCCGGGTTGCTCTCGTTCGTCTCGCCGTGCGTCCTGCCGCTGGTCCCGTCCTATATTTCCTATATTACCGGGCTGTCGGTCGAACAGCTGACGGACGTGTCAGAACGGGCAAAATTCAAGAAGGCGATTGTCCTGAATTCGCTCCTCTTTATCGCCGGATTTTCCGCTGTCTTCATTGCTTTCGGCGCGTCGGCCAGCCTGCTGGGGCAAGTCCTCGTGACCTATCAGGACTCCATTCGTCGTATTGGCGGCGTGCTGATCGTCGTATTCGGGCTCTACCTCCTGGGGGTGCTGAATCTGAATTTCTTGAAAATGGAACATCGCTATCAGTTCCGCAACCGCCCGGCGGGCTACCTTGGGTCGTTCTTCATCGGGGTCGCATTTGCCGCGGGCTGGACACCTTGCGTCGGGCCGGTATTGGGATCGATCTTGCTGTACGCCGGCACGACAGACTCTCTGCTTGACGGTGTCGTGCTGTTGACGTCCTACTCATTGGGACTGGGTTTGCCGTTGTTTCTCACGGCGTTAGGCGTGGATCGGTTTCTCGCCTATTTCAAAGAAGTACGAGCCTATCTGTGGGGTGTTTCTACGGTGAGTGGAGTGTTGCTGGTTGTCGTCGGCGTGATGATCTACGCCAATTCCCTCACGATGGTGACCAGCTTTCTGGAGCGGTACGGTATCGGTTGGTATTTGGGGCAGTAGTGAGCGGCTGCGGTGTCGTTCGTATCTCGTGAAGCGTCGGACGGAAGGCGAATGTGCTCCCGCTTTGTTTGCGAGAGACGAGATACGATTCACGAAGAGCGTGAATCAGCACCAGGCGCCGAGGCGACACGCGGTAAAGGTTTGTCCGGCTGGACTGGCTGAGACAGCGCCCGATGATCCGAAGGGAGGGGCAGTTTGGTTAGAAGACAGGCCTGACGTGTATGGTCTGGACGACACCGGTCCCGCGTCAGACGCAATGGCCGGATCCGATTTCTGGGCGAGCAAGGGAGGGTACGCCCCTCCGAGCGTTGCAAGCAGGCTTTTCCCATCGGCTGCCGCGCTGCTGTTCGGATATTTTTCAAGAAGGAGCGTGAGATCAGCTCTGGCCCAATCATCAGCGCCCAACTCATGATGGCTCTTGGCAAGAAAATATAAGGCGTCTGGGGCAACGGGGCGATCTGGGTAGGTCTTGAAGATTTGTTCAAATCGATGCGCGGCGGCCAAGTAGGAGCCGCGCCGGTAGTAAAATTGTCCTACGAACAGATGCATCTCCGCCATCCAATTGCGGCACTCTTCCAATTTCTCTAGCGACTGTGCATCGTACCGGCTTCCAGGAAAATCCTTTCGCACCCGTTCAAACGCGGCAATCGCCTTTTGGATAGGTTCGGGGTCTCGATCGATGCTTCTGCCCATCTTAAGATGCACTTCACCGATCCGGAATGCCGCATACGGGGCGAGTACATGGTTTCGATACATCTCAAGGAATCGGGAGTACTCCACCAGTGCTTCGGCGTACTCCTCCTTTTCGACGTACGCTTCTCCACGTTTGATCATGACGTTGGGGTGATAGTATCGCTCGGCGGTGTCTTCGACGAAGATCTGTTCATCCGTGCCGGTGATGGCTTGTTTCACGGCGCCCCGGAGGTCTTTGGGAGTCGTAGAACAAGCTGCGAGGAAGCTGTGCGCCACGAGGAGGCAGCTCAGGACGACCACGCACGATGGCGCTGACGGTCGATCGGCTGAGGTGCGTGGAGGGAATAGTGAAACCGCCATGGTCCTTATTGATAGCAAGCATGAGGGAGAAAAAGCAAGAAGAGCAAGAAGAGCAAGAAGAATAAAGGGGTTTGATTGACCTGCCCCAGAGGGCTCCCTATAATCCCCGCGTCATCAAGGTTCACTCGGCGTTCCCTCCACATGAACCACGACCGGCGGGAGTCATGATTCGAGTCAGGGTGATTGGAACCGGCAGTTATCTCCCTCACCGGGTCGTCACGAACGAGGAGATTGCGGCCCCACTCGGGCTTGCGTCGGACCACATTCGACGGCTGACCGGCATCAAGGAACGGCGTTGGGCGGCAGACAGCGAAGCGCCTTCCGATATGGCGATCGAGGCCGGGCGCCGGGCCCTGTCCGCGGCCGGCTGCCAAGCATCCGCGATTGAAGCGATTATCCTGTCGACAACGTCGCCGGACACCGTCTTCCCTTCGACCGCCTGTTATGTTCAGCGGGGGTTGGGGTGTCAGGGGGTGGGAGCCTTCGATGTATCCGCCTCGTGCTCCGGCTTTTTATATGGACTCTCCATGGGGCAGGCCATGATTCAGAGCGGACAGCTGAAAACCTGTCTTGTGGCGGCGTCTGAGGTCAAGTCTCGATCACTCGATCTAAAGAATCAAGAGACTGCCATGCTGTTCGGCGACGGGGCCGGGGCCGTCGTCTTGCGGGGCGAAGACGATCGCAACCCCGATTGGCGTGGGATTCTTGGAATCAGGTTGCACGCGGATGGATCTCGCCATGGCCTGATTCGTGTGCAGGCCGGTGGGTCACGAACTCCATCAACGCATGCGACGCTAGAGAATCAGGAACATACGATCCGTATGCAGGGAACCGCGCTCTATCGGGTCGCGATTCGGCGGATCGAGCAGGCCGTACAAGATCTCTTGAAGGAATTTGGCGTAGGCATCGGCGAGATTGCACAGGTGGTGCTGCATCAGGCCAACGGCAGGATTTTGCACCAGGTTGCCGACCGCCTGGAGATTCCACAGAGCAAACTGACATCGGTCATCGAGCGGTACGGCAACACGTCATCGGCCTCTCTGCCGATTGCGGTCGATACGGCCGTGCGTGGTGGAGCCATCGCCGCCGGTGATCTTGTACTGTTAGGCAGCTTTGGCGGAGGTGTGACGTGGGCCACCGGGCTTGTGCGGTGGTAAGGGGTGATAGAGCGGGGCTATGCGCTGGTGACGTCCTTACTCTGCGTCGCCAGTTGCCTGCTTGCTGCTGACAGGTAGACGAACCACAAACCGGCTTCCATGGGGGTGGGTCGCTTCGACCCAGACCTGTCCGCTCAGTCCCTCGACAAGATGTTTCACGATCGCCAAGCCGAGTCCGGTACCGCCGAGCTCGCGTGATCGAGCTTTGTCCACGCGATAGAACCGTTCGAAGACACGCGGGCGGTCCGGTTCCGGAATGCCAATGCCGGTATCCGCGACGCTGAGGTCGATCATCCTGTCGGCCGATGCGGGGGCGAATCGTGCGCCGACTGTGATGGTGCCGCCGACCGGTGTGTACTTGACGGCATTGTCGAGTAGATTAGTGAGAACCTGAACGAGCCGTTCTTCGTCTCCCTCCACCGGCGGGAGGGCCGGATCGACCGACGCGAGGAGCCGGTGGCGTTTCTTGTCGGCGAGCGTTTTCATCATGGCGATCGTGCGATCGATCAGCGGACTCAGGGCGATGGGCTCCTTTTTGAAGTGCACGCTGCCTGATTCAATTTTCGAAAGTTCGAGCAGGTCATCGAGAATCAGATTCAGCCGGTTACTCTGGTTCAGGATGATGTCCAGAAAGTTGCCTGCGGCGACGGGATCGTCCTTGGCGCCGTCCAGCAGTGCTTCGACGTAGCCCTTGATCGAGGTCAGCGGCGTACGAAGCTCATGAGACACGTTCGCCACGAAGTCCTTCCGGATCGTTTCGAGGCGCCGCAGTTCCGTAATATCGTGGAAGACCAGGACGACACAGGCCTCGTTGTCCCGTTCTCCACCGGCGGCGGAGGCTTCGATGTGCAGACACCGTCCCGTCAAAGGCAGAACGATTTCCGCTTCATGGTTCGCCCGCGAACGTAAGGCCGCGTCGATCAGCTCGTTTAACTGCGGGGGACGGAACAGTTCGGCAGCGGGGCGCCCCCGTGCCTCCGTGCGTGCGATGCCGAACATGTGCTCCAAGGCCGGATTGATCTGTAGGACGTAGCCGCGAGCGTCCAGCACCATAACCCCTTCGACCATCGACGTCAGGACAGCGAGCAGCTGGGCGCGATCTTCCGAGAGAGCGTCGATTTGGGCGTGCAGTCGGTCGGCCGCGTCATTGAGCGAGGACGCCAGGAGGCCGATTTCGTCGTGCGCGGCGATCTTAATAGGGGCAGCCCGTTCTCCGGCGGCCAATTGCTGGGCCGCAGGAGTGAGATCGGATAGGGGGGTCGTGATGCTGTGAGCCAGCCAGAGGCTCAGTGTCACGGCGATCAAGAACGCGGCGCTCAGTGCCAATACCAGCGAGTGTCCCACCGTCAATCCAGCGACGGCCAGGCTGCAGGCCACGGTCAGGATCGTTCCCAGCGCGAGTTTCCAGCGGATGGAGAGCGTCATGCGTTCTCGCCCATCAACGATTACAGTTCCTTGAGTTTGTATCCCATCGACTTCACGGAGACGATGGCCTCGTCGAGCAGCGGAAGTTTTTGCTTGAGCCGCCGGATATGGACATCGACCGTTCTGGTGGTTCCATAGTAGTCGTAGCCCCATACGGCATTGAGGAGGATGTCGCGGGTCAGGACTCGCCCCGGATTCCGGAGGAGATGTTCGAGCAGCCCAAACTCCTTCGCCGTTAACAGCACTTCTTTTTCGCCCAGGCGAACCTCATGCCGTCCGAGGTCCATCGCCAGAGGGCCGTACCGGTAGTGGGTGGATTCGGCGGCCGGCGCGCGTTCCAGCCGGCGCAGCAGGGCCTTTGCCCGCGCGACCAGCGCCTTCGGGCTGAAGGGTTTGGTCACGTAATCGTCGGCGCCGAGTTCGAGCCCGATCACCGTATCCGATTCCTCGGCTTTGGCCGTCAGCATGATGATCGGGAGCATTGCCGTTTCCGGAGCGGCCCGCACCCGTTTGCAGACTTCGAGCCCGTCCATTTCAGGCAGCATGAGATCCAGCATGAGAAGGTCCGGCTTCTCTTCTTGTATTTTCTTCAGCGCCTCGATCCCGGTCGTTGCCGTGAGCACTCGAAACCCCTCTTTTTCCAGGTAGTGTGTGACGAGTTTGAGAATATCCCGCTCGTCTTCAACGATGAGGACTCTCTTGCTGCCCGAAGCGGTCATAGGACACCGAGCCTACGGCGGAGGGGGGAGAGAGTCAAGCGAATGGGTGGTAAACCATCAGGAGAGGGGATCGTGGATTGACGGGCCGCTACTTGTAAGCAACTGCCGCGCTCGACGGGCCGGCTAGGTGAATGATCTCGAACCGTGTGAAGCCGGCCTCGCCGCACCACCGGAAGAAATCGGCGCCGGAATAATCGAAGGCATCGCCGAACTCGATGAGCATGTTGAGCGACATCAGCAGCCCCTGCACGTTTTCGCGTCGGGCGTCGTCGATGAGCGCTTCGATGGCCACCAGCGCGCCGCCAGGCGGCAATGCGTCGTAGGCGGATCGGATCAGGTGCATCTTCTTTTCCAAATTCCAGTCGTGCAGAATCATGCCCATCGTGATGAGATCGGCCTTCGGCAGCCTGTCCTTGAAGAAATCGCCAGCGGCTGTGCGTACGCGAGTCTCCAACCCGGCGGCGGCGATGTGCTTCTTTGCGATCGGTTCGACCACCGGCAGATCAAAGCTGGTGCAGGTGAGATGCGGGTGCCGCTTTGCCACCTCAATGCTGAGCAGACCGGTTGCGCCGCCGACGTCGCACAAGGTCTGGAAGGTCGAGAAATCAAACTTTTCCGCGAACGTTTCAAAGTTAATGCGGGAAATGCCGGTCATGGCGCCCATGAACTGTTCCAGCCTGGGCAGGTCCGAATAGAGCTCCTCGAACATCCCTTTCTGGCCGTGCTTAATCTCGTTTTGCGGCCGGCCGGTCCGCAAGGCTTCGGGCAAGTCATTCCAGAATTTGAACAGCCGCTCGTTGAGCATGACGAGAATCCCGCCGATATACCGCGGGCTGGCCGCATCGAGGAACATCGCGCCTTCCGGTGTGTTGAAATATTTCGCCAGCGGGCCATCGCCGTCGCGGTCCAAAAACTTCATCGCGACGAGCGCGTCAAAAAAGTCGGGATTGGCCCGTGCATGGAGCCGGAGTGCTTTCCCCAGCTCAGCTCCGGTGAGACGACGTTTGCCGAGTGTGGTAAACACGCCCATCTCGACGGCCGTCAGCAGGACCTTGGAGCCCCAAAAGCCGAAGGCGGTCTGCAGAATGGACGAGGGATTGGGAGGAGTGTTCATATGGCGGCCATTTCTTTGAAGGGGGCGAGGGCTTCACGCTCTACCGTTTATCTACGGAGCATGGGAGGCACTATACCATTTTCCAATCCAGCGGAAGTCCCCCCCTCCCCATCGGGAACATAGGCCTGGGGCCGTAGGTTGCCTACCTGGTGCCATTAATGAGAGGGAGAGAATTGGTTCACGGTCTAAACAAGCAGGGAGTGTCACCGAAGACCTGAAGGGGCAAGGTTGCGGCGGCGGCAATTCGGTTGACGGGACCTGCTCTTCTGACGTATCGTGAACGGACTGTAGACCAGACGACTGTGTAGAGCCTGGCCGAAGGAGCTACGACGACTATGAAAATCTATCTCGCCAATCCCCGTGGGTTTTGCGCCGGCGTCGATCGGGCGATCGACATCGTGGATCTGTCTCTCAAGAAGTACGGTGCGCCGATCTATGTTCGCCACGAGATCGTCCATAGCCGCCATGTCGTGAATTCACTCCGGCAAAAAGGGGCGGTGTTCGTGGAAGAGCTGAACGAAGTCCCGGAAGGATCGGTTGTCATTTTCAGCGCGCACGGAGTGGCGAAGTCGGTGTGGGAAGAGGCGAACCGCCGTCGGCTGCATGTGATCGACGCAACCTGTCCGCTGGTGATCAAGGTCCACAATGAAGTCAACCGCGACTATACCCAGGGATACGATCTGATCCTGATCGGCCACGCAGGCCACCCGGAAGTGATCGGGACGCTGGGGCAGATTCCCGACAAGTTCCATCTGGTGTCTTCGGTCGAAGATGTTGAAAAGCTCCAAGTAGAAAGTACTGTCAACCTCTCCTATGTGACACAGACGACGCTGAGTGTGGATGAATGCCGGGATATCGTCGGCGCGCTGCACCGGCGGTTCCCGAACATCAAAGGCCCGCATCAGGAAGATATCTGCTATGCAACCCAGAATCGGCAAAATGCCGTGAAGGAGTTGTCGCGCTTGGTCGACGTGATTCTCGTCATCGGGTCTCCGAACAGCTCCAACTCTAACCGGCTGCGCGAGCTGGGCGAACAGTGCGGCATTCCTTCCTATCTCATCGATTCGGCCAACGACATCAACCCGGCGTGGCTGCAAGGGGCCAAAGCAGTCGGCATCGCAGCCGGCGCATCGGCTCCGGAGGTTCTGGTTACGGAAGTCGTCGCGTTCCTGCGAGCCTCCGGCCCGTCGGAGCTGGAAGAGCTCACCGTGATCGAAGAAGATGTCGAATTTCTCTTGCCGAAGGAGTTGGTTCAGATCGAGTCTGCGGGAAAGTCTGCGGCCAGCGTCGCCGGGTAAGTTGTTCTACAGCACTTTCTTGAATATTCCCTACATCTTGTAGGGCGTAGATTGCCACTCCCCCACCTGCTGTATTTTCTTTTGCTTTCTTTGAACTGGCTGTGCTAGAAGGGCACACCAATTTTTCAGCTTCTCAACGATCATTGACGAGTCAACAGGTGATCTGATGTATTTGAAATCGTTGGACATGTTGGGATTTAAGTCATTTGCGGAAGCCAAAATCAGCTTTCCGGAGGGGGTAACGGCGATCGTCGGCCCCAATGGAAGCGGGAAGAGCAATGTGGTGGATGCCATCCTGTGGGTACTGGGAGAGCAGAGCACCAAGACGCTCAGAAGCGAAAAGATGGAGGACGTCATTTTTAACGGCACGGAATTGCGCAAGCCGTTGGGGATGGCTGAGGTCTCGCTGACCATCGGGGGGTTGGATCAAGCGGCGATGAAACTGGAAGGCGGGACGGGGCTTCCCGGTCAGTTAACCGAATTCCAGGAATTGATGATTACGCGACGGCTCTACAGGAATGGAGAGAGCGAGTACCTGGTCAATAAGACCGCATGCCGACTCAAGGACATTCGGAGCTTACTGCTCGACACTCGTGCGGGAAGCAAGGGCCATACGGTGATTGCCCAGGGCCAAATCGACCAGATTCTGAATGCGTCGCCGCAGGACCGGCGTGAACTCATCGAGGAAACCGCCGGAATCATCCGGTACAAAAAACAGAAAGCCGAAGCACTGCGAAAACTTGAAGCGACCCAGCAAAATCTGCTCCGTGTCCGCGATATCATCGCCGAAGTAAAAAAACAGCTCAATTCGCTGGAGCGGCAGGCGCGACAGGCACGGACCTATCAGACCTTGCAGCAGGAGGCGCGTGGTTTGGAAGTGGAGCTGCTGACTCGCGAATTCCGGACGTTGCGGGCTGGTTTGGCGGAGGCCGAAGCGGAAATCGCGGCCTTGGACGCCAAGGAAGCCTCGACAGCGGCGGACCAGGCTCGCGTGGTCGCGGGGCTGGAGGAGGCCCGGCTTCAGTCGATTGCAACCAATGAGGTCATCGGGCAAACGCGAGAACGTCTGTCCGGCATCGAACATCAGCAGGCACAGGCGCTGACGGCGGCTGAAGTAGCCAGGAATCGAGCCCAACTGTTCGAGCAGCAACAGCAGCAAGAAGCCGGCGAATTGGAAGAGTTGACACGCGCCCAGGGTGAGCTGGAGGCCTCGCTGGCGTCGATCGAGGCCGCGCTGGCGGCGATTGAGCAGGAACTGGCGGAGCGCGAATCCGTGTTTGCCGAGTTGGATCGGGAGATGGCCCGCTTGCTGGAGCAGCGGGCGGTGGCGGTGGCGGAAGAAGAGCATGGCCGGCAGGATATTCTTCAAATAGCGGTGCAGTTGGCGAATTCGGAACAGGCCCTTGTCCAGCTAGGCGTCCGGATGAGCGAGGTTGTCGATCGTGAGGCGTGGCTGATCGCGGACCAGGCGGAGACGCAGTCTCAGCGAGCGGCAGCGGTTATGCGGCACGAAGCACTTCGGCTGGAGTATGGAGAGGCGGGGCGCCTCGTGGCGAGTCTGCGGACACAACAGGACGTGGTGCAGGGTGAATTGTCCAGGGTGGCCGATGAACTGCGTGCCTTGGATCAGACAATTCTTCACCGATCCGAGGAGTTAGCCGCGGTCGATTCCCGCTTGCAGGCTGTGCAAGGGTTGGTGCGGGAGGAAATGGGATATGGGCGGGCTGGCAGCGATGAAGCCACGGCATTAAAATCCTGCGGCGGGGTGCAGGATGCCATTGCTGAGTGGCTGGTGATTCCTCCGGGGTTGGACCGAGCCGTGGAAGCATTTCTGGGTGAGCGGGTGCATGGCTGGTTGGTTGATGAGCCGGCGGTAGCGCAGCGGGCCATCGGCTTTCTCCGGGAGAAGTCGTTGGGACGGGGGACGTTTATCCCGCAACGTGTGCGATGGGAGCCTGCCGGTCCTCAGTCTTCGTCTTGGTGGGAGGCGATCGCGGGAACACCCGGTGTGTTGGGCCGCGCGGTGGATCTCATTCACACGGATGCCGAGCGGGCTGCGGCTCGCGACAGTCTCTTTGATCGAGTCGTGTTTGTCGAGTCGCTGGACGAAGCGGTGCGCCTCTGGGAGCAACAGGCCTGGTCCGGACAGCAGGGGCCGATTCTTGTCACGCGCTCGGGCGAGATCATGGATGCGTCAGGGGTGATCAGTGGCGGACAAACGTGCGAGGGGCTGGGATTGCTGGAGCGGCGGCGGGAAGTCGTTGAGCTGGAGCAGACCCGCACGAATGTCACCGCGGCACTTGACCAGGAGAAACAGCATCGGCTTGCCTTGCAGGCGGTGGCGGAAGAGCTCGCGGCGCAGGCCAAAGAGGTGGCCGACAACCTGCGCCACACCGAAATGCAGGATTTGTCGCTCAGGAAAGATGAAGAAACCTTGCGGCAGGTGGTGGGCGATCTGGATCTGAAGCTCGCGGGAATCAAGACGGATATCAGCAAGGGGGCAGTTGACCGAGAACGCTATGAACGGGAGACCAGTACGGCTGAGGCGCAACGTCGTCAATGGATCGAGGAGAAGGCGAGCCGGGAGGCGGGGCTGATCCAGGTTCGTGAGCGGGTTGCCGAGATTGACCGTGAGGGGCGGGCATTCCAAGAGCGTGTGACTGAAGCGCGGTTGCTGTCAGAAGGGCAGCGGGCCAAGCGGGGGCATGAGCAGGCCAATCAGGCACGTGTCAAGCAGCAACAGGCTGAGGCGGAGCAGAGACGGCAGTCACTGGCCGACCATCTGGAAGGACTGGGGCAGGCTATTCGGGAAAGCCGGGAAGAACAGGCTAGGCAAGAAGCGGCATGTCGGGAACTGGGGGCGGCCGCGATGCAGCTCAAGGCGGAGCTTGTGGCCACACAGGAGCGGCAGACGCAGGAACTCGCAGCATGCCAGGGACTGGAGACGAGTGTGGATGAGCTCCGGCGGGTCATGTCGGCGGTGCGCGACGCACGGATGGCGATCGAAGTACGGCGGGCGGAGTTGCGCACGCAGCTGGGGACGGTGGAAAGCACCTTGTTGGGGACCTATCAATTGGATCTTGCCGCGCTCACCGCCGAACAGCCGTCGCCGATCGAAGGGCAGCGCTCTGAGAGGGCCGAGGTGGCTGTCAATCCATTGAGCCTCACCTCGAATGAAGAGTTGAAGGCGCAACTCCAGAAACTGCGCGAGCGGCTGGACCGTATGGGCCCCATCAATCTGGCCGCGATCGGTGAGCACCAGGAACTCGAACAGCGCTACAGCTTTCTGTCAACTCAGGAGCAGGATCTCTCCAACTCAATGGCCTCACTCAGGGAGATTATCCAGCGGATCAACCGGACAACGAAGGATATGTTTGCGGCTACCTTCATAGAGCTTCAGGAGAAGTTCGGGGAGGTCTTCGGCAAATTTTTCCCCGGTGGCCGGGCGGAGTTACAGCTTGTCGAGGAGCCACCTACGGAAAACGGGGACGGCTCGGGGCATCAAGAACCCGGCATCGACATCGTAGCGCAACCGCCCGGCAAGCGTCTGAAAAGTATTACCATGCTGTCCGGTGGAGAGAAGACTCTTACAGCAATGGCCCTGCTGTTTGCCAGTTTCCTCATCCGGCCGACTCCGTTTTGTCTGCTGGACGAAATCGATGCGCCGCTGGACGAGGAAAATATCGGCCGGTTCACCGACGTCTTGCGGGACTTGGCGCAGAACGCGCAGTTCTTGGTCATTACCCACAACAAGCGGACGATGGGGATTGCCGACTCGCTATTCGGTGTGACGATGGAAGAACCCGGGGTGTCTAAGCTCGTATCCGTGAGGCTGGGCGATCTCCAACCGGCCTAATATTTTCCAAAAACACGAATAGTTTAGAGGACTTCCCCGCGCAATTGCTTGACTCCCTCTAGAACGTCTGTTATAAGCCCTGAATCTTGCGGGGTGGAGTGTGCCCCCAAGGGCTTTCTGCTGAAATCGCTCGCGCAGGAACAATTCATGAACCTGATCCGAACGTTACTCAACCGGTTGTCGGAGAGCTTTCTCTCGACCGGTCCGGAAAAATTCAGCCCTGCCGCTGACTATACTCCGGCCTCGCCGCTTCGGCTTGTGTCGGACAAACCGGTGGGGTTGCCTTCCCTGGATCCGGCCATCCGGCGCCCTGCCGGCCATGCGGTCAGCCAGCCCGATTCGATCGATGATGCAATCAGGCGAAGCCAATCCTGGTTCTTGGGCCGACAACATGCCGAGGGCTACTGGGTGGCGGAGCTCGAGGCGGACACGACATTGACATCCGAATATGTGATGCTCCGGCGGTTTCTCGATCGCATAGATCTGGACCGCCAGGAGCAGGCCGTTCGCTATTTGAAAACGATGCAGTTGCCGGACGGTGGGTGGCCGATTTATTACGGCGGCCCGGCGGAAATCAGCGCGTCCGTGAAGGCCTATTTCGCGCTCAAGCTCAGCGGGATATCGGCGGACGAACCGTTCATGGTCAGGGCGAAAGAACGGATTCTGTCGATGGGCGGGGTCGTGCAAGCCAACGTGTTCACCAAGATCGCGCTGGCACTGTTTGATCAGTACGACTGGGAAGGTATTCCCCATATGCCCGTCGAGATCATGCTGCTACCGAAGCGGTTCTATTTCAGCATCTACGCCATTTCCTATTGGTCGCGTGCCGTCTTGATTCCGCTGCTGATCATCTTCGCGCATCGGCCGGTATGCCGAATCCCCGTCGAACAAGGGATCGACGAACTCTATCTCGAGCCCCGCGCGGAGATCCGCTATTGGAAGTACCCGCCGTTTAACAAGGACCAGGCGTGGTTTACGCCGCACAATCTGTTCGTCGTGCTCGACGCGCTGTTGAAGATCTATGACTACATGCCCATGCGGGTGTTGCGTGAGAAGGCCTTGCACAAAGCGACCACCTGGATGCTGGAACATATTAAGGGATCGGGCGGGCTTGGCGCGATCTATCCGGCGATGGCGAACTCCATCATGGCGCTTCAGTGTTTGGGTTATGATGCCGATGATCCGCTGGTCGTGAAGGCGCTGCAAGAAATCGAGGATCTGGAAGTCTACGACACTGTGCAACTTGAGGGGCGGCAGGTCCCCACGCTCCATTTGCAACCCTGTTTCTCTCCAATTTGGGATACGGCATTGCTCGTCAATGCGCTGATCGAGGCAGGGGTGCCCCAGGACCATCAGGCCTTGCAGAAGGCGGGGGCGTATC
>JAYWIP010000113.1:0-23022 GCA_039794465.1 Nitrospira sp.
GCGTCTGTCACCCGCGCCGCCCCTGTGGCTTCCCACGCGCGCACAGGACCGCTGCCAATTGTCGCACACCATCGAGCGTGCCCCAGTCCTCCCAGCCGCTCTCCGAGGGACCGGCCTTGATCCGCCAGGAAGGATAGGCATGATCGCCGGGCACGTTCGGGGTTTCAATATCTCCCTATTGATTCTCCAACAAGAGGCGGTGCGGAGGCCTCCACCGGGAGAATGTGGCACCCAGGAGGAATCTGCTTGAAACGGCACCGCGAATCCGTAATGGATCACTCCGCCCACGATCGCTCAATCGATGTTTCCTTTTTATCGCCCCTCCCCCTTACTTAGCATGAGCGGCGTCCTTAACATAGAGACGACTGACTGAAAAAAGGGAGGACGACACCATGGCCCAGCTCGAACACATCGAACAACTCTTCCAGGCCGAACATTGGGATCCTCGTGAATTGCTCGGCCCCCATCGCACTTCCGTGAACGGCGCACAAGCCCTTGTCATCCGGTCTTTCTCGCCGGATGTCAGTACGGCGCGCATCCTTCCCGATCTCCCTGGAAGCAAGCCCGTTCGCATGGACCGTGTGCACGAATCAGGATTGTTTGAGGCGACCATTGATGCGCCGAAGGGAACGTTGCAATACCGCATCCAGCTGACGGACTCCGAAGGAACGGTCGTGGAACGTCATGATCCCTATGCCTTCCCGCCCCTGGTGAGCGACCATGATCTGCACCTGTTTACTGAAGGAAAACTGTTCCAAGCCTATGACACGCTTGGCGCCCATGTCAGGACAGTGAACGGGGTCTCCGGTATCCACTTCGTGGTCTGGGCTCCCAATGCCAAGCGCGTCAGCGTCATCGGAGGGTTCAACCGTTGGGACGGCCGTTGCCATCAGATGGTGAGTCGCGGATCGACCGGGCTATGGGAGCTGTTCGTTCCGGATCTGCCTGTAGGGACGTACTATAAGTACGAGATCCGCTCTCACAATCAGGACACCCCCTTCTCGAAGGCTGACCCCTATGCGTTCGCCTCGGAATTGCGACCCCGCACGGCATCGATTGTCCATGACATCTCGACCTATCGATGGGGGGACCGGAAGTGGATGGAGGCCCGATCGCGGCAGAACCCCCTGACCATCCCCATGTCGATCTACGAAGTCCATCTGGGATCATGGATGCGAGTCCCGGAGGAAGGGAATCGGTGGCTCACCTACCGGGAACTGGCGGACAAGCTCGTGCACTATGCCAAGTACATGGGCTACACCCACCTTGAACTGATGCCGGTGACGGAACACCCGTTCGACGGTTCGTGGGGCTACCAGGCCACCGGCTACTTTTCCGCCACCAGCCGGTTCGGTTCTCCGGAAGACTTCATGGCATTCGTCGACACGGCTCACCAGGCAGGAATCGGTATCATCATGGACTGGGCCCCGGCACATTTCCCGGACGATGCGCATGGCTTAGCCTGGTTCGACGGCACGCACCTCTACGACCATGAGGACGCCCGACTTGGCTATCATCCCGAGTGGAAAAGCCGCATCTTCAACTATGGCCGGGTGGAGGTCACGAACTTCCTCTTGAACAGCGCGCTGTTCTGGCTGGACAAGTATCACGTCGACGGTCTCCGCGTGGACGCCGTGGCCTCGATGTTGTATCTCGATTATGGGAGACAGGCCGGCGAATGGATTCCCAATCAATTCGGCGGCAATGAAAATCTGGCCGCGGTGTCCTTCCTGAAAGAACTCAACGTCTTGGTCCATCAGGAACATCCCGGTGCCGTCACAATCGCCGAAGAGTCCACGGCATGGCCGGGTGTCTCCAAACCGACCTATGTCGGAGGGCTCGGCTTCACGTTCAAATGGAACATGGGATGGATGCACGACAACTTGGAGTATTTTTCACTGGATCCTGTACACCGCAAGCATCATCAGAACAAAATCACATTTGGCCTGATCTATGCTTTCCACGAAAACTTCGTCCTTGTACTGTCACACGACGAGGTGGTCCACGGGAAGAAGGCGTTGCTGGACAAGATGCCCGGAGATCCATGGCAACGGTTCGCGAATCTCCGTGCCCTGTACGGTTTCATGTACGGCCATCCCGGCAAGAAGATGCTCTTCATGGGCGGCGAATTCGGCCAATGGTGGGAGTGGAACCACGACGACAGCCTGCAGTGGCACCTCTGCCAGAATGAGCCGCACGCCGGCCTGCAGCGGTACGTCCACGATCTCAACTGGCTCTACCGCAACGAACCGGCGCTGCACGAGGTCGATTTCGATTGGACGGGGTTCCAATGGATCGATATCACCGACACGGAACATTCCGTGATCGCGTTTCTCCGAAAAGCCCACGACCAGCAGGACCATGTCGTCGGCGTCTGCAATTTCACACCGGTGCCCCGGTACGGATACCGGATCGGAGTTCCCTCGCCGGGCTTTTACCGTGAACTGCTCAACAGCGACGCCGAAACCTATGGGGGAAGCAATATGGGCAACATGGGAGGAGTCATGGCCGAGCCGATCACCTGTCACGGATTTCCCAACTCGATCGCCCTGACCCTACCTGCTCTGTCGGTGCTGTACCTCAAGGCGTGGTGACGCGCCGCCTCCGTCATTCTCCGACCCGACTTGGGACAGAAGTCGTACGGTCGGAGGGCGTCGCGTGGGGATGCCACCGCAAACCAAAATCGAGGATGCGCTGCAGCAGATCGGGATAGGGAAAACCGGCCTCCGCTGCGGAATTGGAAAAATCTTCGGCCTTGGCGATCTGAGGATTCGGATTCGCCTCCAGCACATAAAGCTGCCCGGTGGGATCGAGCCGAAAATCTATTCTTGCGTACCCGCTGAGTCCCAGGCTGCCGTAGACTCGTTTGGCCATATCGTGAAGGATCTGCCGCTGTGATTCCGTCAGGTCGGCGGCGGCTCCGGAGTGGACACCGTACTTCTTCTGGTACGAACGACTCCATTTCACCCGAGCCGTGGCAATTTTTCTCGCTTCCTCCGGTAACCGGCTCATGTCAAGTTCCCAGACAGGAAGTACGTGCAAGCGCTGATTTCCCATCACACCGACATAGAATTCCCGTCCTTCGACATATCGCTCCACCAATGCTCCGGTGCCGACGCTTTGATGGATGAACCTGACCCGGTCGTGCAATTTATCGTCATCGTCCACGATGGAGGCTTGCGAAATACCCAGCGACGCTTCTTCTGAAACCGACTTTACGATCAAGGGGAACGTCAGCTCCTTCGGCCGCTTGACCGAGCGGCCCACCGGCACCGTGACAAACTCCGGAATCGGGATGCGGTGGTAATAGAGAATCTTCTTGGCCAAGCCTTTGTCGCGGGCCAGCATCAATCCTCTCGGATTACAGCCTGAGTAGGGCACCTTCAGCAACTCCAGGTATGACACGACGTTCTGGTCGTACACGGCCACCCCGCTGAATTCCTCCAGGAGATTGAACGCGATGTGCGGCTTCCATTCGTCCACCGCCTGGCGTATCACCGCCAGGTCGTGTTGCACTCCGAGGGGCCGCGCCTCGTGCCCCATCTCCCGAAGCGTGCTGACCACGTCGTACTCGGTCTTCCATTCGGCCGCAGCCAGATCGATTCCTTCAATCGTGTCGGGCGGGACGAGGTCTTCATGCATAAGCACGAGGACGCGCTGCGGTTTCATAACGCCACCCGATGATGTCCGCTGTGCAGGTAGTTCATGGTCTGCACCGTCAGAAGGATCGTGACGTCGAGCTTCGCCTTCTCCTCTGGAACAGCCAGGCGAAGATCCTGCTCGCGGCAACGCGACGCGATATCCTCGAAAACACGATCGATCGTATATTGATACTCACCGGTCCACGCCGCCACCTCTCGGCATACCTCCGGCCTGATGCGGGCCAACAATTCCGAGGCCATCTTATTCATCCGGAAGGCCGGGGCATCGGAGAAAATCCGGCGGAGATCGCGATCATAAAACGTCGGATGCGGCGTGCCATAGTGCTCGCGCTTGCGCTCGTAGTGCTCCCGCAAAGTCTTGCGAAGTCGAGGCAGCGAGTCGACGCGCTGTTTGCTCGTGACCAGCGGCCGAGCTTCGGCCAAGGATCCCATTACACGATCCATATACTCGAGCTTCTTGAGCGCCGGCCAATCCGCATAGCGTTCTCGCCACTTCGACTCCGGATTCAGCCAGACCGCGAAGGTTTCTGCAAAGTCTTCGTCCGGGTGGCTCTGCGCGTACCACATATCGAGGTGGAGGACGTAGCTCTTGCTGTACGGCTTGGGGGTGTAGAACTTCGGATAGGGCTGGGTCGATCTGCCGAACACCGCTTGGCAATCCCGTCGCCGGCGGATGCCGTAGGCATTTTCCAGCGCATGTCCGGCCTCATGCCGGAGAATCCGCATGCACCAGTCCGGCGTGCCGCCTTCGACTTCCAGCATTTGGGCCAGTTCCAGTTTGGCCAACCGTGGATGAGCCAGATAAAAAGGGATTGCAATACCCGGAACTCCGTCCGGAGAAAACCATTCCTCTGAGAGCCACACATGCGGACGAAAGAGGAAGCCGTGATCGGCCAACTCGCGATAGAGCTGTTCGATCTGAGCCATGATCCGACTCCCCTCTACTGTGAGATGGAGGTCGCAAAACCGCAGGTCGAGGAGTCGCTCATCCGGCCAATCGACCCATTCCTGCTGCATGGCGTCGTGAGGCCGGCCGGCGGCGCGATCGGGACTTCCTTCACCTGTATTCGTCCTGTGCGTCACGCGGCACCGTTCAGTTTGAGGCCGGTTGCGACTGTTGCAACCCGGCCACATATAAGGGGGGGGCAATCCCCTGCTTCGGCTCGCCCCAGTAGATCGTCTGGTGCGGGAACGGGATCTCGATCCCCTTGGCATCGAAGGTCTTCTTGATCCGGCGATTCATTTCCCGGCCGACCCGCCATTGCTTGATGGGCTGAGTCTTGATCCGGCATTTGATGATTACGGCCGAATCGGCAAATTGATCCACCCCCAGCATTTCGAGCGGTTCCAGAATATCGTCCTTGAATTGGAGATCGCCGCGCAATTCCTCGGCGATCTCGCGCACCACCTCCATGACCTCATCAACATCCTCTCGGTATGCGACGCCGATGTTGAAGACGGAGTAAGAGTAGTCCTTCGTCATGTTCTTTACTTTGTCAATCACGCCGTTCGGAACCACATGGACATTGCCGGACAAGTCGCGCAGCCTGATTGTACGCAGTTCGATTTCTTCGACGAGCCCGCTAACCCCTGCCACCTCGACGACGTCCCCGACCCGGACGGAATTTTCCAGGAGGATAAAAAACCCTGAAATCAAATCCTTCACCAGACTTTGCGCGCCGAACCCGATCGCCAATCCGCCGAGCCCCGCCGCAGCCAACAATGGTTTCAGATCGATGCCAACTTCGGAGAGGATCATCATAACTCCTACGAGGAAAACCGCGATCCTCGCCACATCCCGCACGATATGCGTCAGGGTATGCGCGCGCTGGATTTGGGCCGGGCTGGGCAGTGTGCCTTCCAAGAAACCTCGAAGCTTCGCAACCGCGCGTTTGAGCAATGCCAACAGCACGATGATGGCGATGGCAATCAACACCACCCGTAGACCGGATGTCGCGAACCATTCGATCGTCCTTTCAAGGTATCTGTCGAAATTCGGCATTGGCATACGAACCTCCTTTCATATCAGATCCTTTATCGATGAAAGCGGGAGGCAATTCCCGTCTCGTGTTGAGGACCTCGGTTTAGGAAGAAAAGAAGACGGCTGCGCCATACGCCGGAACCGACACCGACGTACTTTGAAGGGAGATGACTAGTTCTGTCGGCATCGACTCCCGACCGGTCCCGCCGAATTCCTTGCTCATGGAGTCAAGCCGGAGCCGCCATGTGCCCTGCGGCTCACTCAATGTCACGGTGACCGGTGACTTGTTGAATCCAAAGATCAGCAGCGATGCGGCGCCGGCCTGCGCTGAGCGATGCACCACCAGCACCTGTTCGTCCTCGAACGCCCATACCCGATGACGCCGACCCTGGCCGTCACCGGCCCCCAACGCTGGCTCTTCTTTTCTCAGCCGGATCAGCGCATGGGTCCATCGCAGTAACGAGACTTGCCGCTCGTCGAGGCGGTCCCGATTCAACCGGCTACGCGTAAAGGTCGCCGGAGCCTGTGGGTCTGGAATGTCGTCCGGGTTCCATCCGAAGTGGGCGAATTCCCGTCGCCGGCCCTGCCTGACCGCTTCGATCAAGTCCGGATCGCCGTGTTCGATGAAGTATTGAAAGGGCGCCGTCTCTCCGTACTCCTCTCCCATGAACAACAGCGGAACGTTGGGAGACAACAGCACCAGGGCGCGGATCACTCTGAGCGCATCCCAGGGAAGGTGGGTGCTCAGCCGATCCCCCACTGCACGGTTCCCGATCTGATCGTGATTCTGCGAAAACACGACGAACTGGGACGGGCGGCAATGCTGCGACGAATTCCCATGCCGGCGCCGTCGATGCGCGGAATACCGGCCGTTATAGACAAACCCCTCGCGAATCGCCGTAGCCAGGTCGGCGATCCCATGAAAATCTTCATAGTATCCCTTCCGCTCGCCCGTGAGCGCCACGCGCAACGCATGGTGAAAATCGTCGTTCCACTGTCCGTCCAGTCCATGGCCTCCCCTCGCCGGCGGCTCGATGACCCGCGCATCATTGAGATCGCTTTCGGCGATCACGAGAACCTGCCGATTGAGGTGCGCAGCCTGCGCATGCACGGCCAGAGACAGTTCTTTCAAGATGTGGGTGGCGCTGAAATCGTAGATGCCGTGGATCGCGTCCAGTCTGAGCGCATCGATGTGATACTCGGTGATCCAATAGAGCGCATTGTCGACGACGAATTGCCGGACCGCGTCACTGTCCGGTCCGTCGTAATTAATGGCAGATCCCCACGGCGTTCGGTACCGGTCTGTGAAGTACGGGCCGAACTCGCCCAGATAATTCCCTTCGGGACCGAGATGGTTGTAGACGACATCCAGAATCACGGCGAGACCGTTGGCATGGCAGGCATCCACGAACCGCTTCAATCCGTTCGGCCCCCCATAGGTCGATTGAACCGCGTAGGGATAGACTCCATCGTAGCCCCAGTTTCGCCCCCCCGGAAACTGGGCGACCGGCATGAGTTCGATGGCCGTGATGCCCACCGTCTCTTTCAGATACGGCAACTGTGGAATGATCGCCTCGAACGTCCCTTCGTGCGTGAAGGTCCCGACGTGCAACTCATAGATGATGAAGTCTTCCAGCGGCAGCCCGCGCCACGCCTGATCCGTCCATTGAAACGCGCCGGGGTCCACCATGACCGACGGGCCATGGACCCCTTCGGGCTGAAAACGAGAGGCGGGATCCGGACGTACCTTTGTTCCATCCAGCACATACCGGTAGCGGGACCGGGGGCCGATCCCACTGACGATGGTTTCAAAATAGCCGCGCGCATCACGCTGCATGGGTACCCAGATTTGATCTTGGTCAATCAGCTGCACGTCGACTGACTGGGCATAGGGAGCCCAGACGCGGAATCGCACGAAGTTCACATCGATAGAACTGGCACCGATGTCGAGATACCATTCGATCTTTTGCATGACATCCATCTTCCCGTGCCTATTGTGAAGAAGTACCCGGCCTTAACCAAGCCCTCTTTCACAGGACATAGCATCTTGCGTAAGTCCTCATCTCCACTCTATACCTACAGTTAGGAACGACACCTCAACCTGACTGGAGAGGCGAATGAGAATCTGGCCGGGAAAACCGTATCCGCTCGGCGCAACGTGGGACGGGGAGGGAGTGAACTTCGCCCTCTTTTCAGAACATGCCACCGCGGTCGAACTGTGCCTATTCGACGGCCCCGAAGCGGTTAAAGAATCGCAGCGCATCCGCCTCGAGGAGCAGACCGATCAAGTCTGGCACGCCTACATTCCAGGCCTCTGGCCCGGTCAGCATTATGGGTACAGGGTCCACGGACCCTATGCGCCGCACGAGGGGCATCGCTTCAATCACCACAAGCTCCTGATCGATCCGTATGCCAAGTCGATCGCGGGAACAATCGAGTGGTCCGACGCCATGTTCGGCTATCGCATCGGTAATCCCAAAGCCGATCTTTCCTTCGACACCCGCGACAATGCCGCCAACATTCCGAAGTGTGTCGTCGTCGATCAGGCCTTCACCTGGGGAGGAGACCAGCATCCCAAGACACCCTGGGACCGAACCGTCATCTACGAGGTGCACGTCAAGGGACTCACGGCACAACATCCCGAGGTGCCCGACCATATGCGCGGGACCTATTCCGCCCTGACCACCCCGGCCGTGATCGACCACTTGTTGGACTTGGGCGTCACGGCGGTCGAGTTGCTGCCGACCCATCATTTTGTGCGGGACAAACATCTGGCCGATCGGGGCCTGACGAACTACTGGGGCTACAACACGGTCGGCTTCTTTTCTCCCGATATTCGATACGCCGTCTCACCGGTGCGCGGACGGCACGTGCGCGAATTTAAAACCATGGTGAAGACGCTGCACAGCTCGGGCATCGAAGTCATTCTCGATGTCGTCTACAACCACACGGCGGAAGGAAATCATCTCGGTCCCACGCTGTCGTTCAGGGGCATCGACAACACGGCTTATTACCGAGTGGTGGACAACGACAAGCGGTACTACGTGGACTACACGGGCTGCGGCAATACGCTCAACGTCACCCATCCACGCACGCTCCAACTCATCATGGATAGTTTGCGGTATTGGGTCACGGAAATGCACGTGGATGGATTCCGGTTCGACCTGGCCTCCACGCTCGCGAGGGAACTGCATGCCGTCGACCGGCTGAGCGCCTTCTTCGACATTCTGCACCAAGACCCGATCCTGTCGCAGGTCAAATTGATCGCCGAACCGTGGGACGTCGGAGAAGGCGGCTATCAGGTCGGGAACTTTCCCGTGGGCTGGGCCGAGTGGAACGGCAAGTATCGCGACACGATTCGCCGGTACCTCAAGGGTGACGGAGGCCAAATGGCGGAGCTGGCCTACCGATTGACTGGCAGCAGCGACCTGTATGGAATGAGCGGGCGCAGGCCGTTCGCCAGCATCAATTTCATCACGGCGCACGACGGGTTCACGCTCCACGATCTCGTGTCGTACGACCATAAACACAACGAAGCCAACGGGGAGAACAACCGTGACGGCACGGACGACAACGCCAGTTGGAACTGCGGCGTGGAAGGTCCGAGCAACGACGCCAGCATCGTCGAATTGCGTGAACGCCAGAAGCGGAATTTCCTGACACTCCTCTTTCTCTCTCAAGGTGTCCCCATGCTCTGCGGCGGCGATGAACTTGGACGGACGCAGAAGGGGAACAACAACGCCTACTGCCAGGACAACAAGATCAGCTGGTTCGACTGGAACTTGGATCGCACCCAGCTCGAATTACTGGCGTTCGTCCGAAGCCTCATCGCCCTCCGAAAACAACATCCGGTGCTTCGGCGCCGCCGTTTCTTCCAGGGGCGCCACATCAGGGGATCCGAAGTCAAAGATCTCTCCTGGTTTCGACCGGACGGCAAAGAAATGACCGACGAAGATTGGAATGCGGGGTACTCCAAATCTCTCACGCTTCGGCTGGCGGGCGATGCCATCGGTGAAACCGATGCCAAGGGCCGGCCGATTGTGGACGACACTCTGCTGATTCTGCTGAACGCCCACCATACGCCGCTGTCCTTCACGCTGCCTGCCCACAAGAGCGGCATTCGCTGGTGTCCGCTCTTCGATACGGCGCTCACAGGGGGGACTGAGAAACCGGTCACGACCCTCAAAGGGGGCGAACGGTATGAGATGGAGGCCCGATCGATCGCCGTGCTGCGGCGTGACAGCAAACATTGATGCGACCTCGGCCAGATCCGCCTATTTCGAGATCGTGATCGGCAACGTGGGCACGCGGGCGACGTCCGTCACCGTCATCTGATAGAGCTGACTCAACAACTCGAAGGCCTCTCGATTCCAGCGTCTGGTCTCCTCGTCGCCGTCCGGTCCTCCGTCCATCGCGTACCATCGTCCTTCAAGCGCCGCGGCAAAAACGGCCCCCGACGGACGGTCGTCTGTTTCCGCAACGGCAAGCGTTCTGACGGGATTCCGAGGTACTTGCCTGCTGCGCGGATCCGGCTCGACGCCGAACTCAGGCTCGGCCGCAATCCCTCGCGCAAGAAAGCCAAGAATGCCGTTGAAGCTGCGGAGCTTGATTTGGCCATGCCATGGAAAATCGCCGCCGGGATTGCCGGGTCGGATATCCACCAAGACGTAATTGCGGGGATACCGATCGGCCTGTTGATGAAGCCGGCGCCGTTCCTCGTTTCCCAACGAGCGGGGATCATAATTGGTGATAGCCACGCGCCCTGTCACCCGTCGAGTCAGCGGCGCATGCCCTCTCTCATCCCGGCCCCATTCGTAGCCTTTGCCGAGCGCCTGGCTGGTCATCGGATGATCGAGGGGCAGCGGCCAAGTCTCCTCGAAGATAATCGGTCCGACGTGGAGCTCACGGACAACATTCAAGGCCGATAGGTGGAGGATGCGTTTGCGGAACTCCCGATATTCCTCCGCTCTGTGCGGCAGATTGAGATAAAACGTCCGCTTGCCGTCCGATTCAACGGCCAACCCGCGACTCATAAGTCGGAGCACGATGGCCGGCTCGACCCCCTGCTTCACGAGGAAGTCGAATTTCGTCTCATCCATCGGAGTCAGGATGCGCTTGGTGAAATCTTCGCCCTGAACCGGAATGATACTGACGGTAGGGCTCTCGGCCATGCTCGCGCCCAGATTGAACATGTAGAAATTCCTGGCGAAGACCGGCCCGCTCGTTTCGAACAACTGGCCTCCGATGCCGCCGCTCGACCGGAAATCGAACGTCGCCGCAACATTCGAGACGGCGGTGAAGTGCAGCGGCTGCCCCTGCTTCGCCCGCGCAACGTTCAACAGCAGCATTTCCGCTTCCAACAGATTGACCGTCCGGTCGTACTCCAGCACGGCGCGATGCATCGCCAAGGGCGAGAGGCAGCCGTTCAGGATCAACAACACAATGCCGATACAGAATGCACGCCGGATCATTATCCCTCCTGTTCTGCGATGTCCCTAGGCAGAGCCGATCCGCTGCCCAGTCGCCTGATCGAAGAGATGAATGGGTGACTGGCACATGGCGACCGAGACCGAATCCCCGATCCGAGGAACGAACCCGGGCGCCGCCGCTCCGATCACCGTTGTCTCATGATCCTTATCTCGAAGGTCGAC
This sequence comes from Nitrospira sp., assembly GCA_039794465.1. GTDB lineage: Bacteria > Nitrospirota > Nitrospiria > Nitrospirales > Nitrospiraceae > Nitrospira_D. The sequence goes on from JAYWIP010000113.1 coordinate 11,295, forward strand.
AGTAATCCATGCCCCCGATCCCGACGGCTCGATGAGGCTGACCACGCCAGCCGCGGCCCCTTCTTCTCCGATTTTCCCGATAGCGTCGACGACAAGGGTCTCCGGCCTGATCCCCACCGTGACCGTACAATCCTGACGAAGCTCCGGCAGCACGCTTGCTCCAGTCAGCCTCATTGGACCGGCCTGGAGCATGCCTCCCTGGACCTTCGCGGCCAGCAGATTCATCGGTGGATAACCCATGAACCCGGCGACAAAACGGTTGGCGGGGCGACGATAGATCTCGTGTGGATGATCCACTTGTTGCACTTCACCTCGGTCAAGTACCGCCAACCGGTCGGCCAACGTCATCGCTTCCGTTTGGTCGTGCGTAACGTAGATCGTGGTGATCTTCAGCTCTTCGTGGAGACGGCGCAGTTCCGCGCGCATCGAGGCGCGCAACTGTGCATCGAGATTCGACAGCGGTTCGTCCATCAAAAACACGCGGGGCTTTCGGATCAATGCTCTGCCCAACGCAACCCGTTGCCGCTGGCCGCCCGAAAGCTCGCGCGGCCGCCGATCCAGCAGCGTATCCAACCCCAGAAATCCGGAGACTCGCCGCACTTCCTCTTCGATCTGTCGCCGATCCATACCGTTCTTGCGTTTGGCGACACGAAGCGGAAAGGCAAGGTTCTCGCGCACGCTCATATGCGGATAAAGGGCGTAGCTTTGAAAGACCAATGCCACGTCTCGCTCCCGCGGTTCCAGACCGGTTACATCCACCCCGTCGAACAGGATGCGTCCGGACGTCGGACGATCCAAACCGGCGAGAAGATGCAACAGCGTGGATTTTCCGCACCCCGACGGCCCCACAATCGCAAACAATTCTCCGTCACGGATCGTCAGCGTCACGTCGGGAAGCACGCTCGTCGCCCCGAACCGTTTCGAGAGATGTTCCAACTGCACTTGCGCCATCCTTGCTAGCCTTTCACGCTGCCGGCGGTCAATCCTGCCACGATGTGCCGTTGAAACAGGACGGCAAGACCGGCCACAGGTAATGTCACGATCAAAGAGGCCGCCGCGAGATCGCCCCACGGAATTTCGTACAGCCCAGGAAACAGTGCCACTGCCACCGGCGCGGTTCTGGTGGAATCGCTGGCTGTAAGGGTCAAGGCAAACATGAACTCGTTCCACGAAAAGATGAAGACCAGCAGCGCCGCTACGGCCAGCCCCGGTCGGGCCAGCGGCAGCAGTACCGTGAGTAACGCCCGCAGCGGCGTGCAGCCGTCCACACGCGCAGCGTAATAGAGCTCGCCCGGTAACTGCCTGAACAGGCTCGTCAAGAGCCATACGGCGAGCGGGAGGGCGTAGACCGCGTGGGTGAGCCCCACCGCCACCAGCGTGTCCCGCAGTCCGAGCTCCCGCATCAACAGGTACAACGGGCTGATCACGGCGATAGGAGGAAACATCGACGTCGCAAGCACGACCCCCAGAATGACCGGTTTGCCGCCTATCGGCAACCGCGCCAGAGCAAAGGCGCAGAGCGAGCCGACGACGATCGAGACGGTGGTTGCGCTCGCTGCGACCACCATGCTGTTCACCAGCGATTGCGCCAGCGGCGACCCCAGCAATACTCGCTCGTAATGCGATACCGTCGGATGGTCCGGCCATATCGGCGGCAATCGCACAAGATCCTGATCCGGCTTCACGGACGTCACCGCCTGCCAGAGCACCGGCCCAAGACAGAACAGCCCGACCAAGACAAGGAGAGAGAACCTCAAGCCCGCGTTGCGTAAGAGCCTGACTCTGCCGAGTCGGCCATGTTCCTCCGCCTTGCGCATCACATCGTCTCCCGCAAATGACGGCGCAACAACAGCACGTATAGAGAAGAGAGCGCGGCGACGATGACAAACATCGCGGTTGCCAAGGCGGAGCCATATCCGAATTGCAAGGTTTGAAACAATGTCTTGTATGCATAGATCGACAGCGTTTCGGTCGTATTGCCCGGTCCTCCGCCGGTCAGCACGAACATCGCATCGAACACCCTGACCGCATCCATCGTACGGAAGACGAGCACGATCACAACGATCGGCATCAGGAGCGGAAGCGTGATCCGGCGAAATTGTTGCCACGCTCCCGCCCCATCGACCCTTGCAGCCGCGTAGAGTTCCTGCGGCATGGATTTCAATCCCGCCAGCAGCAGCAATGCCGCGAACGGAGTGGTCTTCCACACATCCATGACGACGGCGGCATGGATCGCCCAGTCCGGATCTGCCAGCCAGTCGATCGGCGCAGCGATGAACCCGGCCTGCGCAAGAAGGTAATTGAGCAAGCCGTAATCCGGTTGGTATAGCCAGGCCCAGATCTGGGCCGACACAACCGTCGGGACGGCCCAGGGCAGAATAATCATGACCTGCGCCAGGCGAGTCGATCGGCCAGTTCCTCCGGTCAGACCATCCAACAGGAGGGCCAACCCGAATCCCAGAAGCAGTTCGGCAGTGACTGACAGAGCGGTAAAATACAGCGTCGTCCGGCAGGCGGCCCAGAACCGGTCGTCGCTCCACAGTTGGAGATAGTTCCAGGCTCCCACGAATTCATCCACCCCGAAGATCGGCAGACGCCGATGCAGGCTCAGCCACAAGGCCGCCACGATTGGAACGAGGGCCAGGAGACCGACCAGCACAAAGGCAGGAGCGGCCAGGAGGTAGCCCCACCCCCGCTCGGACAGCCGAAGCAGGACGGTCGGCCTCTTCGTTCCCGTGATTCGCGAAGGCGTCACAGGCGTGCCTCATCGAACGGCGGCGCCTCCGCAACCACCGGCTTTCCCCCCTGACGGCGCACGGATTGAAGCATCTCTGACGCCGTCTTGCGTCCAACCACGAAAGCGCTCACTTCCGGCTGCGCCGACTGCGAGAGCATCAAATAATAGGGCGTAACCGGACGAGGTCGCGCTGCGAGAAAAATCGGATAGAGGTCCTTCAGCACTGGTCGGATTTCCAGCAAGGGTCGCTCGGAATACAGCGCTCGCCTCGTCGGGTTGTACCCGATCGCGATGGCGATCCTGCGTTGCGCCTCCGGCGATGTTAAGAACCGAATCAGCTCGCTTGCCGCTTCCCGTCGCGGAGAATGTTGTGGAATCGCGAGCAACCATCCGCCCAAAACCGGAGCGCTGGCGTAGCCTGGGAAGGAAGGAAGCGGGGCCATGCCGACCTTTCCTCGAACCGGCGACCCCGCTCGTTCCAGCAATGACCAGGCATAGGGCCAATTGCGCATGAACAGCGCGCGGCCTTCCTCAAACAACCGACGGGTCGATTCTTCATCGGCCATACTCGTGGAGAGCGGCGTAATCCCTTGCGTCGAGATGGTTTCTCGCAGAAACTGGAGACTGGTTTCAGCCCGGTCGCGATCCCCTGTCCACAAATCCGTCCCATTGCTCCGAATCACTTCCAGCGCTACACAGATGAGTCCTTCATATTGTTTCCCTTGCCACAGAAACCCGGCCAGCTTCGAGTCCTGCTCCGCGTCGAGAATCCTCCGGGCCGCATGAACGAGCTCCGGCCATGTCGCAGGGGGAGCGATCCCATGACGCTCCAGCAGGTCACGCCGGTAGTAGAGAACGCCCGCATCCACGTACCAGGGCACGGCGTACAATTTATGATCGAACGTTGCCGCCGTGATCGGCCCGGGGAAAAACGCATCACGCTCGGCTGAAGGAAGGAGATCGTCGAGAGGAGCGATCCATCCCGCCTTGGCGAACTCCTGCACCCAGATGGTGTCCACGGCAAGCACATCGAAGGGAGCCTTCCCTCCGTCCAGGTTCATCGCATAGTACTGGTGTTGGCGATCCGAGGAAGCAGGCAGAAGTTCTTCTCGAACGCGTACACCGGGCCGACGTTGTTCAAACTCGCGGAGCAGACCGGAAAGCACTGTCCCGTCACCGGACAATTTTCCGTGCTTGAAGACCAACACGGTCGCGGCAGGATCCGCCCCTTCTCCACCCGGTGCGCAACCGGCGGCCGACAGCACCCAAAGCAGGAGGAACGCACTGGCCATCACAGATGCCTCAGGTCATCCGGGGCGCGATCGCGGGGCCGATTGGAGAGGGTCCGCTCAAGATAGTCCTTCGCCAAATCCTTGGCCCCCAGCCCAAACGCCAGGCACGTCGCGAATACGACGCCTCCGAAGGTAATTCCGAACCCGACGATCACCACGCTTTGCGCAATCCCTAGTTCTTCCAACGCCATCGCGAGCGCAAAAAGTTGGACGCCCCAGCGTGCCATGTTCGCGATCAGCCGCGCAGGGGGGAGCCCGGCATTGACCGCCGCAATCAGGACGCCCTGCGAGATGAAATTGGAGAGCAGGTACCCGGCCACCAAGATTACGCCTCCGGTCAACGCATGCGGAATGTAAGCCAGAAACGACTGGGCGAATCGGTTGATCGGCTGGAGATTGAGCGCCCCAAGACCCGCGATGACCGCGAAGGCGACGACCATCCAGTAGGCGGTGCGCCCGACGATTCGTGACGGATCGGTCTTCACGCCTCCGCGCGCCAGCGCGGCGTTGACGCCCAGACGGTTGCACAACTCGTCCAACCGCATGACGCGCAACAGTCGTTCGACGGCATGGCCCAACGTCCAGGCCGCTACAAGGCCGACCCCGACAATAATCCCCATTGCCAGCACGTTCGGCAGTACCGCCAGAACTTGCCCGCCGAGGTATTCCAACGGCGCGAGCAGCGCCTTGTCAAAAACATCTTTCATGTCCGCCTCCCCTCATTCCGCCGACATCGACAGACATCATGCCTGCGGCCCGCCGTGCCAGCGCTCGACGAGATAGGATTTCCTCGACTCATAGACCCGGCACAATTGTTCGATTCGTCCTTCCGCTTCAGCGGTCGTCAATCCCTGCGTCTCCAACACAAACGTCGCCGTCCGTCCGAGATACAGCGGCGTCAAGGCCTTGAGCAAATGCTCGCGGGGCAACACACGTGCATGGTAGGCCATGGCTGCCTCGTAGACCACACGCACCCACAACTCGTCGGCAATGCGAAACTCCGCGTGAGGCGCCGTCCGCAGCGGCAGGAGTTCCGCCACGATCTCCCGGCCCAAGATCTGCTCCCAGATAGGAGCCAGATCCTCCAATCCGAGTTGAAACGCGGCGATCATCCGTTCCACATTCACGTTGACCGGCTCAACCCCGACTTCATATTGAAACCCGAACAGCTTCATCGGCATGGACTCCTTCCTATTGAGCCAGACACGGTCATGCTCTTCCATCAACGCGAACACCGCCCCCAGCACCTGCATCAACATGGCTGCCAGATCCGAAGCCGGGTCCTTGGGATTGTGGATCTTGGCCCCGAGAAAACTTTGACAGACTCGGGCGCCGCTAGCGATGGCCTCGGTCGTCATCCAGATGTCGATCCCGAATCGCGCCACATCCGATTCCCAGACATGCTGATCCAGGTAATGCTCGGTCAAGCGTCCTGAAAATCCGAAATCTCCCCCGATCGGCTGCCGAACCCGATGCCCGTACAGCGCCCGCGTCAACGGATACACGATGCTGTTTGTGATCGTCCCATCGTACTTATGGCGCAGATAGTACGGCGCCACATAGTCGTACTTCTCATCGAGGACCGGACGGAGCAGCAGTTCGATCCATTCCGGCGTGATGCTGCGTAAATCCGAATCAACGACTGCGCAGGCCTTCGCCTTCAGACGCCGTGCGATTTCGAACACCGTTCGAAACGCGCTCCCTTTCCCCGGAATTCCGTGGTACGGGGTGATGATTTTCTGAAGCGCGCTCTGATGATCGCTGACGAGGAGCGCGCTGAAATCCACCACCGCGCGCGAGACCGCCTCGGGTGTCCCATCCGACGACCCGCCGTCGGAGTTGACCAGCACTGCACGCCGGCCCGGGAAATACTTCGCCAGACCGGCGCTGACGGCCTGAACCACATGCCCGATGGTATCGGCATTGTTGTAGCTGGGAATGCCGACAAGAATCTCCGCTTCTCCGATGGCCTGCACCCGGGACTCGGTCTCCGGCGTGAGCGCCACCGGCGATTTCTGCTGCCGACTGCTGGAAGTGGCTTCTATTGCGTCGGATCCCACCGAGAGTCCTCCACTACGGTCTGAACGAGGCGATCGAAGACATCCGGCACCGCCGCGGCCACACGACTCCAGTTCGATATCATGGGTACACCCAATGGGTCTTTCTGAAAGACCTCGGAGGCCAGTTTGATGCCCTTGAGGAATGTTTCGACCGCGGTCCGTTCCGAATGCCGATCGAATGTCAGGCTGTTGATGGCGGCGCTGTCTTCATAACGGCGAATAGCTTCTTCCGCCGAGCGGAGATAAATCGCCCGCAAGGTCTTCAACTCCGCATCGCCGAGCACGACCCCTAGACTGGCCAGGTGCCGGAACAGCGACTTCGTGATGTCGATCGTCATTTTCAACAGACCCTTTTCGGGATCGTCCTGGGACAGCGCCTGGTGCTTATGCTCATATGCATCCGCGATATCCGCTTGGCACACACGTCGCAAGGCGCAGTTGCGGTACACTTCCGCCAGAATGCCGATTTCCAATCCCCAATCGCCCGGAATGCGATTCACCCAGGCAAGGTCGCGCACCATGGCAAATTCCCCCGCCAGGGGGTAGCGGAAACTGTCGAGGAAGGTCAGCAGAGGATGGGGCCCGACGAGTTGCTCAAGCGAGCGGACTATCGGCGTCATGAACAACCTGGTCACCCGGCCGTGCAACCGATCCGTGACGCGGCTGTAATAGCCCTTGCAAAATTCATAGCCCAGATTCGGGTTCGCGAGAGGGTAACAGAGCCGCGCCAGATACTCCCGTTGGTAGCTGACGATGTCGCAGTCGTGGAGCGCAATGACCTGGCTTTGGTGGCGGGCCAGCACATAGCCGAAGGCCAACCAGCAGGATTGCCCCTTGCCCGGCAACCCGATATCGATCTCTCGTTCGACCAACGTCTTGAGAATGTCCTGTACACGGGTTCCGTCGACCCATACAATCCGTACGGGTTGAGGAAGAACTTTGAAATAGTCTCTGGCTCGCCGAAATTCGAGGGCCGATGCATGACCGAGGGCCACCACAATCTCGTTGAGATACGTCACCCGCTTTAACTGTTCCACAATGCCGGCCAGCGCCGGACCTTCAAGTTCGGAGTAGAGGCACGGCAGGACCAACGCGATCGGGTTGATGGTTCGATACTGTTCGAGCTCCCGCTCGAGCTGTTCGACGTTGGGAGCGCCCAGGCGATGGAGGACACTGACCACCCCGTTTTGGAGAAAGTCCGACACACACTACTCCTTTCATCTCAGGCGCAGTCGCCCTCCGCCCGGACTCAGGGCAGGGACGGTGCGGCGGGTATACATTCAGCATGGCATAGTCCCACGGCTTATCCCAGATGGGTATTCGCATTATTTTCCACCGCCTCCGGTTCGGGATGCCTCGGGAGCCAGACCAGTGCGCCTACACCACACCGGTTTCATATGGTAACGGGGTTATATAGGATAGTACGCTTCGGCACGCTAAGGCAGGCCGATCCCGAGGAACGATGAACTATCCGCAAGTATCACATGGTAACGGCCGAAACGGATGGACCCTGGTCGTCTTTACGGATTTGGACGGTACCTTGCTTGACGGCAATACTTACTCGTTCGATGCCGCTGACGAGGCCTTAGGCGAATTGCGCGCTCGATCGATTCCCATGGTCCTCGTCTCAAGTAAGACTCGGGCGGAAATTGAGCCGCTCCGATTGCGCCTGCGTAACGAACACCCCTTCATCGTTGAAAACGGCGGCGCCGTCATCATTCCAACCGAATATTTTCCGTTCCCGATTTCGGCTGCGATCACTTCAGGGCCGTACCTCGTCTTAGAACTCGGCACGCCGTACGCGCATCTCCGCCTGGCCCTCAGGCAGGTTGAGCGTGAGCTCGGCGTGCCCCTGAGAGGATTCGGCGATATGTCCGTCGACGAGGTTGCACGACGGACAGGTCTTTCATCCGAGGAAGCGGCATTGGCAACACAGCGCGACTATGACGAGCCGTTCGTCGTCGAGGGGCCGGGAGTCTCGGAGGATAGTCTTGCCAAAGCGATCGCAGCGCGCGGTTTGCGCTACACCAAGGGAGACCGCTTTTCCCACCTCACGGGGCCTCATAATAAGGGGCGGGCCGTGCAACACGTCATCGACTGTTACTCACGGCTGGCAGGCTGCGATCGTGACAGGCTCGTGTCTGTAGCGATCGGCAACAGTATGAACGATCTCCCCATGCTCGAAGCGGTCGAGCACCCCATTCTCGTGCAACGAGCCGACGGCTCGTACGAGCCGGGCATCGAGATTCCGAGGCTGACCCGCGCGCCAGGACCAGGCCCCATTGGATGGAATCGAGCCGTGCTCTCGCTGCTTCACAGGAGCTGACGATCCTGAGCCCGTGTGCGCTCACTGTGACTTCCCATCATAGGTTTGCTTCTCCACTGTCGGCAGGATTTGGCCTTGCACGTCTTCCGTGATGGTATATCGGACATAAGCGCTTTCGACCATCTGATTGGCGTAGAGACGCCCTGTCGGGGCCTCGACGTTGAACGCAAGATGGCTCGCTTTGTTCGGTTCGATCGTGACCGTCTGCTCAAGGTTCTCCCTGGTGTAGGGATGCCAGACTTTGACCTTGTAGGTACCTGGCGGAATATCTGTCAGACGAAATCGGCCCTCATCGTCCGTGATCGTATAGTACGGATGGTCGGCCACCAACGCCCAGCTTTCCATGTACGCGTGAAAGCCGCATTGCATCGTAAAAATCCGGCGCCCTTTCGTCATTTTCACCGTTTGGGTCATCGGCAGACCTTCGTAGCGCTTGTTCGCATGCGCACTCAACCCCGCTTCGCCGGAATATCGCTTGCTGATCGGCAGTGGGACATTGAATAAGACCCTCGGCCCCAGATGCGACATTTCGTAGGCCTGGATGTCGTGCATCGCTGGGTCCATATTTACGACCACCACGTCGTGGAGATCGCGGACCAGGTTCATAAAGGGCATAAACAGGCAGTCGACGGCTTCGATCCTGGGCGGTGTATACTCTGCGAACGGCTTACCCTGGCCGATCCCCTCAAGAAAGACGACGACGCGTCGAAACTCGCCTTTCGGTCCGACGTTGAAGGGTTGCAGCAATCTCCACCCTTTCCCGTCGGAAATCCGCCCGCAGTAGACGGCATCGGGGAGGGTTGTCAAGTTGTACCCCTTCGGCCCCGGTACCCTCCCGTCGAGAACCACGGTCCCGGTGAGCACTCCGCCATCGACAACCGCAACCTCCTCATAGGCCTGAGCGTCTGGCACCGCTGGCAGGCTTACCACGCAGGCACAGGCAAACATCAGTACTCTCCGGACATCCGTTTTCATCGCAAGCTCCTTCGGAATTCGGTCGACGAATCGTTTCCCCATGACACATGCGTACGTCATGTTGACGATTCGAGATAGATAACCGCCGTGGGACTTATGGAACGTTGGGGATCCCTTAAATCCGTCCAGACGTTGTACCGGACCGTTCCGGCCCGCGTAAAACACACACTGACATACGCTCCCGCGCGAATCATCACCAGATCCTTAATTCCACCATACCAAGTCTTGAAGCCTTTCCCGCAGCCGACTTCTTTGATCGGATTCACCCCCAGGAATCCGAGGTAAATCGGATCCAGAAGTTGATTATGCCACCGGATTTCTTCACCCACAGTTGCATACAGTTCAATTGGAATAATGGAGTCCTGACTGCCGATGTGGATGTTCTGAACGCGCGGTGGAGGGTCCACCCTCGAAGACATCGCACAACCCGCTAAGGCTACGATGCATAGTACGTAGCATACGCCTACCTGCTTCAGCATGGTGATGATCCTTCCATGTGCGCATGATGGACGGAAACGGAGGCGCCGCCATCCAGGCATCGGTTTTGGGCCTGGAGGCACGCTCTTTCTCGCCGTGCATCAGTTGAATGGTTTGCGTTTACACTAGCGACCGCTGTAGACGCGGATGTTCAGCGCACTCGCGGAGGATCATAGCCATGTCGATAGGGACACACCCGGAGGTGTCGTGATAGCCACATAGAGGTGCCACGTTGTGCCCTGCAGCTCTTTTGTCCTTCAGGATAGAGAACCATCGTTATTGTTGCTAAAGTCGTTCACGCTCTCGTTACTTATAGTTTCGGCCAGGCGCTTATGCAACCACTTACCGACACCTTCACTTTCCAGGAGCGAGGTCTGTCCGACTGGATCCATGACGCTTTTTCAATCGCATACCTGCCACAGCGGAACCTCCCGACTCCTTCTGCCTGAGGCAGATTCAGAATAACATGGCGAGGCCGATACCGACGTTGTTCTCCTTGATAGAACTCGCTTCGAAGCTCTGCTTGCGAGTGCTATGCTGGAATCCTGCAAGTTCTTGGAGAGACTCTGTCAGCTGATACCGGAGTCTCACTTCGCCCTGATAAATATCTTCATGGGCGCCGTTTCGCTCATCACCTGCCATCCCGCTGGTCCAGCTGTTCAATTCATAGTGCAGCGCGGTGAGAAGCGAGAGCCGCTCGGTCAGTTCCCTATCTACGTCCGCAGTCAGGTAGTGGTTGACATAGGACGTATCATCTTGGAACTGCGGTTCATGGCGCCCAGTTGCAAGTCCGCGTTCATAGTGGTAGGTCAGTCCGAGCATGATCCTGTGTGATACCCGCCACCCGACATGAGCACCGACCGTCCAGAAACTCGCGTTGCGCTCGGAGAAGGCTTCGTTGTAGCGGCGCAGGCCGAATCGGCCGAGCACTTGGACAGACAGGTCCGGCGTCACATCGTAAAAGATGCGACTGGACCAGATATGGCTTGTTAAATCTTCTCCCGCTATCCCTCGCCGGCCCGACCGCCGCTCTTCGTTGAAGCCGATGATGCGCATCCTCACTCCATCTTGTTCTTGCCGACCATAGAAAATACCTGCGATCGGGCTTAGACAATTCTTTATCAGCGTATTGCCTAAGAGCTAAATCGCAGGGCTCGACCGTTCAGCAGTCATCGATATGTTATTGGCATGGACTGAAACGAACGCTAAATCGACTCGTAGAGAGATGGATCGAATCCATAACAGTACTATTGAGGGCACTCAAGAGATCAAGGGATCTTCGGCGCAAACACTAGGGATAACCCTAGTTCTTTACGCTGCGCGACCCTTATAAGTATCAACTCACACACACTCGACCTGTGTGTCACAGGACCATGCATAACAGACAGGGACGACAGGCGCCGCAGAAGCGTCTTAAGAAGCGGCGCTCACCATTGCCCCCAGGTTGTAATCTCATCGTACCCCTTCCAGGAACGTACACTCAGAAGGGGTCAATATGACCAACCGGCCACCTGTCAGTAACATAAGGAGGACCGCACAATGGCACAATCAACACAAGCAATCGGGGACCGCGGGTATGACATTTCGCAGTGGTATGACTCAAGGCCGGTGAAGATCGGGTGGTTGGCAATGCTGGGGATCGGGGTGTTCTGGGTGCTGTACCAGCGGGCGTTCGGCTATTCTCACGGGCTGGATTCGATGACGCCGGAATTCGAATCCGTGTGGATGGGGCTGTGGCGCTTTAACATTTTGGCCAATGCCACCTTCTTTGCCGTGACCATTGGGTGGCTCTGGGCGACGCGGGACCGGAACCTGGCGAACCTGGATCAGAAGACCGAGTTGAAGCGGTACTTTTACTGGA
>JAYWIP010000114.1:0-12310 GCA_039794465.1 Nitrospira sp.
ACGAGTGAGGAGGTCGCCAGATTGGCTGATAATCCTTGCGCGTGATCCAGTTTGGTCACGTTCTCCGCGAGCACTTTCGTCACGCGTAGCCCTCCGACGTAACTTCCCAGCCCCATCGCAAGGGCGACTCCTCCGAACGCCGTGAATTGAAACGAGGAGCTGGGCCAGGTCGCCGTGGCACTTCCGAGCAGCAGCATAGCCACGATCTTGGGTGCATCATTGGTACCGCGGGCAAACGAAGCAAGCCCGCTGGAAAGCCAATGAACGGTATCGAGCCCCACGACCAGCCCTTGCAATCCGGTCCGATCACATTGGGATGGGATGGTCATGACCGGCCGGGCGAGGGTTGTAGCCTGGAACAGCGTTCTCGTATTGCCCTGCGCATCGACGGTGATCAATGCGTGGGAGGCCGGCATGACGCACAAGCAGGTGCCTTCCCATCGGGCGGAGAGCAAACGCATGAGCGGGTAGAGGAGCCAAGAGACAGTTAGGGAGAGGAGTGGGCTGAGCAGAAGCGGCAGGGCGATCTTTTTGATAACCGCTGGCCAGAGCAACGCTTCTCCCGCGAAGGCGGCCAAGCCGGCGCCGACAATGGCGCCGGTGAGCGCGTGAGTCGTCGAGACCGGCAGACCCGTGTGTGAGGCAAACAGCACCCACGCCATGGCTCCGGCCAGGACAGCCATAGCGACGGTAGGTGGAATGCTCGTACCGGCTTGAACGAGACCCTGACTGAATGTTTTGACCATGGCGCCGGCAACGAGAGCGGCAGCGCCCGCTCCGACCATCGTCCAGAACGTTCCCCACAGGATGGCAGCCCGGTAATTGGTGACCCCGCTTCCGACCAGCGTGGCGATAGCCTTCGACACGTCATTGGTACCGTTAGCATAGGCCAGGGCGAGAACCAGGGCAAAGGTGAGCAACTCCATCATGATCGGATCGAGATTCGGTTGAGTCTCAGAGCATAAGAATTATGGAGACGACTCAGAAGACAGGACACGCCTCATCCTAAACCGTTAGCCGGTCGTCCTTTCTACGTGACAGCCCCGGCACAAGATGAGCCGGCTCCTGCCGTGCACCCATAACAATGATTGTGGGTCACGATACGGCGATGGTGAAGCTGGGTTGGGTTGAAGTCTCGGATATGAGACGGCGCTTCATGGTCGACCGAGAGTTCCAACATCTGGTTGAAATCGCAGTCGTACAGTCTGCCGTCCCAGCCGACCGACAGGGTATGCCGGCACATAACACCGGCGGCGGCGATGGGATTGAACGCGTTGGCCAGGCGCGTCATGTATTGATCGTAGTTGCCGCTTTCGATAAGGAACTCCAGGAACCGGCTGATGGGCATGTTGGTGATCGTGTAGAGCCTATTGAACTCGATGCCGTGTCTGGCTCGAAGCTCCTTTTTAAACTGCGCTTCGATAGCCTCCTGCCTCGGGGGCAGGAAGGCGCCGGCCGGATTGTAGACCAGGTTCAAGGCCAAGCCGCTCCCCGGCCGTCCGTAGCCGAATCGATTCAAAAGCCGGAGCCCTTCCAGTGACTTGTCAAAGACGCCCTCGCCGCGCTGCGCATCGGTTTGGCCGGCGCGGTAGGAGGGAAGCGACGCGATGATCTCCACGCGATGGCCGGCGAGAAACTCCGCCAGGTCGGCCTGCGACGGAAGCAGCAACACCGACAGGTTGCAACGATCCATTACGTGCCGTCCGAGCCCACGGGCCTGCTCGACCAGCCAGCGGAAGTTTGGGTTCAGCTCAGGAGCACCGCCTGTGATATCGACCGTCGGAATATCCGTCTGTGCCAATGCGGCCAGGCACTGTGCTGCGGTCTCGCGTGACATGTTTTCGATCCGATCCGGCCCCGCGTCCACATGGCAGTGGCGGCAGGTCTGATTGCACAGTTTCCCGACATTGATCTGGAAGACGGTGATGCCCGTGGCGTGGAGCGGAGAGAGGTTGGCTCGATCCAGTTGTGCGGCAAAAGGGAGACGCGGGGTGGAACGGGCCAGCACCTTCAGTTGCTCGGAGGGGGAGGCGAGCGGATTATGTTGTCCCAGCAGAGTCAGCGGCATCGCCGTGCTCGCGTCGCTATCGACGTCCTTATTAAGAGTGGACCAGCGTGAGCGCACAAGATTTCGCCGTGACCAACACTGATTCGGGAAAGCGCAATTCGCAGCAGCCGAAATTGAGGGCCTTCCCCTGCCGGTGGGTCAGCGCCCGCTGCACGACCGGCGTGATTCGATAGCAGACCTGTTTCCCTTCCCGAATACCTTCCACTACGCCGGAATCCCGAAGAATGCGCAGGTGGTGGGACACGTGGGGTTGCGGACAGCCCAGTTCACGCGCCAGGTCAGTCACGCATTTCTCTTCATCGAGCAGGGACTCCAGAATGCGCAGCCTGGTTTCATCCGCCAACGACTTCAATACGGTCGCACATTGGCGCGGGCTCAAGAGATCGCGTTCAGCGACGGGTTTCATCAGCAGCAGCCTCCGTCGGGAGCACAGGTGACGGCTGCGCCGCTCACCTGTACTCCGGCCCGATTGAGAATCACGAAATGAGGCGCATAGCCCTCGGTCTGCAGCACGTCCAGAGTCTTGGAGCAAATCTCCACTGGTTCTCCCCGCCGGTAGACGTGATGATCGTCATCCGCGGCTTCCACGAACGGGCCGGCGAGCGACGCGTAGTGGCCTCGCCAGGTGCAGGGGGCCTGCGCGGGAAACACGGCGGTCCAGCGCGGGTCGGTTTGATCGAGCCACACCGGAGGCGACGTCAGGACAAAGTGGTCGGCAAGCGGGGGATAGCTCAACAAGACGGCGTCATCCGGGGTAATCGGCTGCGGGATGCCGCGCTGATAGGTCGTGCCCCGTTCGTCCACGACACGGTTAAACGGTCCTCGGAGCGTGGCGTAGCGAACGAGTGAAGAAGTTGCCGGAGGCAGTCTATAACCGGTCAATGTGACGGAAAAGAAGTGAATGCCGTCGATGACCTGCCAGGGGGAAGACTTGACCAGGTGGATGCCCAGGAAGCCAGCGTCCGCCATGCCCGCGATGTACTGGGCCAGGGTCAAGGCGCCGGATAAACAGTTCCCCCATTTCTCCGTGTCATGCACCAGGTATTGCGGAACGGTCTGATCCGAGACGATGTCCGAAATCGTAAACCGTCCACCCGGCTTTGCCACACGGAACATTTCACGGAAGACCTTGCGCTTGTCCGGAGCCAGGTTAATCACGCAGTTGGAGATAATCAGATCGATCGTGCCGTCCTCGACCGGCATTGCATCTGCCATGCCTTTGCGGAAGTCGACATTGGATGTGGGATACCCGAGATTGGCGGCGACGACGGCGGCGTGCTTCCGCGCGATGTCCAGCATCGTGTCCGTCATGTCGACACCGATCACAAGACCGGTTGGACCAACCAGCCGCGAGGCTTCAAAACAGTCGATCCCTCCTCCCGAGCCGATATCGAGAACGGTTTCGCCGGGGCACACGGTCCGCAAACCGGCCGGCGTGCCGCATCCGTAAGAGATCTTCAGCACTTCGTCGGGAATGAACGACTTGAGCTGCGCCATGTCGTAGCTCGTGGGGCAGCACATCTGCTCCCCGGTATTGGCAGCTTTGGCATAGCGCTCGCTCACTTTTTGCGTGATTTCATCGATGGGCATCGCCGGCCTCACGGTGGTGGAACAAAGGTATAGAGCTGGCTCTATGTACCAACCCTGCCCGTGCCGGGTCAACCGGGATCGGGCAGGAGGCCGCTGGCCGAGGAGCAGTGGCTCACGGCTGATTGAGGGTTGTCTGCTTGAGGAACGACATCTTACAGCGGTTCGGGAGAGAAAAAGGGTGGAGGCAAAAAAGTTCGCAGATGGACGAGGGGCGGGACCCCGATACAATCAATCAGAGATCGTACAACATCGTGCGGAACAGCTGTTCCACACGCTCGTGCCTTTTGGTGCGAAGACGGGTGCGTTGGGGAATGGTGGAAACGGGGTTGTGGTACCGGTCGTGGCCCCCACTGGAAACTTCGCAGTACAAATCGGAAAGCTTTATCTGCAGGTCTTCGAATGAATCTCCTTGGGTCGGGAGATCAGGATAGTCCTGCAGATAGCCGTGCCACTGGCCGTCTTCTTCCCAGATGATGTACTTCGTCGAACGCATGGTGGAAAGTATAGCTGGAGTCTGATAGTCCGCAAGTAATATGTGAAATGAGTCATGAATGGCCTGCACCGACAAATCGGCTGTAGGATCTGAGATGCACCGAGCTTCTTGCGCTAAGCTCGCCGCGTACAATGTGCCCACCACAAGCGGCCATAGATTGCCAGGTTCACCGCCAACACCAGCGTGCCGAGAACAATTTGGACTTCACGGGTCAACGATTCCGGAAAGAGGATCGTTGACAGATACTGAGCGATGAAGTCTCCTGCATATTCCGCTTCGCCGGCTTGTGTCCGCAACCAATTCTCCAACGGTGTCAGTGGACAGATCCATCCGCTGAATTCCACGAAAGCGCCCCAAGCCGCCGCCGGCAGGTGGCCCCACGCCAAGCGCGGCCATTTGAGCACCAGAAAGCCACCCAGCGCCACAAAGAGAACAAACCCAATGTGCAGCACGACAATAAGATCAGCGGTCAGTCGGAAAAGCATCGAAACAGTGTGGCGGAAGGGAGTGGTTGATACAAGCAGTCATGAGAACAGCCGATCGCGTCGTCAAGAGATGAGAGGAGGGGCCTCGAGTGCCATCGAGAATTGGCCTGATGCCGGGAAAACACGGCAGATGAGGCGGCTCACACGTGGAGCGGCCTCATCTGTCGACTCCTTCAAAACAGTAACTTGCCCGGGTTGATGCTCACGCCACCCCACATGTTATGGATCGTCCCTCCATCTGACCTGTAATCGTACGTATTGCCAAAAAACGATGTGCCTCTCAGATCTCTGGAGTACAACGCGATGATCTCATAGGTGAACACAAGCTTGATTCCTTTAAGGACTGGCGCGGCTGCGGTCAGGCCTCCAAAGGGAACCACATCAGTGTAGCAATCTTGAAAACTTCGCAGATTTCCGGCTTCGTCTGCGGTGGCGCTGACTCGTTGCCGTACACCTTTGCCCCCGACAAATGCTCCGATCTCAAAACATTTATCCCCTCCTCTGATCCCGTCGTAACAGTAGAGAGGGTACGAGAATCCAATTCCTCCTCCAAACGCAGAACTGATCTCTCGATTGAGCGACGTTCGGTCCAACCCTGTTCCCGAGACACCGATCCCGCCGTCTGCGTCCAGGCCATGAAATTTCGACCCTTGAACGAATACATAAGGGGCGCCGCCTCCGAGCTTCGACCTGAATCGGTCAAAGGGATGCTGGAGCATGAAATTGTAACTCGGGGCCGAGATGCTGTTAGCCCCTGACCCTTCGAGGAAGGTTGCTCCGCCGGGAAAAGCCCCTTGTGATGTCGAGTTGATTCCATTCGTCACGGAATAGCCACCTTGAATGACCAGCCAAGTATCGAGAAGTCGTTGCGGCAAAGAGGCGCCGTGAGCCGCCGCGCTTGATGTCGCAAGAGCGGCTCCGCCTCCGAAGGCGAGGTAGGCGCCGCAGCGGAACCACGGAGTCATCTCTCCCTTCTCATTCTTATAGCGGCAGCTCTTGATATTGCGCTCCTCCACGCCTGGCGGCGTTTCAAATTCTCCCTGCTGGTTGACTCGCACGGTGATTTCCTTTTCGTTATTAACGGGTTCTTCGAGTTCCAACGTCAGCTCGCCACGCGAGATGGCGGTGACCCCCTCCGGAGTACTTACGATCTTGCCGGCGACGGCGAATACATCAGTCGCCGATAGACCGATGAAACTGCTGGCGCAGATGAATAGAGCGACCCATAGACCTGCGCCTCTCCATTTGTTTCTCACCATACCTACCTCCTGGTTATTTGACATCCAACGTCCCGCGCGCTTCTTTGGTCTTTTTCCCATCCTGCGCAACCACCCGCACCAGCCATTTCCCTTTTGCGGTGATTTCTTTCACGGGGAAGGTCCCCAGCACCGCATCGTCAACCGGCTTGCCGTCCACCTTCAAGACTGTTTTCCACGAAGAGGGCTGCTCGCCCTGGCCGAGCTGAAGTTCGTAGCTCTTGAGCTGGCTGCCGACCGCCGTGCCGGAGACTTGGATTGCTGTTTTGCCGTCGACTTTGACCGGCGCCACCTGTGAGACCTTGGCAGTGAGGAAATAATCCGGGTCGGCCTTGAGGGCCGCGACCGCGTTCAGCCGGCCGGCGCCGGTGAACTGATCCCAGCCCGGTTCCTCCACGTCGTCGGCGGATTCCAGCAACATCCGCTCGATCTGGACATTGGTGAGGTTGGGATACTTGGCCCAGATCAGCGAAGCGACTGCTGAGACCAATGGCGCGGAGAATGACGTGCCAGATGCCCGCATGTACTGGGCTTGGTCACCGATGAACGCCGAGCCGGGAGTGTAGTTCTTGGCCCCTGACATGAGTATCAGGTCGGTCCGCCGTGCTCGCAAGCTGAGCATGTCGACTCCTGGCGCTGCGATCTTGATATGTTTTCCCCAATTCGAAAACGGTGCCCGCTTATCGTCCTGGTCCAATGCTGCGACTGCCAAAACGTGAGGCAGGCTGGCAGGGGCGGTGCCTTCGGTGTTCTTGCCCTGATTGCCGGCGGCCACGACGATCAACGCGCCTTTCTTGTAGGCGTAGTCGACGGCCAGTTCCTCAGTTCTGGTAAGGTGTTCTTCGTCCAAACTCAAATTGATGATGCGGGCGCCATGGTCCGCGGCGTAGACGATTGCCCGGGCGACGTTGAAGCCCCGCCCGCGGCCGAAACTGTCCATGACTTTCAGCGGCATGATCTGCACGCCCCAATTCAAGCCGCTGATGCCAATGCCGTTGTTCGATGCCGCGGCGATGATGCCGGCCACAAAGGTGCCATGTCCGTCGTTGTCCCAGGGGTTGTTGGAGTTATCGACGAAATTCCACCCGATGATGTCGTGATCGTAATGATTGGGGTCTTTCCCGGGTTTATTCGGGTAGGGGTTGTGCCAGATCGACTCCGGTTTCAAGTCCGGATGATAGAAATCAAGGCCGGTATCGATGACGGCGACGATCACCGGATGCTGGTCGCCTGTCTCAATATCCCAGGCAGAACGCCCAGAACCTTTCGGTGTGAACCCAATGCGTGGTAACGCCCATTGGTCACCGAACGTCTGTCCCCATGCGCCTTTCGACGCATAATAGGGGTCGTTCGGGAGGGGACTCTCTGCCAGGGCAAGGGGCAAGGACCCCATCGTTCCGAGGAACAACGTGATGATCGCAAATCTGATCATCGGCGCCCTCCTTCCTCCAGCCATGATCCGGGGAGGCTCAGAGCTGGTAGAGGGGCAGCTGGCGCACTCGGCCAATCGGTCGGATCAAGTCCAGGTAAGGGATCAGGGTTCGTCCCAGGGTTGAGTTCACCGTAGACCATGAAGTCCTTATAGGGCTTGGTCCAGGACAGATGGTTGTATCCTTCATCAGAAATTTGCCCGCTCGAAACCATGGGGACGTCCGGAAACGGCGTATGCCAATGGGTCCAGGTATACTGCGAATGGTTGACCGCGCCTCCCTGCATGTAGTCCTGCTGAAACTGATCGATGTTGACGCCTGTCTTAAATCCGGCGATCCACGTAGGATTGCGATTGAATGTGACGTGGTAATCGCCGGCGAGTTTTGTGCTGTCGATGGCCGTCGACACGTGGTCATAACCGTAAGCGACATTCAATTTCACACAGGCCTTCAGGCCGTAGGTGTTCTTGATGGCAAAGGTGCCGTCGGAGGCGATGGAAGCGACGACCGGAGGATTAGGGTCGGAGCCGGTCCATATCGCAGCCAGGGAGAAATCCGGTTTACCCCAGCTCTGTGTTGAGAGGTTATAGCCGAAGTAACCGGGAAACGAGACCGTCTCGTTCCGCTCATTCTCCTCAAGATGCACAAGTGGGTCGAGTTCGATCCCCGTCTCTTGTTGCCGCCGAATGTCGGCGGTCGCCACCTGAGTGGTGTGGCCTTTCACGACTTGCGGAGTGTTCCCGGAAGCAAGGGATGCCGCGGCGTTTGCGAGCGCGTAGCCGCTTTGACCGGCAGGGACGATGATCGGTGCAAGGGCGATCGGGCCATAAAATTGATTGAGCGCCTGTAGTTGTCGTTCCATCATATCTGCTTGCTGAAGGCTTGCCGGGTCTCCCTTTGCTCTCAATTGTCTGATCTGTTCCGGAAGCGCGTACTGCGCCTTTCTGGCCTTGTAAGCATCTTCCGCGACTTTGCGGGCGTCCTCGGAGATGAATTGCTTGTTCTGTTCTGCGCCCTTGAGCTTGTTCTTCACGTTGTCGAGTTCCGTTTGCTTTTGCTTAGATTCGTCCCGGTCCAATCGTTTCCCGGTCTTGGCGTCTTTGTTCTCCCGCAACTCCTTTTCAAGCGTTTCTTTTTGATGTTCATAGTCGGCGATGTCCTTGCCGAGCTTGTTCATCTGGTCCACTACTTCGGGCGGTAAAGGATCGGCCACAAGCCGGACATTCGGTTGTGGAGTACGAGGAGTGAACGAATTCCCGCCGAGGAAGCGGACTCGGAAAAGAGTGAAATTGGGCGATCTGGGATCTGGTCCAGAATTAGAAACGGAACGATCAGAGTCCGATGATGCGACGAGCAGCGCGCGTTCGCAGGGGTCAACCAAAGCGACGGCTTGGGCGAGCTGTTGGGCACTCGGCGTGACGTTTGCGCTGCTGACCACCGTCCAGGTCCCGTCTGCCTTCACGGCCCTCACCAACTTGCCGTTCTTGGTCCACAACGTCGCCTTGACAGGTTGGAAATCTGCTTGCGGGACGATTTTCTTGTAGTTGCCGTTCGCATCGACGTCGACGAAATAACTGTTGCCGTCTTTGTCGGTGAGTTGGAGGGTACCTGGCTCAGCCGCTGGGGTCTTGCCTGTGATCGTGGTGGTGGAAGAGGTGTCCGAGCCTTGCACATTTATTTTTGAAGGATCGATCGTGGTCATACCTCGGCCCGCCTTGTCGGCTCCCTTTCGAAATCCATCCGTGAATACCTCGCGTTCGATGGGCGAGAGATCTGGGCTCTGGTTCCTCAGGGAACTCTCAAGTTGGTAATCCATGGCGCCGGGCGCGGGACCCTGGCCAAAGTTGCTTTCAGCTTTAAAGGATCCATAGCCTGCGTCCTGGCCGCGGGCGTATACCTCCTGAAGGCGGCTTGCAGACGGATATCCACCGGTCGGAGGCGCGGGAGTTTGGGCGGAAGCGGTAAGGGGTGTTAGTAAGAGGACAGTTGGACCGAGCCAGAGGCTACAAAATACAAAGACTCGAATCAGGGTGCGGCGAGTAGTCGGAACGGTCTTCGGGTTCATACGTTCCTCCCCGGTCTAGCAGACCAACTTGCGAGGGTGGCAGCCTCGTGGCTACCAGCGGCGGCACTGTTTTCTGAAACACCTGTTTCAACTGCGTGCGGACAATGTTCATCGTCCGCTGCGTCAGCTTGCGAATAGTGGGTTTCGTAGTCGGAGCAGCCCCTGCGCGGCATGTCGACGGCGGCGATCGGCGTCGTCGCGCCGTTGGTGAGATCCAGCTCCGCAAGATTGCCGGTGTTGCTGGGCGTGAGTCGAACGAGATCCTGCAAAACAGCGGGCCAGTGGGACGCGTCGAGGGCGGCGTCATAGATCCGACCGATGAAATCAAGAACCTGCTGCTCGCGGACCATGACTCTGCCTCATGAGTCGGTGCGGAGCTGTGTTGCGATCGAGGTGAAGCGGGCTGGAGTATATCGCCCGCGCTCAAGTGAATCTACTAACCAGAAAGTAGGGGGTGGAGGATCAGGGCTCTCTCGAGTCGAGGTCTTGATTGTCGGGGGGGAAACTTTGCGGCGATCGGCTCAACGGCGGTTCCGATCGCCAGAAGGTTTCTTGGAATCCCCGACCGATTCACGCCTGGATGCCGTATCTGCCCACCGGCATGCTTGTACAGGATCTTCGAGGATATCCGCCGGGACTTCATAGAACGACGTCAGCGTCTGCTTCGCATTGGGCCGGAACGGTTTCATACCGTCGGCTTTGTACCGTTCGACCGTCGCCGGAGTCACTTTGAAGTACAGCCGGCCCTTGTGGATGATGCCGAAGAAGGTTCCCTTGTACGAGAGGCCATGGCCGCCGAACATGGCGCGGCACGTCACCCCACGCAGGTCGGCCAGTTGATCCAGCACGAAGTCTTTGAAACCGTCGTCCCTTGAGGGCATCTGACGCTCAAAGCGGCTTGCGCGCAGCGACCATACGAACAGCCAGGGGAAAGGTCACTCGTTCGCCGCGCCGGCAGATCGAGGCGGCGTCAAGGATACGCTGCTTGACGTCCTGTTTCTGCGCTTCCGACAGTTTCGCCATGAGATTTTGCACCGGCGCGGCAATTTCCATCAAGCTGGTGTAATACTCGTCCGCCGATGCATAGGACCACTCACCTAGAAACTCATGATCGGTCACATCAACCAGCCCCGCTTGTTGAAACATTCCGGCTAGGTCACCCGGTCCCGCAAGTCTGAAGATGCCCGGCGCGGTCGGGTCCGGAGGCGGCAGCTCAATCACCTGCTTGATCGCAGCCATCGAAAGCCCGATCGAGGGATTCTTTTCCGGTGCCGACCAGACAGCCGCGGCGACCCAGGATCCAGGCCTCAGGACGCGGGCGATCTCCGCGGCGGCCTTCGGGATCTCCGGCAGGAACATCAGACAGAAGCGGCTCGTGATTGCGTCGAAAGAATTGTCCTCGAATGGCAGGGATGTCACGTCGCCGGCTCTTAGGGAGATATTGTTAAGGCCGAGCCGTTTCGCCTTTCGCTCTGCGACGGCAAGCATGTCTTTAGCCAGGTCAATGCCAGTGACGCTTCCAGCCGCGCCGACCGTCTGCGCGGCGAGGAGCGCGGGATAGCCGGTGCCCGATCCGAGGTCAAGGACCCGGAGCCCGGCCCGAAGCCGGGCATCGGCCACCAGCCGGTGATTGAGAAATGCCATCTGCTCGTCAAAGAAGCGGTCCCACTTTTCCCAACCACCGGCGACGCGGTTCCAGTCCTGTCGCTGACCGTCGATGATCTGATCCTGTGTTTGCCGCTGAGCCATGAGAGGTTCTTTCCTATTGACCAATGACTTCGTATTGTCACTTGAGTGTGTGCAAGGTCTCCCGCAACTCCTTGACCTCGGAAGCGAACAGATCGAGATGTTGCTCCCGTTGAGGTTGGTCGTTCTTGAATGTCCACGCACGTTTGAAGATGGCCCACAATTCCTTATTGTGCGTCACCGCGAGCGCGTGGGCCGGCTTTTCCCGGATTGCCTTATCGACACAGCAGAGATTGTCGTCGAACGCATGGAATTGATTGTGGAGATCGTCCAGCGCTTGATCGACGCCCTTGCCGCTTCTGGCTGTTTTCGCGGTGGCCTCCATCATGTTCGTCAGATTGATCAGGGTTTGGATGTCGTTCGAGTCCTTGGCTTTTGCCGCGAATTCCTTGGCATGCGGATAGAACAGGTAGCTGCATCCGGTGATTCCGAACAACAAGAGTGAAAGTGAAAGCAGTCCTACAGCTCGTCTCATGGCAACCTCCCGACTGAAAATGAATGAATGCTCATCGGGTGACACGGAGACAATCCCCGACTCAGAACGTGCTGAACGGGGATGTCTCCTTCGTGCACGAGGTCTATTACACCGTGACCGGCACCGTCTTGATGGCTGCCTTGACTTGCGCCGCCATCTCAGCCGGAATGGACTCCAGCTTATGGCACTGCTTGGCGTGGGTGGCCACGAGCTGCATCAGCTCCGCTTCCGTTTCCGCCCGCACTTGGAATCCGCAGCCGCCAGACGGTTGGACATCCAGACAGCCCAGTTGTTTGTACTGTTTCGTCGGCATGGTCTCCCCCTCCTTTATGGTTAGGTGAATGACAGGGTCTCTACTTCACACGGGTAAATTCAAACCGATGCGGCAATTCCTTCCCATCCTTTCTTAGCATCCATTCCTGGGCGAAATGATCCTGATCCTGAAAGTGAAACGAGACTTTGTGCATGTGTGGATCTGTTGAGTTGGCGAGATTCGTGATGTCGACGAAGTGAAAGGCCAACGTCTTGGCGTCGCTGTCAGGCTCATCGGCTCGCATACGCGGCTGGTTGCCGAGCTTACAGTAATGCGTCAGCATCAGGCCGCCCTTGTCCGCGTGATACACCGTCATCATGACCGGCGTTTGAGCCTTCGTCATCGTTTCCACCAGGCTCGTGCCGCCGCCGGTCCACTGATAGGACACC
>JAYWIP010000115.1:0-50794 GCA_039794465.1 Nitrospira sp.
AATGGGGTGGATGACGGGTTTCGAACCCGCGACCTCCGGATCCACAATCCGGCGCTCTAACCAGCTGAGCTACACCCACCATGGAGAAGTCACTGAGGAGGAAGGATCTTAGCAAAGGGGGATTCGCTGCTGCAACCGACAGCAGGGTGGACCAACATCTCTGTCAATCATGGATGTCTGCGATTTTCCCCTTCGACCAATGGTGCATGGGGCTTACCCTCTGGCGTCGAACGCCGCCTGCATTTCGGCGACGATGTCGGCCACGGTCGCAGCCGGATCGGCTGCGTCGCGGATGGGCCGGCCGATGACAAGATAGTCGGCACCGGCAGTAATCGTTTGTGTCGGCGTGGTTGCCCGGGCATGATCGTCTACCCCCTTGCCGGCTGGCCGGACGCCTGGCGTCACGAGCGTAAACCGAGGCCCGACTTTCTGGCGAAGGGCAGCTGCTTCTTCACCGGACGCTACCGCACCGTCGCAGCCGACTTCGGACGCAAGCAGCGCCCGCGCGGTCACCAAGTCCTGGACGGTTCGCTGGATGCCCATGTCACGCAAGTCGTTGCCGTCGAAATTCGTGAGCACTGTGACAGCCAGCAACTTGAGCGCCGAACCTTCCCGGCCCTGCACGGCCGCCGTGAGGGCCTTGCGATTGGCATGGACTGTCAGGAAATCGACACCCATCGACGCGACCCGCGCCGTCGCCCGTCGGACGGTTTCTTCGATGTCGAGAAACTTCAGGTCAAGGAATACTCTCATCCCCCGCTCGACGATCCGCTTCACCATGTCCGGCCCCGCCGCCGTATAGAGCTCCAGCCCGACCTTGACGAAGGACAGATGGCCATGGAGCCGGTCCAACAGCCGCTCCGCCTCGGCGGCGGACGGCACATCCAGCGCAAAGATCAACCGGTCACGCGCCACGATTTTCGACATGAGGGGCTCCTCCTCCTTCCGATCCTTGACGACTCGCGACACCCTATGATAAAAATCACATTCCTTTCTGGAGGAAAAGACAATGCCTGTGATTCATAAGTCCACAATCCGCCGGGCTCGCCAAGCTGAGCGCCGACATGACCGGAATCGGGCCACTATGAACGCTGTGAAGACGGTCGTCAAGAAGGTCCAATCGGCCCTGGCCGAGAAAAAACTTGATGACGCCAAGACATCCTTGCGCGAAGCCGTCGCCGCGATCGGAAAAGCCGTGTCCAAAGGCGCCCTCAAGCGCAACACCGCGTCCCGCCGTGTGTCTCGCTTGACGCTGCGTGTCAACGCCCTGTCCGGCTCCCGCTCCTGATCGTTCGCACATTCGACACTGGACGAGCCGCAACCCGCCCTGCCGGCCCGGAAGGCCTAGGCGGCGGTTCCACGGACGACTTCTTCACGGAATCGCACAGCCGCAGCAGCAGACGCTCCATCACAATCTTCGGACGGCTGTTGCCGCCGCCTTTGAGCGCTCCATCGGCATCGAGAAACAGACGGGACGCCGTCAGGAGATGCTCGTCAGAAAATCGGCCCAAAAACGGCCGCACCTTCATCGGGTCCATCCGCAACGTTCGAGCTGCCTCGCCTTCACGCCCACCGGCCGCCAGCGACTCTTTGACCTTCCACAGGCGGCGATACTGCCAGGCCAGCGAGCCCAAGATCCGCAGCGGGGCTTCACCTGCCTCTAGATTGCGCGCCAGAATAGCCAGGGTTCTCCCGCGATCGGCGGCGGCAATCGCGACCGTCAAATCGAACACTGACGCGTCAGGCTCGATTCCCCGGAGCGCCTGTACATCGGCAGCGGTGACATCCCGGCCGGCCGGCACGTAGGACGCCAGCTTCTCCAATTCACGGCGCAATCCATAGAGCGAACCAGCAGCGGATTCTTTTAGGGTGTGCCGCGCCGGTTCATCCAGCCGGAGACCCAGCCGCTCGGCCTCGCGCGCGATCCAGGGAAGCAGCTGCGCCTCGCGCAAGGGAGCGCAATCGACCGTGACAGCCGCGCGACCCAAGGCTTGGGAAAATTTCATCCGGCCGTCCAGCTTCGGGCCCACAAACACCAGCGTGGTCGTCTCCACCGGCTCTTTGAGATAGTCGAGCAGCGCCTCGCCTTCTCGCGCCGGCAGTTTGTCCGCCGCTTTCACCACCACCAGCCGCCGCTCGGCGAACACCGGTATTTCGGCCGCGCAGCTTCGGATATCCGACCCGCCGGCCTCGTCTCCATAAAACAGATCGTAATTAAACTCCCCGCCGTCCCCAAGAATCTTGGCCTTGAGCACCGCGAGTGCGTGATCCCTCAGCAGATCTTCTTCTCCAACGACCAGGTAGAGAGGGCAGGGGGCTCCCTGATTCAACGCCGCTTCGAGCTGGAACGGACTCACCGTCGATGCCATCGTAGGACCCACCAGATGGTTACGGCGTCGCCGTTGCCGGCTTGGCCAATCCGCCCGATTCGACGAGCAACAAGAACCGCGCCGCCAAGTCTGCGGCAGCCAGGCGGCCGGCCTGTTCCAGCGCGCGATTCTGCAGGGCACGATTGAATTGGAGATCGGAGGTGACATAGAACTCAGAGGCGCCTCTCGCCAGTTGGGTCCAGACGACTCTGTTCGTTCTCGTCTCCTCAACCTGGACTCGGACCACAATTTCAGCCCGGCTTTCCAATGTCCTCGTCTGACTGAAACTCAACGTCGGTGCCGTCACTGACAGAATTTCACCGGTCAAAATGAGATCGGCGGCCTCGGAGTCCGGCACCACTTGCGCACCACTGCCGGACGTAAATTCATGCCGTATATAGTTGGTGTAGCGGGTTTCCAGATTCGGCTCGAAACTCCTGTTGACCAAGGTCTGAACGATCAGACGCGGCGGCGGCTCCTGCGACGCCGACGGTTGCCCGCCGCCAATGGTCGGACCGGCTCCCTCCACTCGGAATTGGTAACCGCAGCCCGCGAGCACGGACAACACCAGCGCTGAGACAAGCGTACTGAGCAAAGAGCAGGAATGTGCCCTCTCGATTTGAGTCAGGCTCTCGTTTGTCTCAGCACTCAGCACTGAATCATCCTGTTAGATCACGAAGTTGATCAGCTTCTTCTCGACGTAGACGACCTTCTTCGGCTCCTTGCCCTGGAGCCATTCGGCCGCTCCGACCTTGGCCAAGGCTTCCACTTGGTCGCGTGTCGCCTCGGCACCGACTTCGATTTTTCCGCGTAGCCTGCCGTTGATCTGGATCGGAATCGTCAGCCGGTCGCTGACCGTCAGGGCCGGATCGAATCGGGGCCACGGCTGCTGCGAGACACTCGGCTGATGGCCCAACCTGCTCCACAACTCTTCGGCCAGATGAGGCGCAAAGGGGGCCAGAAGCAGCACAAACGGCTCGATAACGCCCCGCGACCTTCGCTCAGCCTTGGTCATCTCGTTGGTAAAGACCATCATCTGCGAGATCGCGGTGTTGAACCGTAGGGATTCAATGTCTTCCGTCACCTTCTTGATCGTCTGATGAAGCAGGCGCTGCTGGTCGGGAGTCGGCACCGACTCGACAACGGCATCAGACTGCCTCCCCTCGTCATTCACCATGAGACGCCACACCCGTTCCAGGAACCGTGTAATCCCTTCCACCCCTCTGGTACTCCAGGGCTTCGTCGCTTCGAGCGGGCCCATGAACATCTCGTACAGCCGCACAGCATCCGCGCCGAACCGGTCCATGATGTCGTCGGGGTTCACCACGTTCCCCCGTGACTTGGACATTTTCTGATTGTCTTCGCCGAGGACGATGCCTTGATGCACCAGCTTTTTGAACGGCTCCGGCGTGCTCACGACGCCGATGTCGAAGAGCACCTTGTGCCAGAAGCGGGCGTACAGCAGATGCAGCACGGCATGCTCACTGCCGCCGATATACAGATCGACCGGCATCCAATACCGTTCTTTCGCGGGATCGACGAGTTGCGCGGAATTCTTGGAGTCGATGAAGCGAAGATAATACCAGCAGGAACCGGCCCATTGCGGCATGGTGTTCGTTTCACGCCGGGCCGGTTTCCCGGTCACCGGATCAGTCGTCGCCAGCCAGTCGGTGAGATTGGCCAACGGACTTTCTCCGGTTCCCGACGGCTTGAAATTACTCGTCTCGGGCAATCTGAGCGGCAATTGCTCTTCGGGAATCGCTCGCGCTTCCCCCTCCACCCAGGTGATTGGAAACGGCTCGCCCCAGTACCGTTGGCGGGCGAACAGCCAATCTCGCAGCTTGTAGTTGACCGCCTTCTTGCCCTTTCCCTTCGCGTCCAGCCACGCCGTCATCTTGGGAATGGCTTCAGCAGGCATCATCCCGTTGATCGAGAAGCTCCCGTCCGCCGTCGCCGAATTGATGACCGTACCCCGATCCGTCTGAGTAAAGGCCGCCTCCGTTATGTTGCCTCCGGCGATCACTTCGCGGACCGGCAGCCGATAGTGACGGGCAAATGCCCAATCCCGTTCGTCGTGCGCCGGCACTGCCATGATCGCGCCGGTGCCGTAGCTCATCAGGACATAGTCGGCAACCCAGATCGGCAGCTGTTCGCCATTCACAGGATTGACGGCATAGCCGCCGGTAAACACGCCGGTTTTGTCCTTGTCCAGCTCTTGCCGTTGGAGATCACTCTTTTTGGCGGTCGCTTCGCGGTAGGCTGAAACGGAGGATTTCTGCTCGGCAGTGGTCACGGCATCGACCAGTGGATGCTCCGGCGCAAGCACCATATACGTGGCGCCGAACAGCGTGTCCGGTCTGGTGGTAAACACACGGATCGCCCCCTTCCGGTCGGCCAGCGCAAAGTCCACCTCGGCCCCAACGGAACGCCCGATCCAATTTTTTTGCATCTCCAGCGTGCTCGGCGGCCACTCGACCAGCTTCAAGTCTTCGAGCAGCCGATCGGCGTAGGCCGTAATCTTGAGCACCCATTGCCGCATCGGTTTGCGGACGACATCGAAGCCGCCCACTTCGCTCTTGCCGTCGATGATTTCTTCGTTGGCCAGCACGGTCCCGAGCGCGGGGCACCAGTTCACCGGCACCTCGGCCACATAGGCCAGGCCCCGCTCGAACAGTTTCAGGAAAATCCACTGGGTCCATCGATAATAGTCGGGGTCCGTGGTGCTGAGCTCCCGGTCCCAGTCATAGGATAGCCCCACCCGCTTCATTTGGCGCTTGAACGTGGCGATATTTTGTGCGGTCGTGATCGCGGGGTGAATACCGGTTTTCACCGCGTATTGTTCAGCCGGCAGGCCGAACGCATCCCAGCCCATCGGGTGCAAGACATTGAAACCCTGCATCCGTTTATAGCGGGACACGATGTCGGTCGCCGTATACCCCTCAAGGTGGCCGACGTGGAGTCCGGACCCTGAGGGATAGGGAAACATGTCGAGGCAATAGAACTTGGGCTTCGACGGGTCGTCCACCGCCCGAAACGGGCGGTGCTCCTCCCAGTACGCCTGCCACTTCGCCTCGATTTCGCGGTGATCGTAGGTGTTGCTCATTGTCTCGCCACATCGGGTTCAACCGTCAGCTCCCAGCCTCACACCCGCTGATCGCCGACAGCTGCAATCTGGGCTACCGAATCCGCGAATCTAGCATAGACCTCTCGGACGCAACAACATGGTCGGCCCATAGCAACGCCGTGCTTTGATATACTGCGCGCGACAATGGGACTCTACAGTCAACACATCTTCCCACGGCTGATGGATTGGTTGATGCGGGGTGAGGAATTTCAGCGGCTGCGAGCCGGCCTGCTCGCACATACCCATGGCGACGTCTTGGAGATCGGGTTCGGAACCGGGCTCAACCTGGCCCACTACCCTCCACACATTGCCTATCTGTCTGTCGTCGATCCCGCCATCCTCCTGCCTCGCAAAGTCAGGGAGCGAATCTTGACCGTCTCGTTTTCCGTCCAGGCCTCGCATGTGACGGCTGAAACACTGCCGTATCCGGATCGTCGATTTGACACCGTCGTGAGCACCTGGACACTCTGCACCATTCCCGATCCGGTGCAAGCCTTGCGCGAGGTCGCGCGGGTGCTCAAGCCGGAAGGAACCTTTCTGTTTCTCGAACATGGCCGAAGCGACGACCCGGCGGTCGCCACGTGGCAGAGCCGGCTGAATCCCGTCCAGAACCTCATCGGTTGCGGATGCAACCTGAACCGACCGATTGACCGGCTGCTCGCGCAAGCCGGGTTGACAATCGTCGAGCTGGACCGGTTCTTGATGCCGCACGTGCCCAGACTTGCGGGCGAGATGTATCGCGGAACTGCAACGCCTCGGCTGTCTTGACGGAAAGACCGCGCTAGCGCGGCGGGCGACCGTTCAGGAGCGGGGCGAACCCCGTAATCGAACAGAATTCGGCGAGCGGAGTGGGCGGCAGTTGAGAGCTCGACTTGGCACTGTGAACGAGATGCGCCACGCCGAACCGTTTGGCTGCAATCAGACATCCTTCATCGTCATCCATATAGAGAGACCGTGCCGGATCAAATCCCAACAACCGCTGGCAACTGGGCCAATACTCCGGCCGCATTTTGAGATAGCCGACTTCGAAGGCGTCGACGATCCGGTCCACCAGGCGATCGAGGCCCGTCTTGGCGGACTTGACCGACACACCAGCCTCATGCGCGTTTGTGAGGATCGTCACACGCTTTCCCAGCCGCCGAAGGTGGCGCAGGAACTCCTCCGCGCCCGGCAGGAAGCCGATCATATGGTCCAATTCCTTATGAAGGGCCACGACGTCGATGCCGACCCGCTTGCTCCAATAGTGCAAATCGGTCCAGGCGAGCTCGCCTTCGACCGACCGGTACATGGCCATCAAGCGGTCGCGGGACTCTTCAAACGGCAAGCTGTGCAACGCGGCATACCGGCGCGGGAGTTCTTCTTCGAAAAAGAAGTTGTCGAAATGCCGGTCCAACAACGTGCCGTCCATGTCCAACAGAACGTCGTCGATTTGGCCCCAGTCAATGAGAAGCTGAGGACTGTGCGCTGAGTGCTGAGCCATCAGGGAGAGTATATCGGAACGACAGAAGAAAAGACGAGGCGGGCCATCTTTCAACAAATCCTCTGATCGGATACCGAAACAGCTTTGCCCCCCTTTCTCTATAGGCGTATAAGCACACGTGTTCGATAGAGAATAAACGCTAAGAACCAGAGCGTCACCAACACGAAGAGCGACTCGAAGACCGGTCCGCGTGCAAGAACATCTGTCCCTGCCAGTTTTCCCAATAAATTCGTGATACGCCAGCGTTCGGTGCTTGCCAGAACGTACAACAGCACGGGGTTCGCACCGAGTACGATCAATGGAATAGTCCAGCGCGTGTGACCGGAGACGTCACAGAGCCAATAGACCAGCACCAGCATGAGCACAGCGATACCAGTACTGAAGATGATCCACGATGGGGTATTCAGTGGTTTGACCAGTGGAAATGCGCTGAGAGACAGCAGCCAACCCGACACAATCGCCAGTAACGCAACCGCAAGCAACTGGTACACCAATTTTCTTTTGTCGTACGTCGACATGAGACGTCGTGCGACCAGCATGCCGAAGAGCATCGAAGAAATCAGGGGAATGACGGCGAGCGTATGATGACCCTGAATGTTGCCGACATACGGCTCTGCGCGTGGCAAAAGGTTCATGAACCACAAGTCGAAGGCCACTGCCAGATTGTCGCCGTCGTTGTAATGCGAAAAATAGCCGGTGAATGCCGCGCTCGCTTGATTGGCTTTGGACGATGGCTCATATAATGCGAACGCGGCTCCGTACGCGAGAAGAATCAGCATCGCGACTGCGAATTGCACGACAGGACGTTGGCGCACCAATAAAACAGCTGGCAGATAGGCAAGTCCGATCTGCGTCAGGATCTGATTAAAGGTGTACCCATTTAACTGCTGATAGTGTTGCCATATCCATATACCGACAATGCTCAGGATCAACGCTGACAGAAGATTGAAGTACCGATGTGCCCTGGCTCCGTCATCAATCTGAAGGTACCGCCTGGCCCACTCAGTGAGTGGCAACCCCAGAATTAGAATAAGAAACGGCAGTAGTTCCTCAATCGGGCTGTACGGTTTGTATTGGATTAGGAGTCCCAGCAGACACAAAGCAACCGCACGGATTATCGCGTGTATCAGCACCTGTCCATGCGAATCACCACGTGCAAGCCGGTTTTGGTAGGAGTACGGGATGGCGACACCGACCAACAAGATGAACACCGGCATGACGAAATCCCAAAGAGCGGCACCGCTCCAAGAAACGTGACGAAACTGTAGTCCGAGCCACACCCATACCGCATTGTCTGGATAGAGCGCCGCCATCTTATAGAAGGAAAACCCGCCCGATAGATCGGGGATCAACAGGAGCATCACCAGGCCGCGCAGGACATCGACAGCAATGACGCGTGTAGAGGGAGAAGGATGGCATGGGTCGTTTGGATTCACAGTCGTACCTGCGAGGCCGACCGATCTGGATCAGATCACC
Source organism: Nitrospira sp. (assembly GCA_039794465.1). Lineage (GTDB taxonomy): Bacteria > Nitrospirota > Nitrospiria > Nitrospirales > Nitrospiraceae > Nitrospira_D. The sequence continues at coordinate 8,450 of JAYWIP010000115.1, forward strand.
CCTGACCATACCTTGCCATGACTCCGAGTCGCAATGTTCTGGGCATTGTGCTCGATGTATCATCAGTAGGTGAAGAGACGACTAGGCGAGTTGTCTTTGAGAAAAACCCTGTGTTACGGTCCAACTTTCTACTTCTTGGGCATTGGCTGCTTTCATGTCTTCACACTCAGTCCTCAGTCCTCGGCACTCAACACCTCCCTTGGTCGCCCTCATCGGCCGGCCGAACGTGGGCAAGTCCACGCTCTTCAACAAGATCCTGGGCTCCAGGACCGCCATTGTCGATGATGTGCCCGGCGTGACCCGCGACCGAAACTATGCGGATGCGGCCTATCGGGACCGCAAATTTCGCCTGGTCGATACGGGGGGACTTGACCCTTCGGCATCGGATGGCATGCCGGCCCTGATTCGCCGCCAATCCGAATTGGCCATCGCGGAAGCCGACATTCTGATCCTCCTGCTTGATGGGCGTGCTGGATTGACCCCACCCGACCATGATGTCGCCCGGCAGCTACGCGGGGTCACCAAGCCGGTGTTCGTCGCCATCAACAAAATCGATACGCCGAAGGCCGAACCCCTGCTCGCTGATTTCTATCGATTGGGGAGAGACGAGTTGTATCCCGTCTCCGCCGAACACGGGATTGGTGTCGCCGAGTTGCTGGACGCCATCTATCCGCTGCTCCCGGCGGCCGATGACACCGGCGACGTCCTGGACCCGCCCCGAATCGCCGTGGTGGGTCGGCCTAATGCCGGGAAATCCACGCTCGTGAACGCCCTGCTGGGCGAGGAGCGGCTCGTCGTCAGCGATATTCCCGGCACGACCCGCGATCCAATCGACTCGCTCGTCATGCATGAAGGCAAGCGATATCTGTTCACCGATACGGCCGGCATCCGTCGGCGCGGGAAAATCGATCGCGGCATTGAAGGCTACAGCGTCATGCGTTCGCTCCGCGCCATCGGCCGATCCGACCTGGCCGTGCTGGTGCTGGATGGAGTCGAAGGCGTGACGGAACAGGACACGAAGATCGCCGGGGCCATCCTCAAGCAGGGACGCGCCTGTCTCCTCTGGGTCAATAAGTGGGATCTGCGCATGGGCGACCCCGGGGCCCGGAAAGACTCTGAACTCGAACTCCAGCGCCGCACGCCCTTTTTAACCTGGGCCCCGGTGCTGTACGGTTCGGCCCTCAAGCCGGATTCCGCTTCCAAATTGTTCGCCCAGATCGACCACGTCTATGCGATGTTCACCAAACGGGTCCCCACCGGTGCGTTGAACGTGTGGCTGCAGAACATTCTGTCGGCGCACCCCTTGCCGGTCCGCAAAGGCAAACCGTCAAAAACGACAAAATCCGCCTTCATCACCCAAGTGACAACGAAGCCCCCAGCCTTCGCCCTGTTCGTGGGCCACCCCCAAGACATCACTCCCGCTTATCTGCGGTATCTGGAAAACCAACTGCGCGTGTCGTATGGGTTCACCGGGACGCCGCTACGCTTGCTGGTCAGAAAAAAGTAGCCGGCCTCGCGCGCTTCCACTCAGACGACTCAGCCTCAGCGGACCAAACCCGCTTTCAAATTGACTCACGCACCGGCGCGTGTTATTCGCATAGACATTAGTAGGTGCCCCGTGATGTGACGCGGCACGCTGCTGAGCCAGATCGGCAAGACCAGTCTTCACGTCCCTGCAATCCTCGACCGAGAGGCCTCGACCATGATGACACGACGCTCGACCGGCCAGTGGTTCCTTCAAGCCCTCGCGGTGACCGGCGTCGTCTTCGCTACCGCGACCGTGTACGCCGAGGAGTCACCTCCGGCATCTGACGGTCAGCAATCTGTTCAGGAACTTCCCGCTCCGCAGAATGCCGTTCCAGAGAGTCCCACTCCCCAAGACTCTGTTCCGCAGAGCCCCGTTTCGGAGGCTCCCGTTCAACCGGGTCCGGTCCAGGCTCATGCCAGCCCAGAGACCGGGAATCCCTCTATCATTCTGAAAGGACACTTGTGGCGGACCAAGCCCGGCATTGTCTTCTTGAAGACACCGATCGGCTTGCTCACGCTGAGCTCGAAGACGACGTTGAAAGATTTCCGCGCCTCTCATGATGTCTCGTTCTGGCTTCATGACGCTCATCTTGCCGTCGACATTAGAAATCGGAGCACTGGGTCGCTCGTTCACCGATATCTCAGCGGGCCGTTCAAACGACACGACGGGGCTGAAAACAAGCTGTGGCGATGGACTCCGGAAGGAGACAAGTTGTTTGACTTCGGCGCCCACGAACGGCCGCTCGCCGCTCTCCGGGAAGGCAATCCGGTCACCGTGGAAGTCGATGAGAACGGTGCCGTGATCGGTGTGCACGACCTTCAGTTCGATCTTCAGATTGGTCAGATTCCAGTCGAAGGGGCCAGCGCCCATCTCTTGCTGACCGGCACCGTCTCGAAACTGAAATCCAATTTTATTTTCTTCCGGACGCCGATCGGCGTCATCAACGTCAACGCCAAGATCGGTATCAAGGACGCGAAGGTGGGACAGACTCTGACGCTGCACATGCGCCACCAAAATGTGGTTGCCGAGCTGGCGGCTCCAAACGCGACGGCTGTGACGCGTCGTTTTGTCACCGGCCCACTCGCCTTTGCCTCGCCGGATCGCGCCAGCATCCGACTGTGGACCCCGAGCGGTGAACAGGTATACCCAACCGATCGGGGGAAAGCAGCCTTGGCCGGTGTCAGGGAAGGCAACCCGATCACCGTCGAACTGACCGGAGACGGCACCGTCGTCGATTTCTACCGGTTGAATTAGGCCGCTTCCGCTGGCCGCCTTGACTCTCTTTTCCCTCCCTTCGTAGACTGCCGGGGCATATGGCTCCTTCACGCCAATCCCACAGTTCTGATGGCCATCCGGCCTCGTCTCACGGGGAAGCCGACACCTTCGACGCCCTCTACAGGGACAATATAGATTTGATGTACCGCTATGCGAGCCGACTCTGCGGCGAAACTGAAGCGGCAAAAGATTTGGTGCAGGAAACCTTCTTAAATGCCTACCGCGGATTCAAGAATTTCCGCGGTGATGCGCAGATTTCCACCTGGCTCTATACCATTGCTTCACGGGCATGCTTGCGCATGCGGCGTAGACGAAAAGGAGCGCCGGAGCGGGAGCTGTCGCTCGATGAATTCATTCCCACCTCGGACGGTGAGTTCCGTTTGCAGATTCCCGTCGAAGGACTCAACCCGGAGGACGCTCTCCAAAACAAGCAACTGCGGGAGGCGCTCGATACCGCCATCGGCAAATTGCCGAAGAAGTACAAGATGGCGCTCGTCCTGCGCGACATGGAAGGTCTGAGCGCCAAAGAAGTAGGTGCCATCATGGGGCTGAGCGAACGGGCCGTGAAATCGAGGCTGCACCGCGCGCGTCTCTTTGTCCGCCGCGAACTCAGCGCGAGGGGGTTGGCCGAAGATACTGCCTCACACCAGGGTAAGTCGATCACCTAACAAAGGAAGACGCGTCATGGTCAAACGAGCCGTCACAAAGCGTCGAAGACGCCCCGAAAGCACATCCCATCGACATGAGGCCGGACGATGTCTCCATATTCTTCGCGAATTGTCGGCGTTCATCGACGATGAACTGTCAAACAACATCTGCGGGGAAATCCGCCGGCACTTGGGCGCGTGCCCGCGTTGCGAGGAGTTCGTGGCGTCTCTTCGCCAGACCGTGTCACTGTGTCGCCGGAGTCCGGCCCCTGTCCTGTCGCCGGATGATCGGGCCCGCATGCGCGAGAAGATCCTGGCGGCAGCCCGCGCTCGGTGATTGCGATGCTTCTTCATGCCCGATCGTTTGGCCCGCTATGGTCATCTTGCGTGTGAGGGGAGGGGATTTTCACTTCCCGTCGGTCGAGCAGGCTTCGCCGGAGGGGTTGCTTGCCGTCGGCGGCGACTTGCGTCCAGAACGGCTACTTGAAGCCTACCGGCACGGCATTTTCCCCTGGTACAACGACGACCAGCCCATCCTCTGGTGGTCGCCCCATCCGCGCACCGTACTCTTCCCGGATAAACTCCATATCCCGCGCAGCCTGCATCGGACGATCCGCCGTCGTCTTTTTACAATCACGCTCGATACCAGCTTTCGCGCCGTCATGGAAGGGTGCGCCGGACCGCGTCTGCAGCATCCGAACGGCGGCACCTGGATCACACCGGCCATGACCGAGGCGTATACGCGCTTGCATGGATTGGGCTATGCCCATTCCGCTGAAACCTGGATCGGCAATGAGTTGGTAGGCGGAGTCTATGGGGTGGCCCTCGGCGGAGCATTTTTTGCCGAGTCCATGTTCACACGCGTCGATGACGCCTCGAAAGTGGCACTGGTTTCTCTGGTGCGCCAACTCTATGCCTGGGGATTCCGCCTCATCGATTGCCAGCAATCCTCGCCGCACGTCCTGCGCTTCGGCGCCGAAGCCATCCCCCGTCGTGACTTCATCGCCCGGCTGTCTGACGCCATGAGACTCCCCGATCGCCGTGGGCAGTGGGCCTTCGACACGACCTAAACCAACCCGGCATTTGACAGCCTTTTCCTCTGTCGCTTATGATCTCTGTCCGTTCAGGAGGAGGCTGTCACATGAGTTTCACGATCACTGTGAAAGAACTGAAGGCCCGGCTCGACAAAGGGGACCCGTTGGTGCTCCTGGATGTCCGGGAACCGTGGGAACATGCGATCGCCAAGCTGGACAATTCCACGCTGATCCCGCTCGGCACTTTGCCGCAATCTCTCGATAAGCTGGACAGGAACAGCGAGATTATCGCCTATTGCCACCATGGAATGAGGAGCGGGGACGCAACAGGATTTCTACTCCAGCAGGGATTTTCGAATGTGAAAAACTTGATCGGCGGGATCGATGCCTGGTCACTCCAGGTTGATGGGAAAGTACCCCGGTACTGACTACCCTGTGTGTTCCCGAAAATAGGCCACGGTTTTCTTCAGCCCTTCGGTCAGATCGACTTTGGGTTCCCATCCGAGTTCTTGCTTGATCCTGGACGGATCGACCACGCTGCGAGTCTGTTCGCCTGCTTTAGCCGGCCCGTGTACCTCCTTGCAACCCATCCCGGTCAGCTCCGAGAGTATCCGAAACAATTCGTTGACCGACGTCTCGGTACCTGTCCCAACATTGTAGACTCCTTGTGAGTCCTGCCCCATCGCGGCCAGGTTGGCTTCGACCACATCGTCCACATACACAAAGTCTCTGGTCTGGCGGCCGTTTCCGTTGATGATGGGCTGCTGGTTATTCAACATCTGTCGAATGAATATCGCCACGACGCCGGCTTCTCCGTCTGGATCTTGTCGAGGGCCGTACACGTTGGCGTGCCGAAGGCTCACGACCTGAATTCCGCTGAGTCGCTGAAAATAGAACAAGTAGTGTTCGCCGCACAGCTTGCTGATGCCGTAGGGTGACAGTGGTTTCGTGGCATGGGACTCAGACGCAGGGCCCAATTCCTGTTCCCCGTAAATGGCCCCCCCGGAGGATGAGAACACGACCTTTCTGACCCCATGCCGGACCGCTTGCTGCAACACGTTCATCGTCCCAAGCACGTTCACCTGGGCGTCAAACACCGGATCCTCGACCGAGCGCCTCAGATTGACCTGAGCTGCCAGATGAAGTACGACATTGGGCCGTTCGTTCCTGAAGATGCGCTCGAGACGCCAGCCTTGAATATCGGTCTTATACAGGTTGGCCGCGCGATTGACATTTCTCCGCGATCCGGTCGCCATGTTATCGACGACGACAACTTGATGTCCCTCCTCCACCAACCGATCCACGATATGAGACCCGATGAATCCTGCGCCGCCCGTCACCAGTACCTTCATCATCCCTCCGGTCGATTGATGCCGTTGCCACCCCTTACATATCACGAAATGGCGCCGCGACCTCAAAAATTGCCAATTGTTCTTGATTCCCCTTTTTCCCCTTGAGTGGAGAGTCCATCGATTTCACCACTCGCAAACCCAGCTCTTCCGCAAATCGCAGAATCCGTTGCAGCACCTCCTGACGCTGGGCCTCATCACGAACCACTCCTCCCCGGCCAACCTGCCCCTTCCCCACCTCGAATTGGGGTTTGATGAGCGCAATCACCCGCGCCCCTGGTTTGGAAAATTGCAAGACCGGGGGCAGCACTTTCGTCAATGAGATGAATGAGACATCGATGACCGTCAGTCCGATCCAGTCCGGGATGGCGGACCGCTCGAGATAGCGAATATTGGTCCGCTCGATCAGCACGACGCGAGGGTCCTGCCTGAGCTTCCAGTCGAACTGGCCGTACCCGACATCCACTGCATAGACCCGGGCCGCACCGTGCTGCAACAAGCAGTCGGTAAACCCTCCGGTCGAACAGCCGACATCGAGACAGACGGCGTCACGCAGATCGATTGAACCGGCCTCCAGAGCCGCCGCCAGCTTCTCCCCTCCTCGGCTGACAAAACGGGAGGCCTGGTTGACGATCTCGACTCGCGCGCCCACGGACACGGCCTTGGCCGGCTTGTCGACCGTCACCCCGTTGACCTTGACCTCACCCGCAAGGATCATCCGGACAGCGACTTCGCGGCTAGGCGCCTGCCCCCGTGTCACGAGCCATTGATCAAGCCGGGTTTTTTCAGCGCGCGTCGTGGAGACCATGAGCTCGTTGGAGGACACATGCTGGAGAAAAGAGACCTCGGACAGTAGAGAGTATCTCGTCAGCCGACGGGATTCTCTCCATCGCCGTCATCGGCAGAAAAGGCTTTGAGTTGTCGCTTCCCATTCTTATCTTGCACCAGCACTTCAATCTTGCGTTCGGCTTCTTCCAGAACTTTGAGACAGTTCTTGGAAAGGCGAATTCCCTCTTCGAAGATCTTCAACGATTCATCCAAGGGCAAGTCACCCTTTTCCAATTCACCTACGATGGCTTCCAAGCGCGCCATTGCCTGTTCGAATTTCACCCCGGCCACAGTTGTCTCCTCTCCGACAAGGAATGGGCCATTATAGCGGGACACGGCCGCCATTTAAACTGATCCATCCGGCACGGTTTCATTGACCGTGCAACGGAGCTGTCCTCTGGCAAGCCGAGCCACGACTTCCTGGCCGACCACAACCTGGCGGGCGTCCCGAACAATATGACGCGCGGACACCGTCTCCACGATGCTGTATCCTCGATCGAGGACGGCCAGCGGGCTCAGCACGTGCAGCTGCGCCAGGCAAGCATGCGCCGAGTGTGACCGCCGATCCAGGCCGTATCGCATCACCTGTTGGAGACGCGAGAGAAGCTGGGGTACCAAGGCTGTGCCGTGGCGTACTCGAGTGGTTGGGCTACGGCCTATCAATTCGTGCTGGAACGCATGCACCTGACCCCATCCCCCTTTCAGCATCTCCTGCATGGCCTGCCGCATCCGAATCACCGCACCATCCACATGCTGCATGTCCTCCAACACCCGGAAACGGACATTCGCCAGATAGCTGACCATGAGATCAAGCCGGCTGCGTGTGCCGTCACAATGCTGACGGATCGCTCGTCGGCCGCGCGTTGTCAATTCACCGAGACGGTCCAGCACCTCGCTCAACACCGGGGCGACCGCTTCGGCAGCGGCTGACGGTGTCGGTGCCCGCACGTCGGCCGCAAAATCCGCCAAGGTGGTGTCCGTCTCATGTCCCACGGCCGATACAATAGGAATGGGTGACTCGGCGATCGCACGCACGACCCGTTCGTCGTTGAAGCTCCAGAGATCTTCAGATGACCCACCGCCCCGACCGATGATGATCACATCGATCTGGCCCACCGTCGCCAGGGATCGGATGGCTGCGACGATCTGTTCCGCCGAGCCTTCTCCCTGCACCGACACCGGTGTCAGGATGAGGTGAAGAATGGGACAGCGGCGATGCAGCACGGTCACCATATCTCGAACCGCCGCTCCAGACAGCGAGGTCACGATCCCGACAGTTCGAGGAAATGCCGGCAAGCGTTTCTTCCGATCCTGATCGAAGAGGCCCTCGGCAGCGAGGCGATTCTTGAGCTGTTCGAACGCCAGTTGCTGCGCGCCGCGCCCTTTGGGTTCCAGATACTCAAGAATAATCTGGTACTCGCCGCGCGGCTCGTAGACCGTCACACGTCCCCGCACAATGACATGGAGGCCGTCCTCCAAACCGAACCGCAACCGTAGCGCGGTCGGCCGGAAGATCACGGCCCGAATCTGACTGGAATCGTCCTTGAGGGTGCAGTAGAGGTGGCCGGACCCCGGCGCGCGCAGATTGGAGACTTCCCCTTCGAGCCACACCTCGACAAAGTCGCGTTCCAATGAGGCTCGAACCAATCCGGTCAGTTCGGAGACAGTGAACACCTGTCTCGATGGAGCATCGGAGAATAGCGGGGTGGATGGGATGCGGCGCGTGGACAGTCTCCTTCAGTCGATCAGGCGGATTCGTTCAAAGGCGACGGCTTTGCCCAAACGTGCGTCCAACTCAAGCAGCACCGCGCAGAACACCGACGGACCGGACGCCACTTCGAACCGTTTGGGCATGCCCGTCAGGAACTTTTCGATCGCCAGCTCTTTTTTCACACCGATCACCGAGTGCAGCGGCCCCGTCATTCCGATGTCAGTAATATACGCCGTGCCTTTCGGAAGAATCTGCTCATCGGCAGTTTGCACATGCGTGTGGGTCCCGACCACCGCCGTTACCTCGCCGTCCAAATAGTGCCCCATGGCCATCTTTTCCGATGTGGCCTCGGCGTGCATATCGACGACCACCGCCAACGTTTCCTGTTTCAATTTTGACACTTCGCGTTTGGCCGTTTGAAACGGACAATCGATCGTCGGCATATAGGCCCGCCCCATCAGCTGAAGGACCGCCAACTTTTCTCCGCCGGCGGTTTCCACGACCACACTCCCCCTCCCCGGCACACCAGGTGGATAGTTGGCGGGACGCAGGAGACGGGATTGGCGTGGGAAATACTCCAGGACCTCCTTCTTGTCCCAGGCATGATTGCCCGTTGTGATCACCGAGAGGCCCAGTTCGAATAATTCGTCCGCCAGCTCCGGCGTAATACCGAATCCGCCCGCGGCATTCTCACCGTTCCCGATCACAACATCGATTTGCCGCTGCGCCACCAGACGCGGCACTGCACGGGACACGGCTCGCCGGCCCGGTTCGCCCATGATATCACCGATACACAGGACCTTCATCGGGCATATTCCACGTACCGGCTCTCCCGAATGACGGTCACCTTGATCTGGCCGGGATATGTCAATTCCTGTTCGATCTTCTTCGCCAGCTCGCGTGACAGCTGAAACGACTCGGCGTCGGTGATGTCCTCCTGGCGGACGATCACGCGGATCTCTCGCCCCGCTTGAATCGCATAGGCCTTTTGCACGCCTTTTTGTCCCGTCGCCAACGATTCAAGCTTTTCCAGCCGTTTGACGTAGGACTCCAGGGCCTCTCTTCTGGCGCCAGGCCTGGCCGCCGAGAGCGCCTCCGCAGCCGCCACCAGCACACTCTCCGGACAAATCGGCTCCACCTGCTCATGATGGGCGGCGATCGCGTTGACGATCTTGGGAGATTCTCCGTATTTTTTGGCGATCTCAGCCCCCAGCATGGCATGCGGCCCTTCTTCTTCGTGGCTAACCGCTTTGCCGATGTCGTGGAGCAAGGCGCCGCGCCGCGCCAACCTCACGTCCAAGCCGAGTTCCGACGCCATGATGCCGCAAATATACGACGCTTCCCGCGCATGATACAGATTGTTCTGTCCGTAGCTCGTCCGATACTTGAGCCGCCCCAATACTTTGATCAACTCAGGATGAAAATCTGCTAGCCCCAATTCGAAGATAATCTTTTCGGCTTCTTCGTACATCAGCTTGTCGATGTCGACCTTCACCTTCTCGACAATCTCTTCGATGCGGGTGGGATGGATCCGCCCATCGTGCATCAACCGCTCGAGCGATACCTTGGCAATCTCGCGCCGCAAGGGATCGAACCCCGATATGATCACGGCCTCCGGCGTCTCATCGATGATCAAATCGATCCCTGTGGCTGCCTCGATCGCGCGGATATTTCGCCCTTCCCGGCCGATGATCCGGCCCTTCATGGCATCGTTCGGAATCTGGACCACCGAGATCGTGGATTCTGACACGTAGTCGCGCACCACCCGCTGAATGGAGCTGGTGATGATTTCGCGGGCCTCCCGTTCGGCGTTCTCACGCGCCTCTTCGATGGTCCGCTTGGCAATGCCCGCCGCATCGAGCCGGGCCTGCGATTCCATTTCGGCGATCAAGTGTTTCTTGGCCTCATCCGCCGTCATCCCCGCGACACGCTCCAACGCCTCACGATGTTCGCGCTCAGCCTTGTCACAGGCGGCTTGCTTCGCGGCAAGCCCCTCCTCCCGTCGCACGAAATCCTGATCGCGTTTCTGTAACTCACTGTCCCGCTTTTCTACCGCGGCGATCTTCCGATCGAGACCTTCCTCCCGCTGGATCAGACGTTTCTCCAACGCCGCGAACTCCACGAGCTTGGCCTTTTGTTCCTTTTCAAGCTCGGATTTGGCCTGGAACACCAGGTCCTTGGCTTCAAGCCTGGCTTCTTTCACCAGGTTCTCAGCCTCACGCTGCGCGTTTAGGACAATCTGCTTGGCCTGCCCATCCCGCTCGGCCTGTTTCGAGGCGGCCATGTTGCGGCGCACCAACTCGAATACCCCGGCACCGAGGAGAGCGCCGATGATTCCGCATACGATGGACAACACGATTGAGGTTGAAATGGGAGTCACCCCCTTGTCGGAACGACCAGGCATCAGCCTGGTTCATATATGCATCTTGAACAGATTGCGGGGGATTCGAGGAAGCGGCACAAAGGGGAGCGGCTCAGAAAATCGCTGACTGGTCAGCCCGGAAACAAACGAGACCACCTGGCTTGTTGTACGACACTGGTGAGATCCTTCTCCGCATATCTCTTCCGTGATTGGAAGGCTCGTCGAGTTATGGAGCCCGCCCTTCTTGAAGCGTCTATGCCGAAGACAGGAACAGCACACGTTAACTCGTCATCACCACCCGGCCATCTCCCTATACCTTCCCACACGCGCATCCAGAATCGCCGAATGGGAATGACTCCTCCGACCGACACCCACCGGGTTGCCGTCTCGTACATCCACATCCACAGATTGGTTCTCGTTCTCACAACACTGATTTCCAGTTGAGTCAACAATCCTGAGTACAAACTCCTCGTGGCCGACTTGTCCACAAACCCACTAACGCAATTCACTTTCTGAGGTCACGATAACAAAGGGCTTCTTTGAAAGCAAGGTCAAACTTGCTTCGTGCCGAGAGGGAATCAACGACGGTCGTCAGCGAAAGAGGGAGGTCGGCATCTGCTCATCAATGGAGTCCATGAGCACGGTCATGCGCCGCTCGACATCCGCCTCTCCTTGTGCCCGCTTCTTCTCGGACTCAAAGAGCTGATGCGCCAGATTGATGGCCGTGAGGACCGCCAATTTCGAGGGGGTTGCCGTCTTCATCCCTTCAGCCAAATGCCTCATGTGATCGTCGACGAAGTGGGCCAGCCGCCGGATATAGGCATCGTCGGCCTCGCCGCGAATCGCGTACCGCTGACCATAGATCTCGACATCAATAATCCTAGTCAAGAGCCACCTCCTTGGAGTCGTCCGCACATTCCAGCAATTCGATCTCGGTCATGACCCGCTCGATTCGCGACTTGATATCGAGACGTTCTTTCTCCCACCGCCGGTTCACGTCATCTTGAGACACGATCTGCTGACGGGCCGCTTTGACTTCATCTTCCAACGACGCATTTTTCCGTTTGAGCTCCTGCACTAACTTCACCAAGTCCTTGATCCGAGTCTCCAGCACATCGAGACGGTCCAACGCCATGACAATCACGCTTTCGTTCACGAGTGAATCCGGCAGGACGCACTATAGAAAACTTCGCAAAATCTTGTCAAGAAACCGGCTTTGCGGCACCGGCGAGCCGGACATATTCTTTGTAACTGCGGAGCACCCGTTTCACATATTGTCTGGTCTCTTGGAACGGGATGAGCTCGACGAATTCGTCTTCGCTCCGTCCACGATACACCGTCGCCCAACTCTCAACGGCGATCGGACCGGCATTGTACGCGGCAATGGCCTGCACCACATTGCCGGAAAACTGCGTGAGTAACTGCTGTACGTACCGCACCCCGATCTGGATGTTGGTGTCTTGATCGAACAGGTCTTCCCGCACCACGCCTGGGAGCCGATGGCGTTGGGCAACAGCATTGGCGGTCGCTGGCATGATTTGCATCAAGCCGATGGCTCCAACGCGAGACACCGCCCGCCGATCATACTGGCTTTCTTCTCGGATGATCGCCGCGACAAGAAACGGATCGACTCCCTCGACACCCTGTGCCTTGATCGCCCGAAGCAGTCCTGTCGGATAGGCCACGTTCCAAAGACCGTCCGCGACGGACCCACCGGTCCGTTCCAGCCGATCGCGGAATCGAGCCCGCACAAGCCGGAGCGCATGATGGTAGGCCCCGACTTCGTTCAACAGCATGGACAACGCTGTCAACACGTTAGGATCGTGGCTGTAGCGGTCCGTCAGTGCGGTGAGTTCTCTTGCAGCGTCTTGTTCAAGGCCGAGGGTTCTGAGTTCGACCGCCCTTTGATAGGCCGTCTGCTGCTCGATTTCCTTTCGGCTCTCGTCTTGGCGCACTGGTTCCTGGACCGTATCCACGGGCGATAGATCTGCAACCATTACGGCAGCAGGTTGCTCCAGTGTCTTGACTGGATCAGAGGCAGCGACCAGCGAAAAGTCCGTCTGCCCCTGGGCCAATTGGCAATAATAGGTATAGGGATAGCGTTTGCAGAGTACCTGGAAAAGGTCCCGCGATTTGGCCCTTCCGTTACGCCCGTAGGACCGGGCGATCCAATAGAGCGCCTGCGGCTCAAACTCGCTGTCCCGCTGATCGACAATCTGCTGCCACACCCCGATGGCCTCAGGATATCGGCCCGTTCGATAGAGCACCCAGCCTTCACGCCATTGCGCTTCAGCCCGCTGGGATGCCGGTTCTCCGAACCTCGTGACTTGCCGATACTTCGCGATCGCCTCGTCGAACTGTGCCTGATCTTCTAACCAGATCCCGGCAAATAAATTGATCTGACCCTTCTGCTCGGGAGACAATGACCGCTTGACTGCAGTCCGGCTCAGCTCCAGCAATTTCTCCCCCAGTCCCTGCCGGAGATAGACCCGGGCCAGCCAGACGACAGCTTCATCGGAGTTGGCCGTCTGCTCTCTGGCCAGCTCTTGAAAAGTCTCCCGCGCCTGGTCATACAGTTTTAATCGGACCTGGGCGATGCCCCGTTTGAGTTTTGCCTCTCCCCGCCGTGAACCGGACGGCTCGCGCGCGAGAAACCGTTTCAGCTCGTCAATCGCTTCCGCGTGCAACGCCTGTCCGAGAAACACCTGGGCCCTGGCGAAGATGTCGTCCGGCTGGGGAGTCCATGCCTCCCCACCGATGTTGGTCGCCAGCAGTGCTTCCGCCTCCTTCGCTTCCTTCGTTTGCGGGAACTTCACCCACAATTTTTTGAGCGCCTCCCTGGCTTCGGCCTGCTGACCGTTTCGGAGATGGCAATCGGCCAACCTCAGCCACGCTTGAGACGCCCCAGCGTCCTTGTCGTTCAGGCTCACCGCTTTGGTCAGCCACTCCACGGCCTCAGGGCAACTGAAGGCTTGATACCACGACTCTCCGGCGCGAAGGGCCACGAGACTGAGGAGATTGGAGTCCGGCACCGACTGTGAAATCCCCCCGAACGCCAGCGCCGCCTCCTTCGCCTCACCCTGGCGAAGTTGAGCTTCACCTATCCACAACCGGACATAATCGTCGAGGATAGGGAATTCCTGCTGGGCTGTCCGAAGATAGGGGAGGGCGGAAGCCGGGTTCTTGTCAATGAGCAGGACGCCCGACAACAAACCGGCCCGTTTGGCCCACATCGAATCGGGGAACCGTTCCATCACTCGGCGTAGCCGTTCCAACTTGAGCGCCTGAACCTGGTCTTTTGTCAAGGTATTGCCGAGCCGTTCCTTCGGCCAGACGGCGGCGGCGAAACATTCCTCCGGCGATCCACAGTTTTCCACCTGTTGCAACTCCGAACCAACCACCTGCGCCGAAGAGGCGCTCCGGGGAGATACGCACCCGACGAGGATCAGAGCCGCCACCAGCGAAACCAGTAGTAACCTGCGGGCGAGGATCGAATCAGGGTCGGACCAGTGGTTCAGATTCTTCATAGCCGTTCAATATACCGTGTGGACTGCAAGAAAAGAAGTTTCACCGCGGTTTCACCCTCCGATTAACCCATGTTGGTCCGGATCGTATTTATGTTAGGCTCTCTCAATGACGACCGCCTCATCGATACCGAATGTCCCCGTCAACCTGCTGGCGCTCACAGAGCCTGAGATGGTGTCGTTTATCCGTGCCCAAGGTTGGCCGGGCTATCGTGCCACCCAGATTCTCCGGTGGCTCTACCAACGGCGCGCGCATACCATTGCCGACATGACCGACCTGTCTCTGCGCGACCGGGCAACGCTGGCTGAGTCCGCGACGATCACGCGCGCGACCGGTTGTACGGTCCTCCGGTCCCAAGACGGCACACGCAAATTGCTGTTGACGCTCGACGACGGGATGACGATCGAAGCCGTGCTGATTCCGGATGACGAGAGGTTGACGTTGTGTGTCTCCACCCAAGTCGGCTGTATGCTGGACTGCGGGTTTTGCCTCACAGGCACGATGGGGCTGAAACGCAACCTCAAGTCCCACGAAATCATCGACCAAGTCTTGGCAGCACAAGACCGGCTGAATGCCGACGAACGCATCACCAACCTGGTCTTCATGGGGATGGGAGAGCCCTTGGCAAATGTGGATGCGCTCGAGACGGCCGTGGCCTGCTTCACGAACAAGTCATGGGGCCTTGGATGGTCGCCGAGACGCATTACGGTGTCAACGGCAGGCCTTGCGTCCCGCTTGAAGTACGTCGCGGCGCTCGGCGTCAACCTGGCCATTTCCCTCAATGCCACCACGGACGCGCAGCGCCGGGACCTGATGCCTGCCGCCAGCGAGCTCGCCTCGCTCAGATCCCTGCTCGCCGCCTGCCGCCGGTATCCCCTCTCATTGAATCGCCGCCTCACGTTCGAATACGTCCTCTTGGCGGGGGTGAATGATCTCCCCTCCGACGCCCAACGATTGGCCACCCTGCTGCGGAACATCCGGTGCAAAGTGAATCTGATCCCGTTCAATGAATTTCCCGGAAGCCGCTTCCGCCGACCGCACGATCGCGCTATCCTCCAATTTCAAACCACGCTCCGCCAAGCCGGCATCGATGCGTTCGTCCGCAAGAGTCGGGGACGCGACGTGCTTGGAGCATGCGGACAACTGGGAGAACCGCCGGTGCGCCCGGACCCGATTGCCTTGACACCCATCGAATCTCGTTGCTAGCATGCTTTGGTTACTTCGCTCCATTATGAATTGGCCGGCTATCTATCGTTTCTCACCGACGTGCTTCCTCGTTTCATTGCTTCTTCTCCACACCGGTCCCGCGGCCGCCGTCGAGCCTTCTGAGTTCGTGCTGTCGAACGGCATGAAAGTGTTGCTGGTCGAAGTCCCCAAGGCGCCGGTGGCGACCGTGCAAGTGTGGTACAAGGTCGGGTCCAGGAACGAAGTGATGGGCAGGGCCGGGCTCTCCCACATGCTCGAGCACATGATGTTCAAAGGCACGGCGAAGTATCCCAAGGGCACGTTCTCCCGACTCATTCGGAAGAACGGCGGAATCGACAACGCCTTTACCGGGCAAGACTTCACCGCCTATTTCGAGAACCTGGCGGCGGATCGGGTGGAACTGGCCCTGGAACTCGAAGCCGACCGTATGCAGGGCCTCGCGCTCGACCCCAACGAATTTCAGACTGAACGCGAAGTCGTCAAAGAGGAGCGGAGACTGAGAAACGAGGATGACCCACAGGGCGCGCTGGTCGAAACCTTGTACGCACAAGCGTTTCTGAGCCACCCGTATCACTGGCCCGTGATCGGCTGGTTCACTGACCTCGACGCGATGACCCTGGAAGACCTCCAGCGCCACTATGACACCTTTTACTCTCCCAACAACGCCACGCTGATCGTGGTGGGTGATATCAAGGCGGAGGCTCTGTTCCCGACGATCAAGAATCTCTTCGAGCCGATTCCCAAAGGCCCTTCCCCCAAACACGCCACGACGGCGGAGCCGGAACAGCGGGGCGAGCGGCGCTTCCTCTTGAAGCGCGAGGCGCAGGTGCCATTCGTGATGATGGGCTTTCGCGTCCCCAATTATTCCAGCGACGATTCCTATGCTCTTAATCTACTCGAAGCGATTCTGTCGCACGGGAAAAGCTCCCGCCTCTATCAGAGCTTGGTCTATGACCAGAAAATTTCCCTCGCGGTTGGGGCCGAATACAGCCTGATGCAGACCGACCCCGGCCTGTTCTATTTTTACTCGTTGGTCAGCCCCGATGCAAAAGTCGAAAACGTTGAAGACGCGCTGCAGCGCGAAATCACGCGGCTGCAAAGTGAGCCGCCCTCTGAGACAGAACTCCAACGGGCAAAGAACCAAGTGGAAGCCTCCCGCGTCTTCGAACAGGATTCTAATTTTCGCCACGCCATGTTGCTGGGAGAATCGGAATCTATCGGCGCGGGGTGGCGGCGGGTGGATCAGTTCTTGGAACGTACTCAGGCGATTACCGCCAAGGACATTCAACGCGTTGCCAAGCAGTATCTGACCCAAGACAACCGGACCGTGGGCATCCTTGTGCCGACACCATCAAGACAGCCGGAGTTTCCGCCTGCGGCTCATCAAGGGAAACCGTAGCGTAACCCATGTGCACCCCATCGACCGCCAGCCAATATCGGTTCTCCAGACACCGCTTCCGACGGAATCGTGCCGTTCTTGTCGTGGGGGCCCTGCTGGTCGCACTGATCGGTTTTGCTGATCGAGGCTCAGCCGCTGACCTGGCGCCGGCTAAAATCACAACGGCAAACGGCATGACGGTCGTGGTGCTCGAACAACACTTCCTTCCTATTGTTGAAGTCCATGCCCTGATTAGGGCAGGCTCAGCCCAGGACCCGCCGGAGAAAGCAGGATTGGCCAATTTGACGGCCAGCCTTCTGGACGAAGGCACGATAACCAGATCCTCTAAACAACTGGCGGAGCAGATCGACTTTGTCGGCGGTTCGCTCGAGGTCAAAGCCAGCGAAGATTTCACGACGGCGTCGGCACGCATCCTCAGGAAGGACGTGGACCTCGGCTTTACCCTGTTGGCAGACATCCTGCTGCGCCCCGCCTTTCCCAAGCAGGAATTCGAACGGGTACGCTCTCAGATTCTGGGGGAAATCGTCAGCGACAATGATGACCCGGGTCAAGTCGCCATGAAAGCGTTCAACCAACTGGTCTTTTCTCATCACCCGTATCGATGGCCTGTACACGGCACCGACGACACGCTAAGCAAGATTACCCTGGCGGATGTGCAGAACTTCTACTCAAAGGAATATCTCCCCAGCCAAACCATCCTCACCATCGTCGGTGATATCACGATGGAGCAAGCCACAGCGCTTGTCCAGACACACTTCGGGTCTTGGAAAAAGGGCGCCCCACCAGTCAGATCGATCAAGAAACCGGCCATGATCGAGAAAAAGACTGTGCAGTTGAGTGAAAAAGACCTGACCCAGTCAACCATCATGCTGGGCCATGGCGGAATCAGCCGGACCAACCCTGACTTTTATGCCGTGACCGTCATGAATCATATTCTGGGCGCCGGAGGGTTTTCATCGCGCTTGATGGATTCCATCAGGGATAAACAGGGACTTGCCTACGGCATCATGAGCCATTTCGACGCGAGGGCGATGCCGGGCTCGTTTTGGATCAATCTCCAAACAAAGACGGAAACCACGAATCAAGCGATCACCGGCGTGTTGGCCGAGATTAAAGGCCTGCGCGAGGCCCCGGTCACCGATCAGGAACTGGCCGAAGCAAAATCGTTTTTGATGGGCAGCTTCCCGTTGCGGCTGGACTCGACGGCCAAACTGGCCGGCGTGCTGGCTCAGGTGGAGTTTTTCGGACTGGGATTCGAGTACTTCAGCCAGTACCCCAAGTGGATCGAACGCGTGACGAAAGAGGATGTGCAGCGGGTCGCCAAACAATACCTCAATCCCCAGCACTACGCCCTCGTGGTCGTTGGCAACCTTGCGAAGGCGAAAGTTCGGCACTAGACGGATACCCAGAGGCAGCAATGTCCATGCAACCGGCCCTTCTTCAGCATAAGCTCGACCGACTTCGCACCTTGCTTTCGGACATGGGCTCGGTGCTGGTTGCCTATTCAGGCGGAATCGACAGCACGTTTGTCCTCAAGGTCGCCCATGAACAACTCCGGGAAAAAGCAGTCGGCATGACGGCCGTCTCGCCGACATTCCCATCGATCGAGTTGGAAGCCGCCAAACAGGTGGCTCAAGAGATCGGCGCGCGCCACGAAATCGTGCAGACAGACCAACTGGAGATACCGGAATTCGTCAGCAACGACGCGGCCCGCTGCTTCCACTGTAAGACCGACCTCTACCAACTTCTGGAAACGTTTCGGCAAACAGGGGATGCCGCCTATATCGTGGATGGCACAAACCTTGACGATCTGGGCGATGACCGCCCAGGAATCAGAGCTGCAAGAGAATGGCGCGTGCGCAGCCCGTTGGTGGAAGCGGAACTCTCGAAAGCCGACATTCGCCACCTTGCCAGAGACCTCGGTCTCTCCAATTGGGATAAACCAGCGGCAGCGTGCCTCTCGTCGAGAATCCCACGTGGGATGCCGATCACGATTGAAAAACTGAACCGGGTCGAAGGAGCGGAGGCGCTGCTCTATCGCGAGGGACTCCGTCACGTTCGGGTCAGAGATCATGGTGAGATCGCGAGAATTGAAGTCGCACCGGAGGAAATGCCTGGGCTCCTGGACAGCGAGCGGCGCGCGAGAATCAGTGCCGGGCTCAAGAAGCTGGGATTCCGGTTCGTTACCGTGGACCTGGAAGGGTACCGGCCCGGTGGAGTCAGCCTCGGCTAAGCTCCACCCGGCCGTTCAGATGTTACCGCTGGTAGGATTTTGACAGTGCGTCGAGCGCGTCGTCGGCAAATTTTCGGTGATCGGTATCCGTCAAGCTGCGCTGCACCACTTTTTCGGCCACCATCAACGCCAAATCGGTCGTCTGCGTCCGGATATCTTGAATGGCCCGCCGCCGCTCTTGCTCGATCGCACGGGTCGCGTCGCCTTTGATCCGTTCCGCCTCCGTCGTCATCCGTTGCTCGTTTTCATCAAGCAGGCGCTGGGCACGTTCTTTGGCCGCCGCGAGGATCGCCTCTGCCTCTTTCCCCGCCGCACTCAATTTGGCTTCATAGTCCTTGAGCCGGCGCTCGGCTTCCGATCGGTGCTGTTCGGCTTGATCAAGGCTGTCCTTAATTTTCTTTTCCCGTTCTTCCAGCATGCCCAAGATACCGGGAAACGCATACTTGTAGAGCACGAAAAAGAGAATCGCGAACGACACGAGTTCCCAGAAAATCAGGGAAGAAAAAAAGTGAGATTCGAACTGTGGCATGGTTTCTTTCAGAGAGACTGAGATTCAGGCTGAGGCTGAAATCCGTATCCTCGGCCTTGACCTAAACCTGAGCCTGCTCCTACCCCTTGCGGAAGCCCATGATGATAAAGGCGATGACCAGGCCGTAGAGCGCAATGGCTTCCACCAGCGCGAACCCGATCCACATATACTTCGTGACGCGCGCTTCCGCCTCAGGCTGGCGTGCCACCACTTCGATCATCTTTCCGAAGATATAGCCGATCCCCACGCCGGCCCCGGCAAACCCCGCCGCGGCACATCCCATTCCGATCAACCCTGCTGCTGCTGAATCCATTATGGCGTACTCCTCCCTTTTCTAAACTCGCACACGCTAATGCGCATGGTCATCATGGCCATGCAAATGAAATGCGTCTCCCAAATAAACACAACTCAGCATGGTAAAAATGTAAGCTTGAATGAACGCGATTCCGACTTCCAGGACATTGATTCCCACCGTGAAGACAAAAGGCAACCACCCGATCAACAGTCCACCGCTGATCGCCATGCCGAACAGCACGCCGAGCAACACATGGCCAGCCGTCATATTGGCAAATAATCGAACCGCTAACGAAATAGGCCTCGCCAACTGACTCATGATCTCGATCGGGATCATCAACGGAACCAGCCATCCCGGCGTGCCTGGCGGGATAAGAACGCCAAGAAACTTCACGCCATGCAACATAAAGCCCACCACCAAACTAATCCCATACACCACAAACGCGAACACGGCAGTTACGGCAATCTGGCTCGTGACAGTGTAGCTACCGGGAATCATCCCCAAAAGATTGCAGAAGAGAATGAATACGAACAAGGTCCCGATGAAGGGGAAAAACCGCATCCCTTCTTTGCCCATCGTCTCCATGATCATCGTACGGATGAAATCAACCATGATCTCAGCCAGGTTCTGCAACTTGCCGGGAACCAGTTTGCGTGACGATCCCGCCATGATCATGACCACGGCTGCCAGGGACACGGCGATCCACATAAAAATGACGGCCTTATTGATGGAAATATCCAGTCCACCAAGGGCAATGGGAATCCAGTCATGAAGCTCGAACGGATGAAGTGGATTGTCTTCCATGGCGATCTTATGCTTTTGCTAGTGTCACGTTACGTCTTTGTCCACCGTTGCACGGACCGATAGGCATTCCTGATTCCTGTCACACCACCCAACACCAGCCCCACGATTATCCCCCAGGGAGTGGAGTCGAAGAGATATGTGTCACACACCCACCCCAGCCCGCCTCCGACAATCAGCGCAGCCAGCAGTTCCGTTCCAATTCGAACGGCCTGTCCGAGCCCCGCGTATAAAGGATCTTGTGGAGGGGGCATCCCAAACCCACGGAAGGCGAGAGCACGTCAGCAGAACTCTGCCGATAATGGGCGTGCAATTTAAGCAGAGCCTTGTTCAGAATGTCAAGCTGCTATGGGCCTGTTTCTAAGGAAGTGGCTGCGGTATAGTGATCCCCTTTCTTCAAGAACATGTGTGATGGCCATGCCGCTGATGACATCTCCTCCCACAACCTTCCTCCAGGGCCCCCCGTCGCCTCTCGTTGTGACATACCCCCGCCCCTTGGGAGATCCTTTTGACCTCTACGCCAGAATCGCATCGTCTCGACACCCCTCCTTCCTGTTCGAGAGCGGCAGCGGTATGACCACGATGGGGCGATATTCGTTCTTTGCCAGCGCCCCCTATCAAACCCTGAGTGGATCAGCCGATCGGTATGTTCGCCGATCGCTACAGGGCCAGGAAGAGTCCGGGCCGGACCCGTTCCAGTACCTCACCAAGCTCGTGGGCACTTCGTCGATTGCCCGTCCTCGCGACGCCCCGCCATTTTTCGGCGGAGCGATCGGGTATTTCAGCTATGACCTCGCCCGCCGATTCGAACGATTGCCGTCACGAGCGCTCGATGACCTGACAACGCCGGATTTCGAGTTCGCGTTCTTTGACCTCGTCGCGGCGATCGACCACGAGTTGAACTCCCTGGTACTCATGTTCTGCCCCCCGCTCGAACGATTCTTGGGCGAAACTCGTGAAAAATTATATCGAGAGGGCTGCGACCGGCTGACCGCCTTGCACGCACAACTGCTCAGCCCTCCCGTGACCGCAGCAACAGACGAAACGGATATCCGCCTCACATTCTCGCCGGACCAGGGCCGATCGTCCTACATGGATCGAGTCCGTCGTTGCCAGGACTATATCGCGGCAGGCGACATCTACCAGGCCAATGTGTCCCATCGATTTACTGTCACGGGCGACCTGTTGCCGCCTCAGCCCGATCTCCAGTCCGATCTGCTCACGTATGGCCGCGTGCGTGCGCTCAATCCTGCGCCGTTTTCTGGATTGCTCCGGCTCGATCGAGTCAGCCTGATCAGTTCATCGCCTGAACGGCTCGTTCGACTCAACGGGCGTCAGGCCGATACGCGTCCGATTGCCGGGACGAGGCCCCGTGGAGCGAACACCGCCGCCGACGAGCGGCTCGCAACCGAACTACGCACCAACGAGAAAGAGCGGGCCGAGCATGTCATGTTGGTCGATCTCGAGCGGAATGATCTCGGTCGAGTCTGCGAGTACGGCACCATCCAAGTAGATGAACTGATGACCCTGGAACAATATTCCCATGTCAATCACCTCGTCTCCCATATCACGGGAACCTTGAAATACGATGCCACCGGCTTTGATTTGCTCAAGGCCGTCTTCCCAGGGGGAACAATTACCGGCGTTCCCAAAATCCGCTGCATGGAAATTATTGAGGAGTTGGAGCCGGTCCGCCGGGGCGCCTATACGGGCTCGATGGGCTACCTCAGCTGGAGCGGCGACCTAGATTTCAATATTGTGATTCGCACGCTCGTAAGGACGAACGGCAGAGCCTACCTCCAGGTCGGCGCCGGCATCGTAGCCGACTCAGACCCGGCGCGCGAATATGAAGAAACGATTCACAAGGCCCAGGCCTTTTTGAGCGCATTTGCGTAGTGCCTTTCTCCCGTATGTGGATTTTTCTGAACGACAAGTTCGTACGTGAAGAAGAGGCCGTCGTCTCGGTCTTCGACCATGGATTTCTTTATGGAGACGGGGTCTACGAAACGCTTCGTTCATATGGATCCCGTCTGTTCATGTGTCAACCGCATGTCGTGCGTCTGTTCCGCTCCGCGGAGGCGATCGGATTGACGATTCCGATTCACCGCGAGCATTGGCCTGAGCTCCTGCATGAATCGATGGCGCGCAACGACGTGGGAACCCCTCAGCGAGACGCGTATCTGCGGATCACCGTGTCGCGTGGAGTCGGCGGCATCGGACTGGATCCGGGGCTCTGCCCGTTTCCAACCATCGTGATCATGGCGAAGCCGCTTGTCGCACCGGCGGCGGCGCTATATGAAACAGGGATCGATGTGATTCTAGCGACGACCAGACGGAACTTGCCCAGCGCGTTGCCGCCTCAGATTAAATCCCTCAACTTCCTCAATAACATTCTCGCCAAGCGCGAGGCCCTCGCCGCCGGAGCCTTCGACAGCATCTTGCTCAATTGGGAAGGACACCTGACAGAATGCACCGTCAGCAATCTGTTCTTTGTGACAGATGGGCAGCTGCGCACCCCCTCCCTGGAATGCGGGCTCCTCGACGGCATCACGCGGTCGATCGTATTGCAATTGGCGAAGGAACAGAACATCACGGTCGCGGAAGGACGTTTCACGCCGGCGCAGCTCTATCAGTCGGACGAAAGTTTCGTGACCAATACCAGCATGGAAATCATGCCGGTGACCTCCGTTGATCGCAAACCGATCGGAGACGGAAAACCGGGCCCTCTGACCCGGGCGCTTCGCAGCTTGTTTTCCGGAGCACGGGAACGATTTTTGGAACCAGCCTCTTTGCAGTAAATTCCTAACCCATTGTTTCATTTCCTGTTTCTCAGCCACCTGCGCGGCACAGGATCTGCAATTCCTTGACAGAAGACTGAAGACTGTTATCGTTTGACCATGCCGCAATCAACGCCACAGTCCGGCTGCTTAGCCTGGCCCCCAACGATTGGCCTCCTCGCCGGTGGATGTCTTCTGCTGGCCGTATCGACAGCCCGCGCGGAAATTTATCAATACATCGATGCCAAAGGGACCATTTCACTCACCAACGTGCCGTCCGATGCACGCTATCGCCGGGTCGACATCGTCCCGAATCGATTACACTCCATGATTTCGGAACAAGAGCTCGCGCCGATGATCAGCCGGTTTTCACGCCAGCATCAACTGCATCCGGCGCTCATTCGGGCCGTCATCAAAGCAGAATCGGACTTCGACCCTCGCGCGGTATCGAGGGCGGGGGCGGTGGGTCTGATGCAGCTCATGCCGCAGACCGCCGTCAGGCTGGAGGTGCGAGATCTGTACGATCCTGAAGACAACATCGGCGGAGGCACAAAATATCTCCGACAACTACTCGACCGATTTCGTGGGAATCTTCCGCTCGCGCTGGCTGCCTATAACGCGGGGGAGCATGTCGTAGACCGGTACCGCACGCTTCCACCAATCGATGAGACCAGGCAGTACGTTCGCAAGGTCTTGCGGTATTATCGGACCTTCCTCATGCGAGACCTCGCTGCGACTGGCCACGTCATCGCGCCACCGGAGGCCGCAGCGCCACCACTATCCCTCGGCCTCTCCGCCTCTCCCGTTCAATAGCCGGTTCTCCCAAAGAAAGTTGGCTATGCTGCTTCCAGCCTGACCGCTTGGCTTCGGGGAAGTCCGATCGGAAGTGGGCACCTACGCTGTTTTCCCGCCAAAGCGCCGATTCTGCGACGCAGTGTGCCACCTGAACCATGTTCTTCACCTCAAGATCGGCCCTTGTAGCAAACGGCCTTGATACCAGCTGTGCCCACCGTGAGAGTTGAGCCGTGGCGCGAATCAACGATTCACGAGAGCGAATGATGCCGACGTGCCCCCACATAGTTCGGCGGAGCGAGTTCCGCAATTTTTCCGCATCCTCCAGCCGATGCCGTTGCGCGTGTCGGAGTGCCGTCACCTGCGCAGCCAGATCCGGCCGGGT
The DNA here is from genome assembly GCA_039794465.1 of Nitrospira sp. GTDB lineage: Bacteria > Nitrospirota > Nitrospiria > Nitrospirales > Nitrospiraceae > Nitrospira_D. Next base: position 33,126 of record JAYWIP010000115.1, read on the forward strand.
GTGGTTGGAGGCCCAGGCCACGGCGGCCACGCCGGCCCGCATGCCGAACACCAGGCCCTCCAACAAGGAATTACTCGCCAGTCTGTTGGCACCGTGCACCCCGCTGCAGGCAACCTCGCCGGCGGCAAAGAGGCCGGGCAACGTTGTCGCGCCGTTGAGATCGGTCCAGACTCCTCCCATCATGTAATGCGCGCTCGGAGAGACCGGAATCCACTCCTCCGTAATGTCAATATCGTAGCGAAGACATGTCGAATATATGGTGGGGAATCGCCGCCTGACAAAATCAGCCCCGAGGTGCGTCACATCGAGGTACACATGACGCGCTTTGGTCGCGGCCATTTCTGCCCAGATCGCCCGCGCCACAATGTCCCTGGGAGCCAAGGCACCGAGCGGATGATAGCGCAGCATGAACGCCTCACCCTTATGATTGCGCAACTGGCCTCCCTCACCCCGCATCGCTTCCGATAAGAGAAACGGCGGACTCGACGGCACATAGAGTGCCGTCGGATGAAATTGGACGAACTCCATGTCTTGGAGCTGTGCTCCCGCCCGGAAAGCCATGGCCATGCCATCCCCAGTCGCATTCGGTGGGTTCGTCGTTCGGGCATAGATCTGGCCGGCTCCCCCCGTCGAAAGCACGACCGCCTTGGCGGGGACAATGGCCTGTTCGCCGGAGTTCTCGTCCAGCACGACCGCTCCGCAACACCGGCCTTCTTCTACGACCAGATCGACGGTGAAATGGTAATCCAGTCGATGGATCTGTTTGTGCCGACCGGCCTGCGCCATTAAGACTCGCACCATCTCGTTACCCGTGGCATCGCCGCGGGCACGGAGAATCCTGCTGCGGCTATGTGCCGCCTCCCGCGCGAAGGCGAACTTTCCGCCTGTCTTGTCGAACTTGGCCCCCCATCGAATTAATTCCTGAATCCGATCCGGCCCTTCCTCGACCAACACCCGCACCGCCTCGCGCCGACACAGTCCATGGCCGGCCTTCATCGTATCCGTCAGATGGATCGCCACATCGTCTTCCTCGCTCAATGCCACTGCCACTCCGCCCTGCGCAAATATGGAGTTGCTCTGCAACGGATGGCCCTTGGTGAGCATCACGACCCGGCCTTCACGGCTGAGTTCGAGCGCCGCACGGAGACCGGCAACCCCGCTGCCAATGACGAGAAAGTCCGCCTGTACGGAATGTCGCCGCATCGGATCGCTACCGCAAACCAGGTTGCAAGGGAAGGGATTCGGATAACGCTTGTTTGGCCTTCATGCCGAACGGCAGATCGCCCTGAGCCGCGCGGAGCAGAATCGTACCGGTCCCATTCCACTGAAAACGCGCATGGCCTCGCTGGCGTGTGCCCGGGTCTTCGGCGGTCTTCTTCCAGAGCCCCTGCCAACGGACATAGACGTCGATGTTCTCGCCCTCGATCATGATCCGCTCGATCTTGAACTCAAGGGAGATCGAGTGAAACGCTTCAAAGTCAGCCTCGACGTTCCGTCGGAGCACATCCAGGGACTCCTCCTGCAACATGAGGGACTTGAACGAGGAATGATCCTTTGTTTGGTAGGCATTTCGTAACGCCTCCACCGCCCGATCGATTCGCTGGATGCGTGCATGATCCGCCGGGTACGGAGGGGACTTGGACGAACAGGCGCCGACCGCCACCACGAGCAGGACGCTCCATCCGGCGAATATCCAACGTGAGTGAAAGAAAGACATCCAACACCGATTCATGCATGCAGTATAGGAAGTGGACAAACGAGGGGTCAAGGGAGGCCTCCTCAGGCCGACGTTCGATCCAGGCAAACCGCCGCCATTCGCTTGCATTTTGCGCCGAAAGCCTCTAGACTCCGCCCCCCAGGAGAACTACAACATGTCGAGTGTACTGAAAAAACGTCGAAAAAAAATGCGCAAGCACAAGTATAAGAAGCTGCGCCAGCGTCAAAAATTCCTTCGGCGCAAGAGCTAGCCATAGTTCGTCACGCAGGAGGAGGCTGTGCCCGAAGGAAGGAAGGTCCGAATCCGCATCCGGACGGTCAATTGCACGTATGTAGGCGATTTCCTGGTTCCTCCGATGCGCAATCGTGTCTCGGACGCGATCAACGAAGAGATCCGTCTGTTCATCAGCCTGACCGACGTCGTCATCGACGACAAAGAGCGGTCCGACTTTGTGGCGATCAACAAGAACCTCATCGAGTCTGTCGTACAACTCTAGCTCGCCCTTGACCGCCGCCGTCTTTGCCGCTTCCGTTGTCCTCTGTTGCATGCCCCCGTCACCCGAACATCCGCACCGGCCTGTGACCACCGCCTGTTGTCCACCATGCTGATTTTCAGACGATTCTTGCCGTTCGTGCAGCCGTACCTGCCACGGATGATTATGGCCGGGCTATTGGTCATGGGCGTGGCGGCGGTCAACCTCACCCTGCTTCGCCTGGCCGGCCTCCTCTGGGACGTCATCACGGTGCGCCACGACGCTGAGCGAATGACAGAGCTGATTGCCATTTTTCTTGGTCTGGTCCTCCTTCAAGGCCTCTGTTCGATGGGCCACAGTTATCTGACTGCTTGGGTCTCCCAGCGCATCGTCGCCGATTTTCGCCGACACCTCTTCTCTCACCTACAGACGCTCGATCTCCGGTTTTTCGCGCGCCGCCGCACCGGCGAATTGCTCTCGCGCCTGATGAGCGATGTGACCGTTATTCAAACCGTCGTGACGGAAACCCCCATCGACAGCGCCAAACAGCTGGTGACCTTCGTGGGGGGCATCGCCTTTCTCCTCACCATGAATTGGCGGCTCTGCCTCCTGATCCTGCTCCTCCTGCCCGGGCTGGTGTTGGTCGCCAAGATCTTCGGACGCAGACTCAAAGCGCTCTCCACGTCCATGCAAGACCACACCGCCGCGCTCAGCACACTGGCGGAGGAAGTGATCTCCGGTATCCGCATCGTCAAATCGTTCGTCCAGACCAAACGGGAAGAGACACGCTTCTCGGCCCAGATCGACCGCACGCTGCAACTCACCATGCGCCGCGCAGGGATCATGGCGCTGTTTATCCCCTCCATCAGCCTCCTCACATTTTCAGCCGCCGCCGCCGTCATGTGGTACGGAGGCCGGCAAGTTATCGACGGCTCCGTTACGCCGGGCGATCTGTTCGCATTCGTGTTGTTCGCCGGCATTCTGATTGGTCCCTTCAGTTCAGGGGCCCGCGTATTCGCACAAGTCAAAGAGGCTCAGGGCGCCATGCAACGGGTTTTTGAGATTCTTGACGTCCAGCCGGACATTCACGATCAGCCCAGCGCGAACGTCTTCTCCTTGGTCGACGGCGCCGTGCGCTTCGACGACGTCAGTTTCTCCTACGATCCTCGGCACCCTGTCCTCTCGCACCTGTCCTTCGGAGCCAATCCAGGCGAAGTCGTCGCCCTGGTCGGCCCGACGGGAGCAGGCAAGACAACCGTGATTAATCTGTTGCACCGATTTTACGATCCCACCGAAGGGCGCATTACCGTCGACGGCAAGGATCTGCGCCAGGCGAACGTCGAGAGCTGGTATCGGCAACTGGCGCTCGTTCCCCAAGAAACGATTCTCTTCGGCGGAACCATCCTCGACAACATCCGCTATGGCAATCCCGATGCAGATCACGCGGCGGTGCAGGAAGCCGCCAGGGCCGCGCACGCCCATGATTTCATTACAGGCCTTCCCGATGGCTATCGCACCGTCGTCGGTGAAAAAGGCGTCAACCTATCAGGCGGGCAGCGCCAGCGCATCGCGATTGCACGGGCGATCCTCAAGAACCCCCGCATCTTGCTGTTGGATGAGGCCACCTCGTCTCTCGACACCGAATCGGAGCGGCTGGTGCAGGACGCGTTGGATCGCCTGATGAAAGGGCGGACGACGTTTGTCGTTGCCCACCGGCTTTCGACCGTGCAACGCGCCGACCGCATCCTGGTGCTGGACAAAGGCAAGCTGGTGGAAGAAGGCACACACGCGCAACTCATGGAACGTCGGGGGCTATACTACTACCTCTATACCATTCGCCTGCATGACCCGATCGCGTGAGATAATCGCTCTATCATCAAGTCTGCCCTGAAATGCCGACACCTCCGCACATGTGACGAGCCTGGAGCTCGGCACTCATCAAAGGACGATCCCGCGCGAGTAAAGTTTATTCCCCTGTAATCTCTGCGTAACACCGGTCTAACGCAGACGCCCCATCATCATATCTCCATGGCGCTCAGGAGGTATGAATCATGATTCTGAATGACGATGCCCCTCCAACATTTCGCACATCATGGCTCCCCGTCCAGCGGGCGCTCAGGGAGACCCGCCCATCTCCAAGTTGGAGGTTGTACAAAGGCTGGATTCCACGAAAGCGCAATCAGCGGGCCGCGCGGTTAGGAAATGGGACGCGCCGGGGACAAGCCTTGCTCAAACGACTTGGCGGGTCTTACTCAAACCACAATCAACGAACCTGATCTTCTTGGCTCAACTTCGACGAGCCTCGTCAGAGCGCACGAACCTGGACAATGGCCGAGTCCGCTCGCCATCAGTGCTCACACGCTTTCCCACTTTCTTGTGCTTCCCGGATAGGTGTATTCACGTTACCGCGCCGGCCTAAACCTAATGAACATGCCGCAGGCACTTATCACGATAATGGCCAAGCACGTCATAAGAGACTTGGAGAGCAAGAGTCCTACTCGCAGCTGGGCAGCCATGATCTCCTCCCGTACGTTGAGGTTTCAACTCGTCCTCATCATGGAGGTGCCTCCGATCAATCACGAGGCATTCGTCTTATCATGATGAGAGACTCTACCTTCTGCACGTCACGGCTTTATTGCCGAATGGTAGATATCGTGTAACATTCTTCCCTTCCCTTGAAGTGTTAACCGGGCTGTAATGCCGGCCTAACGCTTGCGCAACAACACCTTGGTAGCCTGGGGTTAATACACAAACAAAACATGGAGGATCAGATGGTAACGGTAGGCAACCTCATGCAGACAGAACCAGTGACAGTGGAGGCAGGCACCTCGGTCATCGAGGCAGCAAGATTGATGCGAGCCTGCGATGTGGAGAGCGTATTCATAACCCGGAAAGCGCAGGTTGTCGGCATAGTGACCGAATCGGATATCGTCAAGAAGTTCGTGGGAGCCGAAAAAGCACCCTACTTTGTACCCGTGGAAGAGATCATGAGTACCCCGGTACCGGGCATCGAAGAGCGGCGGCCGTTAACGGAAGCAGCCGACCTTATGGACAAGCATCGCACCCTCCACCTCGGTGTCACGAAAGGAGGAGCACTCATCGGGTTGGTATCGGTTCGGGACTTTCTCCGACCGGTCTCCATCGATGATTTTTAACAGTTACTCTATGTGTACAGGACCTTGCGATGCGGTGCGCGTTGCTCTCTACCATGTGGGGGTTGTTCAATGACTCAACCGCCTAGGATTAAGCTACTGGCCATCATTCAAGAGCGGCAATGTATTGCGCTTGAGGATCTCCTGGCGTGCCTTCCCGAGCTCACCTGGAATCAAGCATTCTCACTCGTGGATGAGCTCAGTCGTCAATCGTTGATTTATTTGCAGCGACGTGGCTTTGAATACGAATTGCGAGCGCGCTCGTAATTCGCCGGGCATGACCAAGCAACACGTGCGTAACGCAATCCCAGAAGACGGCCTTGCGCGGCCGCTTGTCCTGAGCGGGAAGCCCGGCAGGAGAGTGGTGTAACAAAGCTGGAGAGCTTACCTCACCTTGGAAAAGTCGGCGGGGATTCTGGCCTCTTGCCCGTCTTGCAGATTCACGACGAACACGGATTTGGCCGTTGGGTCAAACTGCTCGTAGGCGAAGAGCGCCGTAAACCGGGAGCGAAAAGCCGGGCCGTTGCCCTCGTTCTTTCGTCCTCGCTCGGCCTTACCGAGATCGATCGGCTTGATTCGCTTTGATCCTTGCTGCAATTCGATGACGGCCCCTTCGGCGAAATACTCGTCCTCGCCGCAAAGCTGGACCTCGACCTCCATATTGGGCATGTCTATCACTTTCTTAATGAACTCTTCCGGCATGCGCACGTCGATCTTGCGCTTCTTCGATTCCACCGCTTCCTGTCGGCCGAACGCTTCCAGGCGATAGCGTTTGGTGCGCAGGATCGCGCTGGCGCCGCACGGGTCCTTCTCAGGATCGGCGCCCACCCGAGCGGCTAAGGACGCCTGTTGAAGGACCTTTTTCACATCCTCAGGAAGAGTGGCTTTCTCCATCGGTGCCCGGCCGGCCTCCAGTGCCTTTTGAGCCTCCTCGGTGGACAGTTTCACATCGATGGCCCAAGCCGTTTCAATCCCGACCGCACACATTCCGATCAGGCTGACGACAACCCACAAGACGCTGCTTCTGTGCGAAACCATGCCTTCCTTTCCGAAGCCTGTGATGCCCCCGGCCGATGCTTTAAAAAAGTGGATAAACGGCGGACGCATTGTAGGAGAACGGCGCACTCGATGCAATCACGCGGCGAACCGGCTCCAATTGGGATAAGGCTTCTGCCTATAGATTTCCTCCACATCCCGCGGAATGGGATACCCGACAGACCCAAGCAGCCGCGCCACGACCGCTAACGGCAAACCCACCACGGCGGTGAAATCCCCCTCGATCCGTTCAACGAGGTTTCCTCCCGCACCTTGAATCGAATAGGCCCCGGCCTTGCCCAACGATTCCCCACTCACAAGATACCGCTCGATGGCATCCTCAATGTCCGCGTACATATATACCGTGGCCGTCACAATCTCGACTGAATCGACCGCTCGGATCCGACTACACAGGGCCACCGCCGTGTGAACCTCATGCGGCCGGCCGGCGAGATCGGTCAGCATGCCACGCGCCTCGTCAAGGTCGCGCGGCTTGCCTAACAGACGGCCGTCCAATTCGATCACGGTGTCGCTGCCCAGCACAAGATCTCCCGGCCTCCTGCCCGCGATGGATCGGGCTTTCTCAATGGCGAAGTATCCGACCTGTTCGCGGGGAGACAAGCCTGCGAGCGGGTGTTCTTCAAATGCCGGAGGGTCGACCTCGAAGGACACTCCCAAGAGCGCAAGCAGCCCGCGGCGGCGGGGCGACGTGGAGGCCAGCACTAACTGCATCGTGACGCCGGCATCGGTTCACTCTCACCCGTTTCATCGATCGGTTCAGGCTCGGCTGAATCCCGAATCCGCTGGGCTCGATACTCGTCGAGCACGGCTTCAAGCTCTTTCACCGAAGACAAACGGAACATCCGTGCGCGCAACGCGGCGGCATGCGGAAATCCCTTGCAATACCAGCCCAAGTGTTTGCGCATCCGATGGAATTGCCGTTGGCCGCAGAACGCTTCAAATTGGCGGGCATGATCCAGCAGCACGGCGAACCGCTGGTCGAGCGAGATCCCGACCTCGGAACAGCCCTCGGCGCAGAATCGATTCGGCTCGCGGGCGAACAGACGGGCCCGTTCTTTCGAGCGGAAAAACCACGGAGCGCCAAGAACGGCCCGCCCGACCAACACGCCATCCACACCGGTTTCGCGGACACGCGACATCACGTCGTCCAAGCTGTGGAGATCTCCGTTCCCGCATAACAAGGTCCCGGTCCCCTTCGCCATGGCCGCAGCCCGTGCAATAGCGGACCAATCAGCCTCGCCTCGGTACATCTGCCGAAGCGTCCGACCATGAAGCGAGATCACCGCCGGCCGCTCTTCCAACAGATGCGCGATCCAGCTTTCCACCACGACCGACTCGTAACCGAGCCGCGTCTTGACGGAGAGGGGGATTGGACGGCGCACGGCGGGCTGGCTCCCTCCACGCTCTTCATTCATCAGCTCAAAGGCCGTCACCCTGGCCGGTTTGAACCCCACCTGTTCCAGTGTTTTCCCGCCGGCCCACTCTTCTATTCCACGTCTGGCGGCCTGCATGATCGCACGAGCCACGGCGGGCGTTCTGATCAGGCCGGCACCCGATCCGGAGGCCGCGACGTTCTTGGACGGGCACCCCATGTTAATATCCAACCCGTCGAATCCCAGCTCACAGACCACGTGCGCAGCCCGATAAAACAACTCCGGATCATTTCCGTAGAGTTGCGCCACCATCGGACGCTCGATCTCACTGTAGACCAGGGTCTCCAGCAACTTCTCCGGCCCATGGCAGATATCGTGCACGTGCGTAAACTCCGTGAACGTGACATCGGGCTTGCCTTGCCGCGCGATCACGGAACGAAAACTCGCGTCGGTGACACCGTCCATTGGAGACAGGCCGATGATCGGACGAGGGAGGATCGGCCAAAAATTCATGGGCCTTCACTCGCAGTCTGGACCGGAGGCTCGTTGGCGACCTCGTACGCCCGTCTGAGTTCGTCGGCTTCTTGTTCGGCGATGCCGCCCAAATCCGGCGCTTCGTCCCGGACGAACTCCATGAACCGCTCGATCTTGACAAGAAAGAAGTCGTAGGAACGTGACCGCGGCCTCGGCCGGCTGAACCAAAAGGGAATAAACCGCGAGAGCGGCACGCCTCGCCCGACGAGCCTGCGGCACGATTCCGGGAACATCGATGTCACATCGCCCCCCCAGTGGAGAATCTCATAGGGAAGGTAGATGGACCGATACATGTCAATCTCATCGGCGCAGGCAGCGGGATTCGTCCATTCCGGTCCAATGGGTTCGGCTCGGCCCGCCGCCACGCCGGCATATCGATCATAGGCCTCCTCCAACCCGCGCACGACCGTGTCAGACAGCCGTTCCACTCCCGGCAGCCAAACTGAACGGTCGGTGGAAGACACGGGCAGGTCTTCTACCGGAAACGGAACGGACCGATAGCGTTCGGTAAATCTGGCAAACTCATCGACGATCAACTCGACTGGTTTGGTGTCGACTTCCAACGCCAGACCCCGCAGACTGGTCAGACTCGGATGGCTCAGAACCTGATCAAGTATCTCGAAGAGCACCGCCGGGATAGGAGCCGCATGAGCATCGATCCACGCCGGCAGGAAACCGTCTCCGTCCGGCTTGACCGGTCCTGACGCTACGGTCGAACCCGATTCGTGAATGGAGAGTCCCGCCACATGAATCTCGACGACGCGATGCATGGGGAATTCGTCCAGAAACGTGCGGACAAATTGCGCCAGCGAGGCCGCTCGCCAGGCGCCTGAATACCGATAGACGGTCCAGAGATGGCCAATGTCCAGCACAATCCCACAAGGCGCGCTCTGGATAACCAACTGAAAAAATCGTGGAACGGCCACCGTCCCCGCCACAAAATAGGTGAGCGGGGGCATCTCCAGCAACACCAACGGCGCCACCCCGTGTGAGAGGCGACAATGACGGTCGAGAAGTTCTTGTACGCGCCGGGTGTTCTCGGCCACCATGAAAGCACTGGACTCCGTATAGAGCGGAGGGAGATAGGTCCCAAACGAATACCCCGCGATGGATTTCGTCGCACATTCGTGATTTAGCCAGGCACTGTCCAGCGTCTGGAGATGTCCGGCAACCTCGTGAACCTCCTCTGCGAACAGTGGGTCATCGGCGATTCCTGGCTGTGTTACCCACAAGCCTTCGCCATGATACGTCAACAAGGCGTCACCGGCCTGGCTTTTGACTACCGCCAGCGCCGCTGGACCCGCGCGAAACACCTCCAGATAGGCCGGTCGTACTCGACGGCGGTGCAGCGCTCCGAGCAAGCTGGTAAGATCAGGAGAGTATACGTCGACAGAGAGGCCTAGGCCATGAACCTGAATCAGGCTAAGACGACGGAGAAACTCCCGCTCCAAAGAATTCAGCGCAGCCATCCAGATGCTCTCACCGAGGGCCAAAATTTCGTCCAATTCTATTCCTGGAAACCGTTGACTGACAAGGGTTTGGCACAATCATGGGCTCCCCAGACCTTCTGCTATACTTGGCGTACATCGCAGGGGCCGGACGCCCGGCTGTTTCGGAAGAAAGGACCGGGCTGATCGATGTCGAGCAACGATGAAACCCGGTCAACCGCTGCGAATCACCCAAACCCCGTGGTTGCACACATGATGACACCAGGTGTAGTCCAGATTCCCGGCGACGTGTCTGTTACCGAAGCAGCTTCCCTCTTGGAGCGGGAGCAGATGCCCTGCCTGCTCATCAAGGACACCGAATCCTGTTTCGGACTCATGACCCCGACCGACATCGTCAAGAAAGTGGTCGCGCAAGGTCTGGAGCCGGATGATATCGAGGTGCGCACAATCATGACACGACCGGTCCATTTTATCGAATACGATCGAGCGGCGGACGACGCATCGAGGATGATGATGACGAGCGGCGTCCCGATCTTGATCGTCACCAAACAGGATCAGCCCGTGGGTGTCCTGACGGCACGAGACTTGATCCTCGCGCCGAAACGTTGTCTCGTCAATATCCCGGCAACCATTCGGGCAACGGACGGAAGCCTTTCCGGACCTGAGTATCAGGCCACAATCGTAGAACTCAGCCATGTCGGTGCACTCGTGGAGCCTTCGACCTCCTTGCTTCCGGACACTTCCGTCATGTTACGCTTTTCCCTCCCCTCTTTGGCAAGCCCGCTGACGGTTCGAGGTCGGATCGTGTCCGATTACGGCCGGAGGCGCGGGGCCGGACCACCGTCTCGGACCTCAGCTGCCACGTTCGATATCCAATTTGTCGATCTCTCGTCCACGGACCAGTCAACGATCAAAGCGTGGGTGCTCCAGCATTTGCCCACATCTTCCGATCTATTCTAGGCCGCGCCCATCTTTGAAGGTTCTTTGACCAATCTGTGATCCATTGATAGAATCTCTCGTCAGCGTACGCTGAGAGGACACACATGAACGTACCCAGCAAACCACAGCAACTCCGACCACGGCCCAGCTTGTCGAAAGAAGAGATCCTGCACCAGATTGGCACCATGCTCGGTGGCCCGGAAGACGACTTACACGTCGCCCTGATGAAAGAGCTGTTAACGGGGGTTCTGAAACTCCACGACGCGCATCTCGACTTGCTCGACGTGAAAATCGTGAATCGGGCGGTGAAAGAATTGCGCCATGCGTTCGGGGTGTTCCGAGGGTATCGGGACCGGCAAAAAGTGAGTATCTTCGGATCCGCACGCACCCCCTCGGATGACCCCAATTACCACTTGGCCTACCGTTTCGCGCAGGCGATCGTCCAGCAGGGATTCATGGTCATCACCGGCGGAGCGGACGGCATCATGCGTGCCGCCCAAGAAGGTGCCGGACGTGAGAACAGTTTCGGCGTGAATATCATGTTGCCCTTCGAGCAAGGGCCGAACCAGACCATCGCCGACGATGCCAAGCTGATCACGTTCAAATATTTCTTTACGCGGAAATTGATGTTCCAAAAAGAGGCCAATGCCATCGCGCTGTTCCCGGGAGGCTTCGGTACCCATGATGAAGGGTTTGAGATTCTGACGCTGGCGCAAACCGGGAAGAGTGACCCTCAGCCAATTGTCTGTCTGCAGGCACCGGGGTGCGACTATTGGGACGACTGGTCAGCCTTCATCACACGCCAGCTGTTACACCGAAAGCTGATCAATGAAGAGGACCTGAGTCTCTTCACGATCATGGATTCGCCCGATGCGGCCGTGAACCATATCCTCACGTTTTATCGCCGGTATCACTCCATTCGGTTCGTGGGGCGACAGCTGGCGATGCGGTTGCAATCGCCGATCTCCGGCGAACAGCTCGAGCAAACCCAGGAACGGTTCGGCGACCTCCTAGCCGATGGGCAATTCGAATTGCGGGGCCCGCTCGACGAAGAGCTGGATGAGCCAGCATTACGGGACCTTCCCCGGCTGGTCTTCAATTTCAACCGGCGGAGCGCCGGTCGGCTCCGTCAGTTGATCGACCATCTGAATCGGCTGTAGTCTCACCCGTCGACAGGCCAGTCCCCTGCGGCCGGTTTGGCCGTGAGAAACCCTCTTTAGTCGCCTCTCCAGCCATGGTATTCTCCACAGACCCTTATGAGCGATTCACCCTACGCACACCGGTTCCATCATCCTCCCGATATCGTCCTCTATCACGCCGACTGCTCGGACGGATTTGGAGCCGCATGGGCCATTTGGAAACAATTTCCCAATGCCCGCTTCGTGCCGGTCAAACACGGCCTCCCACCACCGGCTGATCTCACGGATCGCCGCATCGTCATGGTCGATTTCAGTTATGGGCGTCCCACGCTCGAGGCCATGGCAGCCGAGGCCAAGGAACTGCTCGTCCTCGACCATCACATTACGGCAGAGCAGGCATTACAGGGGCTGCCCTATGCCTATTTTGATCAGACAAAGTCGGGGGCGGTGCTTGGCTGGGAATGGGCCCATGGGACAACCGCGCCTTGGCTGCTCCGGTATGTCCAGGACAAGGATCTCTGGACCTGGGCCTTGGCGGGCAGCCGAGAGATCAATGCAGCGCTAGCTTCGTACCCATTCGACTTCAGACTCTGGGATCAGTTCGCCCAGGACAAGCTCGAACAGGAGGGGCAGGCGATCCTTCGCTACGAACATGAGCTGGTCGGCAAACTGGCGGCGCAAGCCGTCATGGTGGAGTTTCAGGGCGAAGTCGTTCCATCCGTGCAAAGCGCGGTCTTAACAAGCCAGATCGGCGAGCGTCTCTCGCCCCATTATCCATTCTGCATAATTTGGCATGATCGCGACGGACGGCGTTATTTCAGCATGCGCTCCCGCCAGGACGGCACGGATGTCGGGGCGATCGCCGCATCCTTCGGCGGAGGCGGGCATACTCACGCGGCTGGGTTTTCGGTTCCCTTGGGGACCGACGGAATTCTTCCCGCCAATCCGTTGTTGCCACGCGCGGTCACCGACCGCCGGCGCACCCCTTAGGTCCTTACCGTGATCCCTCTTCACGACGATAATCCCACCGAACGATTCCCGTTCGTGACCATTCTGTTCATCGTCTTGTGTATCGCCGTCTTCCTCTACCAGAACAGTCTCCCGGAGAACCTCGGTGACATCTTCGTATTTCAGTATGGTGCTATTCCTGCCGTCGTATTCGGTTCCGGTTCGCTCCCGGAGGAAGCGGCGGCCTCAATCCCGGTTGGCCTGACGCTGGTGACAAGCATGTTCCTGCATGGAGGCTGGATGCATTTGCTGGGCAATATGCTGTACCTGTGGATCTTCGGCAACAACATCGAGGATGTCATGGGACATGCCAAATATGCGGCCTTTTACGTGCTCTGCGGAGTACTGGCGGCTCTCAGCCATGCCGTGACCGATCCTGGATCTCAAATCCCCATGGTCGGGGCCAGTGGAGCCATCTCCGCCGTGCTGGGAGCGTATCTGTTGCTGTTCCCTCGTGCGCATGTGCTGGTCCTATTGCCGGGCGTCGGGATGACCCGCGTGGCAGCTGGCATTGTCCTGGGTATGTGGTTCGTTACTCAGCTGGTCAGTGGAGGCATGAGCGTCGGCGCCAAGGGTGGCGGTGTGGCCTTCTTCGCGCATATTGGAGGTTTTCTCGCAGGCATGGCGCTGGTGGGACTCTTCAAACGGCCGGAGGTGCCGTTTTTTGCGCCGGGGCAATTTCGCCGATGAGAGGACTACACGGAACTTAAACCAGCCGTTTCATCAACCAGCGAGCCCGCTCTTCTGCTGTCTCACGTTCTTCAGCTAAGAACGTCACATGCCCCATTTTTCTTCCTGTCCGTATGGTCCGCTTGCCGTAGAGATGCAGCACAGCCCCTGGAATCCCCATCACCTCCCTGTATCCTTGTCCCGATGTCACCGTTCGGACTTCATCCCCGATAAGATTGACCATTGCCGCCGAACAGAGGAGCTCGATGTCACCGATTGGCGCGCCGCAGAGAACCCGAACTTGTTGTTCGAATTGCGAGACCGTACAGGCATCCAGAGTGTAGTGACCGGAATTATGAGGACGTGGCGCGATTTCATTGATCAACAGATTGCCTTCGGATGTGTGAAAGAACTCGACACAGAAGACTCCTGGAGAGTTCAATGCCGAGACGGCTTGAACGGCGAGGTGCGATGCAATCGTCGTGGCTCCAGCGGGAAGAGAGGATGGCGCAACCGTCAGACGTAAGATGCCATGGTCATGCCGATTGTCCACAGCGGGGTACGTCCGACATTGTCCTCCCGGTTCTCGGACTACAAGTACCGACAATTCCCGCTCGAAGGGCACAAATTGTTCGAGAATCCAGCGGTGGCCGGCCCTGGTACTTGCGGACAACGACGGGAAGACCTGTTCGGCGTCAGCCGGCGTCTGAATGAGCCATTGGCCCTTGCCGTCGTACCCAGAGCGTGCGGTCTTGCACAGGGCGGGAAGCCCGATGCCACTGATCGCGTTCGGCAATTGATCGGGGGACTCGACGATCGCGAAGGGCGCCACAGGAAGACCGTGAAGTTGCAGAAATTGCTTTTGGTGAATGCGATCTTGAAGGAGCCGAAGCACGGACCCGAAAGGGCGGACAGGATGATGACCTGCGAGCCATTCGCACAGATCAGCCGGTACATTCTCCCATTCAACGGTGACGGCACCAACGGTGCCGGAGAATTGATCGCGTGTCTCCACGTCTAAGAAGGGCGCCGCAAAAGAATAGTCCGCCTGTTTGAGTGCAGGAGCATCGGGATCAGGGTCCCACACGGCGACACGATAGCCCATACGCCGCGCGGCGCTGGAGAACATGGCCCCCAATTGGCCCCCTCCCAGCACACCGAGCATTGATCCAGGCTCAAGGACCTTGGCCGTCACGATTTCCGACTCGTCTCCTCTGCGCCGGGATTGCCCAAAGTCATACCCTGGGCCTCTGCGGAATTGAGGACACTGTCGGTCTGGGCTGCCCGGTAATTCTTCACAGCCTTCGCGATGCGGGGATAGCGCCCGGCGAGAATCTGCGCCGCCAAGAGGCCTGCGTTTTCGGCTCCCCCGATGGCAACCGTCGCGACCGGTATCCCTTTGGGCATTTGAACGATCGACAGTAACGAATCCAGGCCACGGAGGTTTTCTGTGGGAATCGGCACACCGATGACTGGGAGATGGGTTTTGGCAGCCAGCATACCGGGAAGGTGTGCCGCCCCTCCTGCCCCAGCGATGATCACTTCGATGCCTCGTTCGGATGCACCCATGGCATATTCGAATAGTCGATCAGGGGTGCGGTGAGCGGAGACGACCAGCAGCTCGTAGGGAATCGCGAGTTCTCCTAAAATTGCCCCTGCCTTTTCTAAGACAGGGAAGTCCGATTTACTTCCGCCGAGCACCCCGACAATCGGTTTGTCTGCGGCCATTGGATTACGTGCTCTCCGCTGATGCGATCGCCCTTTTTGTGTAACCATGTTGAAATGACCTGTTTAGATGTCTGGAGTGTGAATCTCGCCTGAGTAAAGATTCATCACCTTAATGTCTCCGACAGCATGGGTCAAGGCCACCGCAGGCGGTGAGAACTAAGGGAGTCAATGCATGTGTGATCGTGATCGTACCGACGGAGTGGCGCAGAAAATACGGAGGGGGTGGTTTCCCACCCCCTCCGGTTCTCGCACTTGAGCTAGATGTTTTCAGCCCCCTAGAACAGCGCCAGCCTACTTGAGACCCTGACCGGTTGTCTTGGGTGCAAACATTTCGAATATGCTTGGATCTCTCTCAAAATAGTCCGGCGGGAAGAAGTTAAACCGCCGCCACAATTCGTACCAGAGCGGAACTCTGTTTAACACCACCCACCCCAATACTTTTGTCCCTTGACGTACCCTTGATTGTTCGGGCCACGCCTGAGGATCATCGGGGTCCGGGACCACCCAGAACCGGTAATTGCCTTTGCCATCGTCGATTTGGTCGACAACTTTAATAATCCCGCCACGAGTTCCCGCCATCAGTTCAGGCCAAGCAGGAAGAGGAATGGCCGGAACGCCGAAGAACAAGATTCTGACTTTTCGGCCGGGAACCAGCAAGGGAGAGTCCAACCCTTGCGCCGTCATTTCGATAGCCGTATCTGACGCAGTGGGCGAGAGTGTCACAATGGTTTCACCCTGCTTCACGGTCTCACCGACTCCAACCTTGGACATTTTTACGACGGTTCCGTCCATCGTCGCGATGATGCGAGCCCGATCGATACGCTGTTGAGCATTTTCCTGTCGGACGGAGACATCCGCCAACTGGTCTAAGGCTTTGGACGCATCCGCGACTGCCTGGTCGCGTGCCGCTTCGGCATCGATCAGCTTTTGCCACACATCGGCGGTGATTTGGTCGCGACCGAAGAACAGGGCGGAGCGAGACTGTTCGGCAGCCTGCAGATTGGCCTGTGCCGCCTGCAAGGCCGCTTTCGTAGCGATCTCAGTTTGAATCGTTAACTCGAGTTCGCGTTGCGAGACCAAGCCGTCTTTGACCAATTGCCTGTGCCGGTCAACGTTGAGGAGCGCCGTGGTCACGTCGATCTTGGCGGCCTCGAGTTTCTGTTGGGCTTCCCGTACCCTGTTTTCAGCTTCAACCACACGGGCATCGGCTGACGGCACGGCGGCTCTCACGAGGGCCTTCATCTGCCCGATCCGCTTGTTGAGTTGATCGGCCCTGGCTAATGCCGCCTGGCGCTGCTGCTGCAGGGCCACTTTTCGCTGTTCCAGAAGTTCGAGCAGTTCAGGTGCCATGAAATTCGGATCGTAATCCTGGAGCTCTGCAATGAGGTCGCCCTGCTTGACCTTCACACCTTCATAGACATGCCACGCCTTGATACGCCCCGTGATCTGCGCTTCGAGATTTTGCGGCCGTTCATACGGGGTATAGGCGGAGACCTTACCAGTCGCGCTGATGGTCTGGGTCCAGGGCACGAAGTCGATCATGATGATGATCAGGATCAACAGCGTCAGGGTGACGCGTGATGACGTCGTCAGCCGCCTGGGAATTTTGACCGCCTCCCAGCATGGCATCTTTGTTAATGCCGTTCCGCTCTCGAGAGCGACCGCCTCAAATCCTGCCGCTCGTGGAACCAGTGCCCGCTCATTACTGCCGCGTTCACGATCTAGGCCAGCCATGTAAGCCTCCGTTGATGTTACTTACTGTGGTTACGTCCGTTTGACCCGTTCAGGCATGCGCATGGTGCAACATAATACGCCGATCGGCATGCGCCGTTAAATTAGGATCTGTTGAGACGAAAATGACCGACCACGTTTCATCTTTGGAGCACAGGCGACGCAAAATCGTTTCTCTCATCGCCGGATCCATGCTGTGAATCAGGCCGTCGAATACCAGGACTTGCGGGTGGCCGAGGACGGCCCGTGCCAACAAGATCTGGACGACTTTGCTGGACGGTAACACTTCGCCCATCTCCCGGATGTTTGACTTGATTCCACGAGGAAGGGATTCGACCTCCTCTTCGAGCTCCGCAAATCGTAACGCCCACGCAATATCGTCATAGCTGACATAGGACCGCCCGACGACGATATTGTCTTCGATTGTTCCTTCTAGGAGGGTCAGCTGTGAATCGATGACCACGCTCCGGCATTGATTGATGGCATCCGGGTCCATGTAGCGAAGGTCGACGCCGTTGTATTGAACCACCCCGTTAGTCGGTGCTTCGAGACCGCCCAAGACTCGGGCGAGGGAAAGTTTCGCGACAGCGGTTTTCGCATAAATCCCGAGTTTCTCGCCCGGGGCCACTTCCAGATTGAAGTTGTCAAAGATGGAATATCCATCATGGACCAGCCCGACATTTTTGCAGGTGACACGGATACC